>JBKQOO010000044.1:0-14060 GCA_052145475.1 Solirubrobacteraceae bacterium
AAACGTCATCGCCGATGTCGATCGACTGATGGCCGATGATGTGGCTGCCGCGGCCGATCACGCAGTGGTCGCCGACCCGCAGCACCGGCGCCTCCCCCAGGTACTGGCCGGGCACCATGCCCGCGCACAGAGTGACCTGGGCACCGATCAGCGTGCCCGCCCCGATCTCGATCCATCGCTCGCCATACAGCGCGCCGGTGGGGAAGGCGATGAACGAGCCAGGGCCGAACGCGGCGAACCGGCGGCCGGCCGGGGTGCCCGCGCTGATCGTCCCCGCCTGCTGCGCCGCCTGCCAGGCCCGGTGTACCAGGCGCCAGGCCGCGGCACGGTAGGCCTTGCCGAGAACGTCCTTGCCGGGCATGGAGGACTACGGTACTCCGGAGCCACCGGGCGGCTCCGCCAGTGCCTCGTCCAGCGCAGCGCCGTCCAGCACGGGGCCGTCCAGCACGGGGCCGTCCAGCACCGGGCTACCCAGCACCGGGCTACCCAGCACCGGGCTACCCATCTACCGCCCACGAACCCGCACACGCCCCAGGAAATCTGCTCCCAGAGCCAACCCCCACCATTCGCCCCGAATGCCGCGGGCCGGGGCGGCGAGAGCCTGCGGCCGCATGGAGGTATCGGGCGCAAACCTCCGTTACGCGCCGTCCTTGTCTGAGGTTGCGGCTTAACCTCAAATATGGGCTTCGAGAGAGTGCCGCGTGGGGAAGTGTGTCACGCGGTGCGTTACAATGTCTGACATGGCTGCTCGTCAGTTCTCTGCACGCTTGGACGCTGGCGTCGTCGAGCGCCTCGAGCGTCGCGGCGCTCGCGCAGGACTGAACAAGTCACGGCTCGCGGAGCGGTACATCGATGAGGGGGTGCGGATGGATGACCATCCTGGGATCGTCTTCCGTGATGGACCCACAGGCCGGCGTGCGGGTGTGGCCGCGGGCCCGGATGTCTGGGAGGTCATCGGCGCGCTGCGCGCAAACGGGCCCGAAGGCGATGAATCCATCCAGGCGACGGCCGAGTGGTTGAGCCTCAGTGTCCGTCAGGTGCGAGACGCCGTCGGCTACTACCACGAGTATCCCGACGACACGGACGACCGGATACGGCGGAACCAGGACGACGCGGACGCGGCCGAGCAGCGCTGGCGTGAGCAGAGCCTCACGCGGTGAAGCTCCTGCTGGACGAGATGATCTCGGCGATCGTGGCCGAGAAGCTCCGTGTGCGCGGCCACGACGTTGAGGCAGTCTCTGAGCGTCGAGAGCTCCGTGGCCTCCCAGACGACGACGTCTTCGAGTACGCGCAGACGGCCGCCCGCGTGCTCGTCACCTACAACCGCGACGACTTTCTCGAGCTCGATCGCCGCTACCGCAGTCAGGGCCGGGCCCATTCCGGGATCGTGGTTCTCAACCCCGGGCGCTACCCGCAGGGTCGTGGGTCAGTCGGCTCGCTGGTGAGCTCGCTCGACCGGCTCATCGCCGCCGGCGCGCCCTACGAGAGCTTCATCCACTGGCTGCAGTAGTGCATCGAGTGCCCACGAGGCGCTCGGGCACCTACCGGCCCTCGCACGCCAGCCTCGTTGACCCCGACGAACAGACGCAGCGACACCGATGGCGCTCGCTTGTTGCTGTCGGGGAGCGGATGATCCTTCGCGAGCCTCACGAGCAGGACGGCGGCCTTGTCGATGAAGTCGGGGTAGAACTCGGTGTCGCCGAAGCCGGCCGCGGGCGCGTGGAGCGCGGACTCGGCGAGCTCGACCTTCGTGACGTGCTGGAGCGCGGCACTTCGTCGCCTCGCCGTGGCAGCGCTCGCGTGCGAATGAGATCGTCGAGAGCCTCGACTGACGCCTATGGCAGCTCGGCGGCGTAGACATCGGCCGGGCCGCCGCCACCCGGGCTGTTCACGAGCACACGGGCGCAGTTGGTGATGCTCGATGAGCCGGTCTGCGTGAAGAGCACATACCTTGCGTGGGGTATGCCTGCGGCGGCGGCCGCCGAGCGCCACAGTCTCGCGGCCTCGGTGACGCTCGCGCAGTGTCCGGCGGCGGCGAGTGAGCCGTTGACGCGCGCCTCCGTGGCGGTCAGGCGCGCGTGTTCGACAGGTCCGCTCGGGGTGTCGACCCGCGTCAGGGGGTTGCCGGGATCCTGCACCCAGTGCTCGACGAGCAGGACCGAGTGCGGTTCTTCGCCGGTGGCCGAGATGACGGTCAGGCAGTTCGAGTGTGCGCCGTCTGCTCGACCTTTGTTGACGCGGATCCGCCAGGAGCTTAGGCCGTCGGAGCGCAGGATCGAAGCGGCCAGCGTGCTCGCTGCAGACCCCGACCAGCACGCGTGAGCTTCGAGCCCTGTCGTTATGTCCTGCAGCTGCAGGTTGAGGCCGAGCACCGCGCTGTCGGCCTTCCAGTCGCTGGGCAGGCGCCTCCATCCGGCGCCGGCGGGCGGCCGGCCGGCAGGGTGACCACGACCACACCGCCGGTCTCGTAGACCCACGCGACCAGCGGCGGCGCAGCCGTGTGGTAGAGCGACGGCCATAGGGTTGCGCAGTCGCGCACCGGTTCCCCGGTGACGAAGGCCGAGCTGCCCCGTTCGCCGCACTGGATCTCCGTGATCTCCTTCGGGTTGCCTGTCGGGCCGAGGACCGATGTCCCGGCGGCGATCAACGCGCCGGCCACCAGCGCGCCCGCCGCGATACGCCACGCGCGGCGCCGCACGGATGCCCTCACGCGCGACGTCCGCCGGGTGCCACTCGTGCTCGCTGGCTGCCCCGGGTGCTGGACGGCCGGGGCGCAGGGCAGGTGCTGTCGGTGCAGTGTCCGCGACGCTCGCACGAGCGACTGCTCGAACTGATCCAGGGCGCCGTTCATGGCATCACTCCTCGGTTGGCTCGCAGTGTTCTCAGGCCGCGGCTCACTCGCTTGCGCACCACCGACTCCGAGCACCCGAGCTCGGCTGCGATCTCCGGGTAGCTGCGGCCATCCAGCAGGTGGGCGCTCAAGGCATGCAGTTGAGCGGGAGGGAGCTCCCGGGCGAGCTGCGCGAGCAGATCCGCGTCCGCAGCCGCATCGTCGACCGCGATCAGGTCCTCATCGCCGAGCGCCAGCGGCTCGAGCGCGAGGCGGCTGCGGGCGGTGTCCGCGACCCGGCCGCGTCGCCACGCGTCCAGCAGCTCGTTGCGCGCGATCGTGATCAGCCACGCGACCGGCTCGCGCGGCAGCTCACGATCCGGCTCGTGGACCGCGATCAGGGCCGCGGCGAACGTCTCGCACATCAGGTCAGCGGCGATCTCCGCGCTTGCGACCCGGGGACGCAGGAACGCCAGCACCGCCCCGCGCCGGCGCCGATAGAACTCGCCGAAGCACTCCGCATCACCGCGCCTGGCAAGCTCCAGGAGATCCCGGTCGCGCACCTCGCGCGTGGCCTTCGCCAGGTTCATGACGACATTGACGCAGCAACCGGCCGATCTGTGACCAGCCCGCGACCAGGCGGTGCGCCCCGTGCCGGCTGCGTCCGTCCAATCGCGCCGTTTGGCGCTGCATGGCTCCTGCTCGGCGGGCTGGCTCCGTGGTTTACCGCCCGACGCTGCGTCGGCTTACGGTTTGCCTGCCCGCCCGCGGTCGAGATCGTCCAGGCATGTCGCCAACGCGAACGCGAGGTCCGGCGGCCTTCGCTCTGCGCAGGCGTGTGCGGACCGTTGCTCCGGCGGGCGCCGACGGGGGCCGCGCCGAACCGCTCCCGCCCGAGATCAACCGCTGGGTGACGCTCGCGGTGCTGTGTGTGCCGCTGCTGATCGTCTCGCTCGACAACACCGTGCTGAACGTCGCGCTGCCGACGCTCGTGCGCGAGCTCCACGCGACCGACAGCGAACTGCAGTGGATAGTCGACGCCTACGTCCTCGCGTTCGGCGGGCTGATGCTCGTGTCCGGCAGCGTCGCCGACCGCGTCGGGCGCAAGTGGACGTTCATGATCGGTTTGGCGGTGTTCGCTGCATGCTCGACGTGGGCGTCGCTGTCGAGCTCGTCCCAGATGCTGATCGCCGCGCGAGCGAGCATGGGTCTCGGGGCGTCCCTGATCATGCCGTCCACGCTCGCGATCATCACGAACACGTTCACGGAGCGCGGCGAGCGGCAACGTGCTCTGGGGATCTGGGCGGGGACGACCGGCGCCGGCGTAGCCCTCGGCCCGATCGTCGGCGGGCTGCTGCTGGCTCACTTCGCGTGGGGCTCGGTGTTCCTGATCAACGTCCCGATTGCGTTGGTGGGGCTGGCAGCCGGGATCTGGTTCGTCCCGAACTCGCGCAACGAGCATGCGCAGCGGCCGGATCTCCTCGGCGGCCTGCTCTCGGTGCTGGGTCTCGGGCTTGTGCTGTGGGCTGTGATCGAGGCGCCGGTGCACGGATGGACCTCGGGCGAGGTGCTCGGCACCGGCGTCGCCGGTGTTGCTTCTCTTGCTTCCTTCGTCGTCTGGGAGTCGCGCAGCTCGCATCCCATGCTGCGCCTGCATTTCTTCCGTCGCGCCGCCTTCTCGGGGGCGGTGCTCAGCACCGCGACGATGATGTTCGGCCTCATGGGCATGTTGTTCGTGCTCACCCAGTTCCTGCAGTTCGAGCTCGGCTACAGCCCGCTGCAGGCAGGGGTCCACATGCTGCCCGCCGCCGGCGGGATCGCCGTCGTGGCTCCGTTCTCGGCGATCGTGGTGCGGCGCCTGGGAACGAAGTTGACCGTGGCTCTCGGCCTCGCGCTTGTCGCCGGCGGTCTCTGGCAGATGTCAGGCGCGACCGTTGCGACGACCTACTCGGGGGTTCTTGCGGGCGCGATCATGATCGGGGTCGGGGCCGGCCTGGTCATGCCCGCCTCGGTCGGCTCGCTGATGGGAACCCTGCCGCTCGAGCACACCGGCGTCGGGTCGGCGACCAACGGCTCGTTCCTGAACCTCGGCGGCGCTCTGGGCGTCGCGATCCTCGGAAGCATCATGACCACGCGCTACCAGCACCAGCTCAACGCGAGCGTCGTCGGCCACGCGCTACCCGCGGCACTCCATCAGACGGTGCTCGGATCGCTCGGCGCGGCCCTCACGGTGGCCGGGCACGCCGGCGGCGCAATCGGCGTCGCCCTCAGTCTTGCGGCGCGCACGGCCTTCATGAGCGGGATGGGGGCGGCGCTTGCGACCGGGGCCGCTGTCGTGTCCGTCGGCGTCCTGATCGCTCTGCTCGTGCTCCCGTCCCGGCAATCATCGACGCGCGAGTCTGACAGGAGGGTTGAGGGTGCCGCCGAGGCGACTGCTGATGATTTCGGTGTCGCCCGCGCCGACGTCGGGGACGACGGCAAGGTCACGGTGCAGGTCACGCTCGACGCGCCCTGACTCGCCGGCGTCCGGGCGGCAGCCAGGCCGCTCACACGAAACCGCCAGGAGACCCCGCGAGACGGCCCCCCAACCGTCTCCCACCAACCGCCTCGATTTGCAGCCGAGCGGCTCCTGAGCGGCTCAGACGGGCTGGCACAGTGCCTTCTCGGGCGCAGCGATCTAGGGTCCACTTTCGATGGAGGGTCTACTCGCCCACTCGCTGCTCGTCGTGACCGGCAAGGGGGGCGTGGGTAAGTCGACTGTGGCGGCTGCCCTTGGTCTGACCGCGAGCAGGCGGGGGTTGCGCACGATCGTGGCTGAGGTGGCTGCCCGTGACGACGTCTCGCCCGTGCTCGGCGCCTCATCTGCGCCCGACGCACACGGCGAGCGAGTGATCTCAGACAGGCTGCGCCACATCTCGATCGACCCGGAGCGCGCGATGGAGGAGTACCTGCGCAAGCAGCTACCCATGGGCGCTCTGGCCGCTCCACTTTCGCGCAGCCGGATCTTCACGACGCTCACCGCCGCGACGCCGGGTATGAGCGAGCTGCTCACGATCGGCAAGGTGTGGGAACTGACGCAGCAGGGGCGTCGCAGCACCCGCGCGGCGGCGCCCTACGATCTGGTCGTGCTCGACGCGCCGGCGACCGGGCATGGTCTCGCGTTGCTGGAGGCGCCCGGCACGTTTGCGTCGGTCGCCCGCGTGGGTCCTGTCGCCGAGCAGGGGCGCGCGATTGCGAGCTTCCTGCAGGACCCGGGACGTACCGCGGTGTTGACGGTGTCGACTGCAGAAGAGATGGCGGTCAACGAGACGCTCCAGCTTCGTTCGCGACTGCGCGAGGACCTGGGCCTGGACGTCGGCCTGGTCGTCGTCAACGCCGTCGTTCCGCACAGGTTCTCCGGTGCCGAGGAGCGGACGCTACGAGCGGCGCCGCCGTCGCCGGCCCGGCGCGCGGCGCTGTTCGTGGCCGGGTGGGCTGCCCATCAGCGGGCGCAGATCGCCAGGCTGCGACAGGGCCTGCAGGGCGTGGAGCTGGTCACGCTTCCCTTCGTGTTCGGGAGCGCGCTGGATCGGACGGCACTCGAAGGGCTCTCGCGGGAGTTGGAGGTGTGAGCGTTGCCACGCTCATGGCCGGCAAGCGCATCTGCATCTGCACCGGTTCGGGCGGTGTGGGCAAGACGACGACGGCGGCAGCCGTCGCGATGGGTCTCGCGGCGCGCGGCCAGCGGGTCGCCGTGGTCACGATCGACCCTGCCCGTCGGCTCGCAGACTCACTGGGACTCGAGCAGTTGTGCAACGAGCCGGCCCTGGTGTCGCCCGTCCACTTCGCGAGCCAGGGGATCGAGATGCGCGGAGAGCTGTGGGCGATGATGCTCGATGCAAAGCGGACCTTCGACGACCTCATCGACCAGCTCGCCCCCGATCCGGCCACCCGCGAAGAGATCCTCGCTAACCGGATCTACCAGGAGCTCTCCGGCGCCGTGGCCGGATCGCAGGAGTTCACCGCCGTGGCCAAGCTCTATGAGCTCAACGCCTCAGGCCGCTTCGACGTGATCGTCCTGGACACGCCACCTTCGCGTAACGCGCTTGACTTCCTCGACGCTCCGCAGCGGCTGACCGGGTTCCTGGAAGGACGCGCGCTCAAGGTCCTCACCGCGCCGACCGGTAGGCTCGCCGCGATCGCCGCGCGCGGCAGCGGCCTCGTGTTCTCCGCCCTGCGCCGCGTGACCGGGGTTGATCTGCTTGCCGACCTCAGTACCTTCTTCCGCGCGCTGAGCGGTGTCATCGACGGGTTCGCAGAGCGCGCGAGCGCCGTCAACCGTTTGCTCGGCGACCCCGCCACGACCTTTCTGCTCGTCACCTCGCCCGAGCCCGCAGCCGTCGAGGAGGCCATCTTCTTTCGACATCGACTGGGGGAGGCCAAGATGCCGTTCGGCGGCCTGATCGTCAATCGGGTTCGCATGCTGGCACGTACCCCGCCGACAGTCGACGAGCCGGCCCTCACGGCCGACTTCGGCGGTGACGGTGAGCTGGCCGCGAAGTCCATACAGGCGTTGGAAGACCTCCGGGCGCTCGCCAGGCGCGACACGGCCAGCTTGAGGCGGCTCGCCGTTGAGCTCGAGGAAAAGCATCCGATCCTCGTCCCTCAACTCGACCGCGAAGTCAGTGATGTGTCTGGACTCGTTGCCGTCCACCGCTTCCTCTTCGCTTCGCGACGCGAGCGATCGGCGCTGGTGGCCGAGCACGCCTTCTGACCTCGTGCCGAACGGTCTCGGACGCCGACCTGGGCGGCCGGGTAGCTTCCCCGGATGCGCACCGCCCCGGGGTCGAAGTAGCCTCGCGTCGAGCCGGCGGAGAGGCGCTTATGCGCAGGCCCCGGGTGGAAGGAGGGCCGATGGAGAAGATGAGCGCACTGGACGCGTCGTTTCTCGACGTCGAGGACGCCGTGAGTCATATGCACATCGGCTCGATCGGGATCTTCGAGGGTCCCCCGCCGGCCGAAGAGGAGCTCCGGAGCTTGGTGCTCGGGAAGCTCCCGCTGGTCCCTCGCTACCGGCAGGTCGTCTGCACGGTCCCGCTCAGCATCGGCCGGCCCGTGTGGGTCGAGGACCCGCACTTCAACCTCGACTACCACCTGCGCCGCACCGGCCTCCCGGCCCCGGGCGGGGTGCAGGAGCTGCGGCGGCTGGTCGGGCGGGTGATGTCACAGCAGCTGGACCGCTCGAAGCCGCTGTGGGAGATGTGGGCCGTCGATGGGCTCGATGCCGACCGCTGGGCGATCATCTCGAAGATCCACCACTGTATGGTCGACGGCGTCGCCGGCACCGACCTGATCGCGGTGCTCATGGACCGTGAGCCGCTCGCGCGACCGCCGGCCCCGCAGCCGTGGGCGGCCCGCTCCGGGCCCCCGACGGGGTTGCTGCTCGCGAGCGGCATCGCCGAAAACCTGCTGATCCCCTGGCGCGTGGCCCGCGCGCTGTGCTCCCGCGAGCGAGTCCTCAGCCGTGGAGGGCAGGCCGCGCGCGGGCTCGTGCGCCTGAGGGGCGTGACGCTGCCGACGGCGGAGTCCTCGCTGAACGGCCCCCTCGGACCACATCGCCGCTGGAGCTGGGCGCGAGCGCAGCTGTCGGAGATCAGGGAGGTGCGCGCGGCGCTGGGCGGCACGGTGAACGACGTGGTGCTGGCATCGGTCACCGGCGGCTTCAGGCGGCTGCTCATCTCGCGAGGCGAGTCCGTCGACCGCGTCCTGCGGACGCTGGTCCCTGTCTCGGTCCGCTCCGCCGGCGAGAAGGGCGTGTACAACAACCGCGTCTCGGCCGTGTTCGCCGACCTGCCCGTCGGGATCGAGGATCCGGTCGCGAGGCTGCGCTCGATCAGGGCCCAGATGGACGATCTCAAGGAGTCTCACGAGGCGGTCGCCGGAGAGGTGCTGACTTCGCTCGGCGGTTTCGCCGCGCCGCTGCTGCTGGCGCTCGCCGAGCGGCTCGCCACGCGGGTGCCCCAGCACAACGTGAACACGGTCACGACGAACGTCCCGGGACCCCAGCAGCCGCTGTACGCGTGCGGGAGGCGAATGCTCGAGTCCCTTCCCTACGTCCCGCTGGGCGGGCACGTGAGGGTCGGCGTGGCCATCTACTCCTATGACGGCGCCTGCTCCTTCGGGGTCACGGGCGACTACGACGCAGCACCCGACATCGACGTCCTCTGCGAGGGGATCGAGCAGTCGATGAGCGAGCTCCTCGATCTCGCTCGGACTCGCCCACGCTCGGGCGGGACCCGAAAACCCGCCCACGGTCGAGGGCGAGGCGCCGCGCGAGCAGCGTCGTGATGCCGGCGGCGATCGAGCTCGCCCGGCAGCTGTTCGACCCGGCGCGCGCACCTGCCGGCGCCCCTCTCGTCGACGGCTACCTCGACGTGCTGGGCGAGACGGACCCGACCGGCGCCCACCCGGGCCAGCGGTGGATGACCAGCCGCGCGCTCCCGCAGATCTACGAGCGCGTATGGCGGCCTCTGGGGGGACGGCTGCTCATGGGCCCGTCCGGGCCGGACATGCACGGGGAGGCTCGCTTCGCCCTGGAGGCGCTGTCGTTGACGGGTGGCGAGCGGGTGCTCGACCTCGCGTGCGGACCAGGGAACTTCACGCGCAGCTTCGCCGGCGCCGCAGACGAAGGGCTGATCGTGGGAGTGGACGCGTCGAGGACGATGCTGGCACGGGCCGTGGAAGAGACCAGCGCCGAGAACGTCGCCTACGTGCTCGGGGACGCCTGCGCGCTGCCCTTCCGCGACGCGGTCTTCGACGCCGTCTGCTGCTTCGCCGCCCTCTACCTGATCTCGCGCCCGATGCAGGCCCTCGATGAGATCACACGCACCCTCGCCCCGGGGGGACGGGTGGCGATCCTCTCCAGCTGCAGCCGCGGGCCGCTGCCAGCCGCCATCACCAGCCCTGTCGTCAAAGGCCTGACCGGCGTACGCATGTTCGGGCGCGAGGAGCTCACCGGAGCGCTGCAGGCTCGCGGCTTCATCGACGTGCACCAGCGCGTCGCCGGCCTGGCCCAACTCGTCGCTGCCCGCAGGCCGGGGCGGCCTGGATAGGGCCCTCGCGTCATGCACGGTCGTCAGCGGGAAGGCATCAGTTCACGAGTCGCCTGCCACCTCCGTCCCGCCCGGTGCGCCTTGCGCTGCGCCAGGCTGGCCGGCCGGGGAGCCGATGGGGCAGCCGCCGCGGGCGTTTCGCTCCTCCTGCAGGGCGACCCGTGCCTCGATCCAGGCGCTTGGGTCAAAATGGAGGTTCTGGTCCAGAGCGAGCCCAGGAGGATCACGATGAGCACCCAGGCGGGAGCGACGATCGGCGAGCAGGCGGCGCGGGTGAAGGCGGCCTCGGCCACCCGGCTACCCGAGGAGGTCGGCGCCGCGTTCGCCTCAGAACAGGCGGCGCTGGACGCTGCCGGCGTCCCACCGGGAACCATCGCGCTCGGCGACGAGATGGTTCAGTTCGCCCTTCCTGACGCGACCGGCCGGATCCGGACACTGGCGGAGCTCACCGCCGACGGGCCGGCCGTGATCGTCTTCTACCGCGGTGGCTGGTGCCCCTTCTGCAACATCGCGCTGCGCACTTACCAACGCGATCTCCTGCCCGAGCTGAAGGCCCGCGGCGCGACCCTTGTGGCGATCTCTCCGGAGTCCCCGGACGCCTCGTTGAGCACACAGGAGAAGGCCGAGCTCACCTATGCCGTGCTCAGCGACGACGGCGCGGTTCTGGCCCGGGATCTGGGAATCACCTTCGAGCCGCAGGAGGCGATGCTCGAGGCACAGCGTGCGCTTGGGGTCGACGTCCGGGCCACGCGGCCCGACGCGGGCACGGTGCTGCCGATGCCCACCGTGCTGATCGTGGACCGGGACCAGGTTGTGCGCTTCGTCGACATCCACCCGGACTACACGACGCGCACCGAGGTCGACGCGATCCTCGCCGCACTGGACGCGCTCGCCGTGGCGGCCGACTGAGCGAAAACGACGGCGGCCACCGCGAAACTGCCGGGAGTCTCCCGAGGCCGAGACTCTCTCCCCGGGCACGAGCGAGATTCAGCTCGCGATGTGGATCCTCAGGTGCCTCAGGAGCCTGATGCGATCGTCCTCGGCGTTTCGTCCTCCGTCGGCCACGACGATCCATGCGTCGCCTTCGCGGCGCGCGCTCAGGGACTCAAAGCCGTAGTTACGCGTCGTGTTGAACAGGCCGGGCACCCCGGGGACCGGCGAGAGCCCCGGAATCGGTGCGGGAGCAACTTGCCCGGGGTGCTGCGCGTCGAGCAGAACCGAAGCGCGCATCCCGCGGCCGGGGACGTAGTACGCGGTGTCGATGCAGGAGAGGAAGGCTCGGCCTGCGATCTGAGCCGGGTAGGGCCTCAGTGTCGCAGCGACCTGTCCGCCCTCGGTGCTCGCGGGATAGCCACCGGTGAGGCGCAGTGCGCAGGCGCCCCGGGCCGGGCGCGCAGGTGGGTGCCAGATCCGCCACTGGAGCTCGGAGCCTTGAATCGATGATTCTCGGATGCGCCTCCCCGAGCTGTCGTAGGCGGCGCGGGCTTCGACCCTGTCTTGCAGGGTTCCGGCTCTGTTCGGTGTGAGCAGCAACGCAATGCGCATCCCGTAGGGCAGTTCTGAGTCGGACCTGGTCCTGACTCGGCGCCCGTCGCTGAACGCGACCGTTGCGACCCGGGGTGCTGTCACAACCACCGTGGTCTGCAAACCTTCGCGGCGGCTCCATCCCGTGCTGCTGGACACGATCGGGGTGCCGCTCGCCGGAAGCGGCCCACACGTTTCGGTCTCGAACTCAGAGCGAATGGCCTGCACGCACCAGCCGGCGTCCGCGCCTTCGAGATTCGGCTGGACTCTGACGGCGACCGGCAGCTTCGAGCTCCGCAGCAGCGCCGCAGGGGACTCGGGAGATCCTTCCGGCCTGAGACGAAGTGGCGGTTCAGGCCCTGCGGTCGGTGGTGGATCGGCGTGATGGCTCGCGCCTCCGCCCAGCACGGCGGCGAGCGCGCCGACAACGACGGCGATACCGATTCCAGCGCGCAGACGTCGGGCCCGTCGCCTGCGGCGTGCCTCTTCGATGACCCCCTGCTGGGGGCCCGGGTCGGTCTCTGGCCGCTCCGCGAGCAGCACGGTCAGCCGAGCTCCTCGATGATCCGGACCAGGTCCTCCCGACGGTAGCCCTGTGATCGCGCGTAGGCCAGCAGCTCGAGGGCGCGCTCTGCAACGGCGCCCCGCTGGGGAGTTCCGGTCACCCGGATTCCCAGACCCCGCCGGAACTCCAGCAGGCCCTCGTCCCTCAGGGTCCTGAGTGCCCGCAGCACCGTGTTGGTGTTGACCCCCGTGACCGCCGCGAGGTCCTTCGCGGGCGGAAGCCGCTCCCCCGCCTTCGCGTCGCCTTCGGCGATCGAACGGCGTATCTGCGCGGCCACCTGCTCGTGCAGCGGCATCGGGTTCGAGCGGTCCACCGGCATGATGCTAGTCACGCTAGCACCTGCCACGTCATCTGCAAAGCCCGATCGCCTTCTCGCGTGAGGACCCGGGGCCGCACCACGATCGAGGACCGCACGGCTCGACCGCGACGGCTGAGCAACCGGTGCTCGGTGACGAGCTAGTCCAGGTCGATGTTGGCTTGGCCGGTGTGGAGAAAGTCGGACTGCACACCCGCCGGGCGTGTTTGTGCCGCACCGGAAGTCACCGCCTTCTGGATGTCCGGGCGCGCGACGGCGAGGTAGGACACGAGGGCGAAGACGGCGACCGAGAAGGCGATCGCCGTGGGGCCGTCGCCGAAGTTGAGCCCGCCGAGGCCATGGGGCTTGCTGATGTAGTCGGCGAAGGACGCACCGAGCGGCCGCGTGAGGACGTAGGACATCCAAAACGCGGCGATCCCGTTCAGGCCGAGTTGCCACCGGGCCAAGGCCGGGAGCAGGATGAGGACGCCAAAGAGGATGCCCGAGTCGAGGTAGCCCAGGTTGAGCGAAGTCGCGGTGAAATCTCCGAGTGCCGTCCCAAGGGCAAAGGTCGCGAACACCGTCGCCCAGTAGAAGGCCTCACGTCGCTGGGTCGTGATGCTGTGGATCGACAGCGTGCCCTCGCTGCGCTGCCACAGCCAGAAGATCGCGGCGAGGATCACCGCCCACAGCAGGGTCGTCCCGGCATAGGGGATATGGACGTCGAGATGCAGGAAATCGGCGACGCCTGTCCCCGTGATCGCGATGGCGTACGCCAGAGACCAATAGGCAAAGGCTTGGTACCGGCGCGTTTCGAACTGCGCCAGCAGTCCCACGACGATCACGAGCACCTCGATCCCGCCGCCCACGAAGTTGCCGTACGTCTTCAGGTAATCCGACGTTGCCTCCCCGCCGGCCGTCGTCAGGATCTTCACCACCCAGAAGACGAAGATGACCTCCGGGACCTTCGCCGCTACTGGAGCAGGAAAGAAGCGGCCAATCAGAGGGACAAGATCGTCCTCCGACGCCGAGCGGCGGTCGGGGCGCGGCGAGGACAGGCGATTCTGACGATCTGATCGCACCTGGCGGACGTCTCCTTCGGCTGGACGAGGCGGACCCTAGCAAGCAGCCGCTCGCGCGGGCCGCGCTCGGCCGAGCAGCGGCAATCACACGGAGCCGCCCGCGCTCCTCGAGCGTCGGCCCTCGCCGTGATCCGCCTTCCTCCGCCCTGGAAGCCGGCCTTCTGCGCGCTCGCCGACCGGCGCTCCCGAGTGCCGGGGCATGGCGAGCCCTCCCGCTCGAACCCGGCTGATGGCCGGTTAAGCACCCGGGGCGTCCCCCGATCAAAGGGACGCCCCGCTCTCCAACATCAGGACCACGATGTGCTCGACTGCCTCGAGCCGTTCCAGCGCCTCGTCGTCGGGCGCCGCGATCGTCTCCGTCGATGCTGCCGGGATCGGCGGGTCGATCACCTCGACGAGCTCGCGCCAGCTCTCGGGGAGCAGGTGCGCCGCGGCCCGCAGCGCCGCGCCCTCGGAAAGCGCCACCGGATCTTCGACCGCCGCCGAGCTCACTGGGTCTTCACGAGGAACATTCTGCTCACAGAATAATTCGTTGTCAACCCTTATGGGCCTCTCTTCAGCGACCGGGCCTCGGCGATGCTCTCGTGGGCCAGCCGCCGCCCGGCGTTCCCTGGGGTGGACGCGGGCCGCACGCGTCGGCGGCCCGCGTCTTCCCAACCTTGGGCTATTCGTG
>JBKQOO010000045.1:0-21064 GCA_052145475.1 Solirubrobacteraceae bacterium
GCCCCGGATTGCCCAGTAGAGGTCCGGGTGCTCGTCCGCGGCGGCACGAACCGTGTCGCCGCTTGCGAGCACGACCTCAGCCTCGAGCAGGTTGTCGATCGTGAGGCCGCACTTGCGAGTCAGATGACCAAGGCCGCCACCGAGCGTGAGACCACCGACGCCGGTGCTCGAGACGATCCCGCTCGGTGTCGCGAGGCCGTGCTCGTTGGTCGCGACATCCACTTCGCCCCATGTGCACCCGCCGCCGACCCGCGCCGTCCGAGCGCCGGGATCCACTTCGACCCCCTTCAGGCCCGAGAGGTCGAGAACCACGCCGTCCTCGCACGTTCCCAGCCCGGCGCCATTGTGGCCGCCTCCGCGCACAGCCAGCAGAAGCTGGTGGTCACCGGCGAACGAGACGACCTTGGCCACATCGGCTGCGTCGGCGCAGCTTGCGATCAGGGCAGGGCGCCGGTCGATCATCGCGTTGAAGACCTTGCGGGTTTCGTCATACCGGGGGTCCGCGGCGTCCAGGAGCCGCCCCCGGAATCCGGGCATCTCGCCGCGGGCCAGGCGCATCAAGGCGGTCGTGCTCATCCGTTCCCCCTGTCCGTCGTCTCGAGTTGTCACGACCGAGCCTAGGCGGCGCGGACGCGGTTGTCATGACCATGGCCCAATTCGACTGCTCGGCCCTCGACCGATCCCAGGTGGGGTGGCTCCTCCGGCGCCGGGCGATCGTCAGCCTCGACCATCGGCACGCTCTGGCGCTCGCAGTTCCCTGCGCCTGGCGCCCCGATCCCTCACGGCGCTGTGGTGCGACTTGAAGTCGCGGTGCCATCCGGGCGGCGCTGAAGGGTTTTGGCCCGCTTTCGGGTCCATGCTCGATAATCCATGTTATGTGAACCTGAAGATCGGGCCAGGCTCTGGAACCGCCCCGCTGGAAGGCATGAGAGGCGCGAGTCGCGATTGACGCACCGACCTAGGGCCGCCCTTCTGGAAGGCCTCGCGAGCCGGAGCCGTAGCGATTGACCCACCGACCCGGCGCTCGCGGTGATCTGCGACCGCGAGCAGCTCGCCGGGTTCGTGCTCCGGGCTGCCGGAGGACGCCCGGGAACCGGCATCTGTGGGCGAGTGCGAGCGCGTCCAGGAGGTCGTGCGTCCCCAGGCGCTCCTCCTCCCCGGCGTCGTCTTTCAGTCTCTGCCGTTATGTCAATTCCGAGCAGCGATCGTGATACCCGCTGGGGGTCCCGGCGGATCAAGGACGACGTGTCCTAGCATCACGATCTCGACCCCGCTAACCGAGGAGGAGCAGGCGCATGGCGAACACGATCTACACGGCCGAGGCCCAGGTCCGTGGCGGAAGGGCCGCGGGTCACGGCCGGACCAGCGACGGCGCTCTCGAGGTCGACCTGCGGCTGCCGACCGAGATGGGCGGTCAGGGTGACGGCACCAACCCCGAGCAACTCTTCGCCGTGGGCTACGCCGCCTGCTTCGAGGGGGCGCTGGGCGTGGTGGGACGGCGTGCCAAGCTGGAGACTGGAGACGTCTCGATCGACTCCAAGGTCTCGCTCTCCCCCAACGGCAAGGGTGGTTTCGGGCTGGGAGTCGAGCTGGACGTGACCCTCCCCAGCGTCAGCGACCCGGAGGCGGCGAAGCAGCTGGTCAGCGCCGCGCACGAGGTCTGCCCCTACTCGAACGCGACCAGGGGCAACATCGAGGTCGTCCTGACGGCCAACGGCGAGCCGGTGGACTGAGCCCCGGCTGCTCTCGATGACCGTCCGTCAGCGTCCGATGGTGCGCTCGAGCTCGCGCGCTCGAGCACCGATCCCGGAGATCATCGTGCGGACCTCGGCCAGGCCCGCGCGCAGCTCCTGGTCCCCCACCTCGACCGGCAGCATCGAGTCCTGCAGGGTCGCCAGCTCCCGTTCGGCTGCGGCGATCGCATCGACGGCTCCGTCGAGTAGGCCGCGCACGCCGCGCGCCGGCGCACCCTGCGGCGCCGCGACGAACTCGCGGGTGGGCACCTCGTGGCGAGCGGCGAACTCGGTGTGGGTTCTCAGCAGCCTGCCGTAGGCGAGCTGCACCGGCCTGAAGAGCTGCTCCTCGAGCTGGTCGGCCGAGCGTTCGTCCAGCAGCTCGTAGGCCCCCGCCAGCATCCCCAGCGCGGTGGACAGGTGGTCCGCCGCCTCGCCCACCACTCCAAGGAGCTGGCCGCGGGCATCGGCGTTCGTGTAGGACACGCTCCCACATTAGCCCGCCGACAGCTCGACGGCCCGTGCGATCACGTCGTCGATCATCGTCTCCGTGAGCTTGCCTGTGAACGTGTTCTGCTGGCTGGGGTGGTAGCAGCCCAGCAGCGGCCAGGGAGCCCCCGGAGCCTCGGCTCCGTGCCCGAAACGAGGACGCGGGCGCGGCGGCGGCGTTGCCGGGGCGGACAGCGCCAGTCGCAGCCGCAGCGCGGCGTCCCAGGCGAAGGCACCCAGGCACAGCACGACCCGCACCTCGCTCAGCAGCTTCGCTTCCCGCACACCCCACGGCAGGCACCTGTCGCGCTCCTCGGGCGTCGGACGGTTGGCCGGCGGCGCACAGCGGACCGCTGCCGTGATGCGGACGTCGCGCAGCTGCAGGCCGTCGTCGCGGCTGGTCGAGACGGGGCCGTTCGCCAATCCGGCGCGCCACAGCGCCGCGAACAGGAACTCGCCCGAGCGGTCCCCGGTGAACATGCGACCTGTGCGGTTGGCGCCATGCGCGGCGGGCGCGAGGCCGAGCATGAGGATGCGCGCATCGGGGTCTCCGAAGCCTGGCAGCGGCCGCCCCCAGTAATGCTCCGTGGCGAATGCCGCCCGCCGCTCGCGAGCCACCTGCTCGCGCCAGGCGACCAGGCGCGGACAGCGCCGACACGCGCTGACTTCCTCGTCCAGATGCAGCAGCTGAGCTCTCGCGTCGCGGCGCACCCTGCAGTAGTACCATCGCTCGGACCATGCAGACGTGGATGTGGATCGTGCTGCTCGCCGGTTTGATCAAGCTGCCGATCGCCGCCCTCATGCTCTGGATCCCCTTCCGCTACGACGAGTCGACCTACCCGCCCGAGGACACCACCGACTCCTCTGAAGAGGACGGCGGTTCGAAGGCCCTACCGGCCAGCCCGCTGAACCCGCATCCGCGCAGCCCGCTGCCTCGCAGCCCGCGCCGCGGAGGGCCCCACGGGTGGCCGTCGCCACCCGCTCCCTCGCGGGTTCGCCCGCCGCTGCGTGCGCCCCGCCCGGTGCACGTCGGCGGGCGCAGCCACAGCTAGCGGCAGGCGATTCGGAGCGAGGGACGGCGGCTGACAGCTAGCGGTTCTTCTTGCGCTGCTGGCGGGCCGCTCTCGCTTTGGCCCGCTGCTTCTGCCGCCGCACCTTGGGGTCGTTGCCCGAGCGCCCGTCCGAGACGTCCTCGGGGCCGACCGGCGCGACCCGGCGCGCGTCCCGCACGATCACGAAGGCGATCGCGAGCAGCAGGACGGCGGCAGCGCCGATGCCGATGAAGATGGTCCGGTCGGTGTTCTTCGGTTCGCTCGTGGACCCTGTGCTGGAGGTCGTCGTGGTCGCCGTCGAGGTGGTTTCTTCCTGTGCCTTCTGCGCCAATTCGTTGAAGGCGTTGCCGCCTTCGACCGAGGTCGCCCGCGCCTGCGCAGCGCAGAGCGCGCCCGCGGCCAGCAGCGCTGCCAGGGCGAGCACGCAGGCGAGCGCACGGAGCGCCGACGGGCGTGTGGAAGCTCGATCCGCCACGCGGCGAGCATACCTGCTGGCGAATCCTTCGACCGCAGCTCCGCACGTGGCGGGCACGGTCCGGCCGCGGCGCCACGCAGTCCCTAGAATGCGTGCCCGATGGCCCCCAAACAACGCCAGGTGAGGATCGAGCAGCGCGGCGCCATGGAGGCGATCCAGGCACTCGAGCAGCGCTCCGACGAGGAGCTCGAAGCCGAGACGAAATACAAGTCGGCCGCATTGGCCATCCTCGGTGCCAGGGCATCCGAGCGATTCGACGCTGAGGCCGCCCGTGGGTACTTCCAGCGTGCGATCGCCGCGGCGCGCCCGCAGGAACGAATGCAGCTGCGACGTATGGCCGACGCCTCGCTCGCGCTCGCCGAACGGCGCGCCGGCGACCTCAAGGATGCGGTCGAGCGTCTCGGCCAGGAGGCGCCCAGCGGACGGCAGATGTTCGCGCTGCGGGCGATGGGTCTGCTGATCCCTCCCTCCTCCGCGGGGATCCTGGTGCGCCTGCGCGGGATCCTGCTGATCATCCTGCTGATCATCGCCCTGCTCGCCGTCGGGCTCGGCATCGTCGAGCTGATCTCGCTGCCCTTCGGCGGGATCGGCCTCGCGCCCGGGATCCTGCTGGGGCTGTTCGTCGTGATCGCCGCGCTCGCGATCGCCGCCGCGATCGGTCGGCGCCGCCGCGACCGAGCCCGGGCCGGCGCGGCCGGCTGAAGCGCCCTGAGCCCGGAGGCGCGGGTCGGGACACTAGGCTTGCCTGGTGCCGGACCCCCTGTGCCTGATCGTTAACCCAGCCGCCGGAGGCGGCAAGTCGGCGCGCCTCGCGCCGGTGGTGGAGAGCGCCCTGCGCGCGCAGGGCCTGTCGGTTCGCCGCGTCGACACGCGCGACCTCCAGCATGCCCGCGCGCTGGCCAGAGAGGCGTGCGCCGCGGGTGAGACGATCGTCGCCCTCAGCGGCGACGGGCTGGTCGGCGTGCTGGCCGACGAGCTGCGCGAGATCCCCGGAGCGGTGCTCGGCCTGATCCCGGGCGGGCGCGGAAACGACCTGGCCCGGGTGCTGGGTATCCCCGATGACCCGGCGGGGGCAGCCGCGGTGATCGCCGCCGGGCACGCCAGACCCGTCGACCTCGGCGTCGTCGACAGCGAGGGCGCCAGCAAGGCGTTCGTCGGCATCGCCTCGGCCGGCTTCGACAGCGAAGCGAACCGCATCGCAAACGAAGCTCCTGCCTGGCTTGGGGGGCTCGTGTACGCGTACGGGGCCCTGCGCGCGCTCGTGGCCTGGCGCCCCGCCCGCTTCGTGATCGAGCTCGACCCGCCCGGCGAGAAGCACTCTCTGAGCGGTTTCTCGGTGGGCGCCGCCAACTCGAAGGCGTATGGCGGCGGCATGCGGGCTGCACCGGGCGCCATGCTGGATGACGGCCTGCTCGAGATCGTGGTGCTCGAGAGCGTGAGCAAGCTGGCGTTCCTGACGCGGATCTTCCCGAAGGTCTTCAAGGGCACTCACGTCGACGAGCCCTGCGTGAAGGTGTTCCGCGCCCGCGAAATTGCGCTCAGCGCGGACCGCCCCTTCACGATGTACGCCGACGGGGACCCGATCGGCGATCTGCCTCTGCGCGTACGCGCGCTGCAGGGCGCCGTGACGATGCTGTTACCCCGCTCGCAGCCGCCTGATTCGGCGTTCTCGCAGAGCATCCCGGCGGTCCGCCCCGACGGTCGGGCGGAGCTCGCCGGGGACGCCCCAGCGGAGGCCTGACACCGATGATGCTGGAAGCAAAGCTCGCCGTCGCGCGGGGTGCGGGCGCGCTTTCGCGTCTGCGCGGTACGGGCGCGACGAGCCTTCCGGGCAAGGTCCTGATGCGGATCGAGCCGAGGGCGATCGGGACGCTGGGCGCGCGCCTGCCCGACGGGAGCGTGGTGATCTCCGCGACCAACGGCAAGACCACCACCGCCGCGATGCTCGCCGGCATCCTCGCCGGGCAGGGCGTCGCGCTGGTCCACAACCGGGCCGGAGCGAACATGGCAGGCGGCATCGCGACGACGCTGCTCGATGCCTCGCGGACCGGCGGGCGCATCGAAGGCGAGCTCGGCCTGTTCGAGGTCGACGAGCTGTGGCTCGCCAAGGTCGTCGACGAACTCCATCCGCGGGCGATCCTGCTGGGGAACCTGTTTCGCGACCAGCTCGACCGTTACGGCGAGCTCGAAGCAGTCGCCGACAGCTGGCAGGGGGTGCTGGCGGCCAGCGACGCGCTGGCCGTCCTGAACGCCGACGATCCGGTGCTGGCCGACCTCGGGCGTGAGCGCCTGGATGGGTCGGGCGTCGTGTACTTCGGCGTCGACGACGACTCGCTGGCGCTGGCGGGCATGGCCCATGCGGCCGACGCCAAGCACTGTCGCCACTGCGGCAGCCCGTACGTCTTCGATGCCGTCTACCTGGGACACCTGGGGCACTACCAGTGCCCTTCCTGTGGTCGCTCCCGCCCCGATCCGCAGGTGCTCGCCAGCGACGTGCGCCTGCGCGGGGTGCGCAGCGCGTCGTTCACGCTTGCGACTCCGGCCGGCCACGCAGAGGTGGAGCTCGCCCTGCCCGGGCTCTACAACGTCTACAACGCACTGGCCGCCGCAGCGCTGGCGACCGCGATCGGTGTGCCGCTCGAGGCGATCGTGGAGGGACTGCAGAGGACGGGCCCGGCCTTCGGGCGCGCCGAGACGGTCAGCCTCGCGCTGCCGGGGACGCCGGCACCCGGGACGCCGGGGCGCCGTGAGATGCAGATCCTGCTCGTCAAGAACCCAGCCGGCGCGAACGAGGTGCTGCGCACGCTCGCCCTGGAGCCCGGCGAGCACGTGCTGCTGGGCGTGCTCAACGACCAGATCGCCGACGGCCGCGACGTGTCCTGGATCTGGGACGCCGACTTCGAGCTGCTGGCCGGGCGGATCGAGACGGCCGTGTGCAGCGGCACCCGCGCCGCCGACTTGGCCGCCCGCCTGAAGTACGCCGGCGTCGAGCCGTCCCGGATCGCGATCCGGCCCGAGCTGCCCGAGGCGCTGTCCAAGGCGCTCGGACAGGGTGACCCGGGGCGGGCGCTCTACGCGCTGCCGACCTACACGGCGATGCTGGCCCTGCGCGAGCTGCTCGTGTCGCGAGGGGAGGCGAGCAGCGCGTGGTCGTGAGCTCCTCCCCCCCGCCCCGCCCGGGCCGAGCCCCGGACAGAGAGGTCGTTTGGCACGACCTGGAGTGCGGCGGCTACAGCGCCGACCTTCCGCTGTGGCGCGGGCTGGCCACACGCTGCTCCGGGTCGCAGCCGGCCGCCGTTCTCGACCTGGGAGCCGGGACGGGGCGCGTGTCGCTCGACCTTGCGCGGAGGGGGCACAGGGTGAGCGCGCTCGACATCTCCCCCGTGCTGCTCGGTGCGCTGGCCCAACGGGCGCAGGGCCTGCCGGTCGACACCGTCTGTGCCGACGCGCGCGAGTTCGCGCTCGCCGGGCCGCCGTATGACCTGTGCCTCGTGCCGATGCAGACGCTGCAGCTGCTGTGCGGATCAGAGCAGCGTCGTGCGCTCTTCGACGCCGCGCGCCGGCACCTGCGACCCGGGGGTCTTCTGGCCTGCGCGATCGTCATGCAGGTCGAAAGCTTCGACACCCGCGGCGGCGATCTCGGTCCGTCCCCGGAGCAGGTCCAGATCGACGGCTGCCTGTACCTCAGCCGCCCCGTCAGGGTGCAGGTGCTCGAGCGCTGCATCCGGGTCGAGCGGGAGCGGCTCGTCATGTCCTCCCCGGGAGCCCCGGACGGGCCGCCCGAGCAGGACGTGGTCGAGCTCGAGCGCGTCACCCCCGACCAGCTGGTGCAGGAGGCGCGTGCGGTCGGGCTGGAGCCCGAACCGGCCCTCACGGTCGCGGAGACCGACGAGCACTCGGGCAGCGAGGTGGTGATCCTGCATGCCTGAGGCGTTCGAAGGGACGGCCGGCGCCGCTCGTGTGCTGCGCGTCTGCGCCCTGTATCCCGACCTGATGAACATCTATGCCGACCGCGGCAACCTGACCGTGCTGGAGCGTCGCTGCGCCTGGCGGGGGATCGGCTTCGAGCTCACCTCCAGCAGCCTCGGTGAGCGCCTGGACGGCGATGCCTACCAGCTGTTCTACATCGGCGGCGGCCAGGACCGCGATCAGCAGCTGTGCGCCGAGGACCTGCTGGAGACGAAGGCGGGCGCTCTGCGGGCGGCGGCTGAGCGCGACGCGGTGATCCTCGGGGTCTGCGGCGGCTATCAGCTGCTGGGCCGGGCCTACACGATCGGCCAGGAGCGGATCGAGGGGGTCGGGCTGCTCGACCTCGAAACGGTGCGCGAGGACGGCCCGCGTCTGATCGGTAACGTGGCGATCGAGCTGGACGCCGTGCCGGGCGCCGAGCGCGGCGCGGTGCTGGCCGGCTTCGAGAACCACGGTGGGCGCACCCGCCTGGCCGCCGGGCAGGCGCCGCTCGGACGGGTCCTCAAGGGCCTCGGAAACGACGGCCGCAGCGGCATGGAGGGAGCGATCTCGGGCAACACGATCGGCACCTACCTTCACGGCCCGCTGCTGCCCAAGAACGTTTGGTTCGCCGACTGGCTGATCGCGCGCGCGCTCGGTCTGGAGATCAGCGAGCTGGTCCCGCTCGAGGATGCGATCGAGGCTCGGACCCATGCCGGCGCGATCCGGGCGGCCGGCCTGTGAGAGCGGGTCCCTAGGAGGCGACGGCGAAACGGGCGAAGCGCTCGGCCAGGCGCGCCGGTACGAGGGCTCGCACCCGCACGCCCTCGGCGGTGTCCTCGCGCGAGACCTCACCGGCCAGCTCGTGCAGCTCGGCCAGGCTGCCCCCGTCGGCGTAGGGCACCAGCAACTCCAGGCGGCTCAGCGTGTGCGCCAGCTCGCCCTCGATCCGCTCCCCCAGCTCGCCCAGCGCCTCGCCGGTGGCGGCGCTCACGAGCACCGCCTCGGGGTGGGCGAGCCGCAGCTCCTGGCGGGCCTCGTCGTCGAGCAGGTCGACCTTGTTGAGCACCAGCAGCCGGGGCTGCTCGCCGGCGCCGATCTCCTCCAGCGTCTCCTCGACGGCACGCTTCATCGCCATCGTGTGCGCCTCGCCTGCGGAAGCGTCCAGGACGTGCACCAGCAGGTCGGCGCGGCGCGTCTCCTCGAGCGTCGCCGCGAAGGCGTCGACCAGCTGGTGGGGAAGCTTGCTGATGAACCCGACCGTGTCGGTCAGCAGGTGCGTGCGCCCCGCGATCCGCAGCGTCCGGGTCGTCGGGTCGAGGGTGTGGAAGAGCCGGTCGCGAACCCCGACCTCGGCGCCGGTCATGGCGTTCAGGAGGGTCGACTTGCCGGCGTTCGTGTAGCCGACCAGCGAGATCGTCGGGATCGCCGCGCGCTCGCGCTCGGCCCGCTGTACCGCCCGCGTTCCCTTGACGTGCTCCAAGCGCCTGCGCAGCGCGGCGATGCGGTTGCGGGCCAGGCGTCGGTCCGTCTCGATCTGCGTCTCACCCGGGCCCCTCGTGCCGATGCCGCCGCCCAGCCGCTCGAGGTGGCTCCACAGGCCGCGCATGCGGGCGAGGTTGTATTCGAGCTGGGCCAGCTCGACCTGGAGCTTGCCCTCGGCGCTGCCGGCGTGAGAGGCGAAGATGTCGAGGATCACGGTCGTGCGATCGACCACGGGCAGCCCGATCGCCTCCTCGAGGTTGCGCTCCTGGCGCGCCGTCAGCTCGTCGTCGCAGGCGATCAGGTTGGCGTCGCAGGCGGCCGCGGCCGCCTTCGCCTCCGCGACCTTGCCCGGGCCGAGGTAGGTGTTCGGGTGGGGGGCCTCACGGCGCTGGAGCATCTCGCCGACGACGGCCACGCCCGCCGTGCGCAGCAGCTCGCCGAGCTCGGCCAGGTCATCGCCCTCCGCCAGCGCACCGACGCACAAAGCCCGCTGCAGGGCCCGCTGGGTGGCCTGGGACCCGTTCGTGCTCTGCGCGGTGCGACCGTTGCGGCTTCTTTCCATCCACCCCTCAGTCTAGGACCTCGGCAGGCACCGACTGTGACGATGCGGGAAACGGCGCAGCCGCGCCGGCGCGGGCCGCTCAGCCGCCCAGGCTGTCCAGCCGCTGCACCGCCTCGAGCAGGCGATCGTCGGGCGTCGTCAGCGAGATCCTGAACCAGCCCTCGCCGGCGGGTCCGTAGATGGCTCCGGGCGTGATCACGACGGCCGCCTGTTCGAGCACGTGCTCGGCATAGGCGGCGGAGCTCTCGAAACCGGGCGGCACGGGCGCCCAGATGTAGATCGTCGCGCGCGGGCGCTGCACCTCTACGCCGATCTCCTGCAGAGCGTCGCAGACGAGGTCGCGACGGCGCCGGTACAGCTCGGCCATGGCCGCGAGCTCCGGGTCGAGCTCGGGCGAGAGCGCGACGATCGCGGCCAGCTGCAGCGCCTCGAACATGCCCGAGTCGATGTTCGACTTCAGGCGCCAGTAGGTCTCGATCGCCTCGGCGTTGCCGACGACGGCGCCGCAGCGCCAGCCGGTCATGTTGAAGCCCTTCGAGAGCGAGTAGACCTCTACGCCGACTTCCTTCGCTCCCGGCGTGGCGAGGAAGGACGGGGCCCTGTAGCCGTCGAAGACGATCTCCGAGTAGGCCATGTCGTGAACCACCAGGATGTCGTGGGCGCGAGCGAACTCGACGACCCGCGCGAAGAAGCCGTCCGGCACGACCGCGCCGGTCGGGTTGTTGGGGTAGTTGAGGTACATCAGCTTGGTCCTGCGCGCGACGACCTCGTCGATCGCGTCGAGGTCGGGAACGAAGCCCAGCTCGGGCTCGAGCGCCATCAGCAGCGGCTCGGCGCCGGCCAGCCAGGGGCCGCTCGTGTAGACCGGGTAGCCGGGATCGGCAGCGAGCGCGTAGTCGCCAGGATCGAGGAAGGCGAGGTTGAGGTTGAAGATCGCCTCCTTGCCCCCGAGCGCGGGGATGATCTCCCGTTCGGGATCGAGCGCCACGTCGAAGCGTCGCTCGTAGAAGTCGCTGACTGCCTGCCTGAAGTCGGCTCGCCCGCGGTTGGAGGGGTACTGGTGGGTTTCCGGCTCCGCGACCGCCCCCTGCATCGCCTCGACGATCGGCGCCGGCGTGGGCCGGTCCGGGTCGCCGATCCCCAGGCTGATCACGTCGACGCCCTGCGCCCGCTTGTCGGCGATCTTGCGCTCGAGCTGGGCGAAGGCGTACGGGGGGATGAGCTCCAGGCGGCTACTCGGTTTCATGCAACTCCTTTTCGAACTCGTCGCTGATCGCGCCCGCGAAGACGGGGCGCGCCCAGCCTGTCAGGTTGACCTGCAGGTCGTCGCCGACCTCCACCTCGAGCTGCCCGCCGTCGAGCGCGACGGTCACGATCGCGGGCCGGTCGGCTCCGCCGTGTTCCTGCACGTGCGCGATCGCCGCTCCGGTCGCGCCGGTGCCGGAGGACAGCGTCTCCCCCACGCCGCGCTCGAAGATCCGTGCCCGGATCGCTCCCGGGCGCCCCGGCTCGAGCTCGGTGTACCAGGAGACGTTGGTGCGATTGGGGAACTGATCGGAGCCTTCCAGGCCCGGCCCGATCCGCTCGAGCGACAGGGCGTCCAGCTCGTCGAGGTCCCCGACGTGGATCGCGCATTGGGGGTTGCCGATCGAGACGTGCTGAAAGCTCCACTGGCGCCCGCCGCTGCGGGCGCTGCCGCGCCCGTCGGCCGGGCCGCCGGGGAAGTCCTGCGAGCTCAGGCTCGCTCTGCCCATGTCGACCCGGCAGGTGTCCGGCCCGGTTATCTGCGGGCGGATCGGCCCGGCCGCGGTGTGGATGGAGAAGCGGTCACGGTCGGTCCAGCCGCGGCGTCGCAGGTAGAGGATCGCCTCGCGCGCGCCGTTGCCCGAGAGCTCGGCCTCGGAGCCGTCCGGGTTGAAGATCCGCAGGTCGGCCACGTCGGCCGGATCGCTGGGCGGCGAGAGCAGCAGGATCCCATCGGCGAACACGCCGAAGTGGGCCTCGCAGAGACGGCGGACCCGCGCCGGGGTGAGCTGGAAGGGCAGCCGGCCCTGCTCGAGGATCAGATAGTCGTTGCCAAGTGCCTGCCACTTCTCGAAGGGGATGCTCATCCGGCGTCGCAGTCTAGGATCTCGCCGGCGACCGCGGCCGGATCGCGCCCGGTGATGTCGCTCACGCGCACCCCGGCCAGCTTCTTCATCCAGGTCAGCTGGCGGCGGGCGTAGTTGCGGGTGCGGCGCTTCATGCGCTCGACGTCGCCGTGCAGCAGCTCCTCGAAGCCGAGGGCCTTGCGCGCGGTCTCCGAGACGCCGCCGGCATTGGCGCGCAGGACCTCCTCCCGAGCGCCCCCCGCGAGCATCGCCTCGACCCGGCGGTCGATCGCCTCGTAGAGCTCCTCGCGGCGCATCGTCAGCCCGGCGAGCAGGGTCGGGTGGCGCAGGTCGCGGCTCCACAGCTGAGAGGGCCCGCCGGGCGGCTCCAGCTCGCCCAGCTCGAGCAGCTCCAGCGCCCGCACGACCCGGTGGCGGTCGTTCGGGTCGATCCCCTCGGCCGCCCAGGGCGCCAGCCCGGCCAGGGTGGCGTGGAGAGCCGCGGAGCCGCGGCGTTCGAGCTCGGCGACCCACCGCTCGCGCAGCCCGGCGGCGGGCGCCGGCCTGAGATCGAGCTCGCCCAGCGCGGCCCGCAGGTACAGGCCGGTGCCGCCCACGACGATCGGCCGCCTGCCCTCTGCCAGCAGCTCGTCGATCTGAGCGTGGGCGAGCTGGGCGTACTGGCCGACGCTGAAGCTAGCGTCGACGGGCAGGAACGAGAGCAGACGGTGCTCCAGCTGCGAGCGCTCGGCCGCTGTCGCCGCACCCGTCAGCGTCTCGAGGCCGGCGTAGACCTGAAGCGCGTCGGCCGAGACGGCGACAGGGTCCTCGCCCTGGGCGCGCAGCAACCTGGCGAGCTCGATCGCAACGGCGGTCTTGCCGACCCCGGTCGGGCCGAACAGCGCGATGATCCTCATGCCAATAGGCTCACAGTTCATGCAGATCTCCGGCTCCACCGTGTTGCTCACCGGCGCCACCGGCGGGATCGGGCAGGCGATCGCCCGCTCGCTCTCGGCCCGCGGCGCGAGCCTGATCGTGACGGGTCGCCGAGGCGACGTGCTCGAGCCGCTGGCGATCGAGTGCTCCGCGCGCGCGCTCGCGGTCGATCTGGCCGATCCTGTCGAGGTGCAGAGGCTGCTCGATGAAGCCGGCGAGGTGGACATCCTGGTGGCCAACGCGGCGCTTCCCGCCTCGGGGCCGCTCGACTCGTTCACGGTGAGGGAGATCGACCGGGCCCTCGAGGTGAACCTGCGGGCGCCGATCGTATTGGCCCACGGGCTGGTGCCGGGCATGCTCTCGCGGGGCAGGGGTCATCTCGTCTTCATGTCCTCACTGGCCGGCAAGGCGGCAACGCCGGGCACCGCGATCTACAACGCCACGAAGTTTGGACTGCGTGGGTTCGCCTCCGCGCTGCGAGCCGACCTGCGGACCAGCCCTGTCGGCGTATCGGCGGTCTTCCCGGGCTTCATCCGCGATGCGGGAATGTTCGCCGAGGCAGAAGTCGAGCTGCCACCGGGCGTGGGCACGCGGACCCCACAGGACGTCGCCGCGGCGGTGATCGCCGCGATCGAGGGCGATCGCGGCGAGATCGACGTGGCACCGCTGCCCTTGCGCATGAGCACCGTCTTCGCCGGCCTCGCCCCCGAGCTCGCCGGCCACCTCTCCCGACGCCTGGGCTCCGAGGACATCACTCGCAGAATGGAGGCCGGCCAGCGCGACAAGCGCTGAGCGGGGCACACCCAGACCCGGCGTCAGAACAGCGTCTGCTGCGCCTTCCTGTCGGCCCCGGCCGGGTGTCCCGTTGCTGTCTCCTGCCGTCCGCCGCTTCGCCAGAAAGAGCCCGGCGAGCCCCCTCTGCGCACCATCCGCGCCAGGCGCTCGCGTTCCGGTTGCGGCGCATAGGCTCGGCGGTAGAGCTCCGCGTAACGCGGCACGAGCTCGGGACGGTGCGCCGTCAGCCAGTCCATGAAGACCTGGCGCACCTCTCCGCGAAGGTGCAGGGCGACGCCGGCTACGCTCTTCGCCCCTGCCTCGGCGGCAAGCTCGAGCAGCGGCTCGACCTGGTGGGGAGCGTCGTTGATCCCGGGCATCAGGGGCGCGATCAACACACCCGTCGGTATGCCGGCGCGATTGAGCTCGGCCACCGCCTCCAGGCGCGCCTTCGGGCTGGGAGTGTGCGGCTCGGTTTCCCGCCAGACCTTCTCGTCGAGCGTGGGGATCGAGAGGCACGCCGTGAACTCCGCGCGAGAGGAGATCTCGAGCATCAGCTCGAGATCGCGGAGCAGCAGCGGCGACTTCGTCAAGATCGAGCACGGGTTGGCCGCGTCCCGCAGTGCCTCCCAGATGCCCTCCATCAGGCGGTAGCGGCCCTCGACCCACTGGTAGGGATCGGTGTTCGTGCCCAGCGCCACGTGTTCGCCCTTCCACGACGGCCGCGCCAGCTCGGCTCGCAGGACCTCCGGGGCATTGACCTTGACGACGATCTCGCGCTCGAAGTCCCGGCCCGCATCGAAGCCGAGATAGGTGTGTGTCGGGCGGGCGAAGCAGTTGTGGCTGACGACCCCGTTTGCGATGAAGTCGCCTGTACCCGTTGTGATGTCGTACATACGGGTCACGAGGCCGAGTGCGCGAATTGAACTGACACGAAGCTGCGCGCCGGACTCGAGGGCTGCCCCGTCCACTGTCCTGTTGCGCGTGATGGCGGGGTCGGTGCCCAGGAAGAAGCGCATTCGCTCCGGCAGGCCACCCCTGAGGCGCACGGTCGTCACCCTGGCACCCTGGCTGGGCGTCTCGATCACATGATCGAACTTGAAGTAGCGGAGCGCACTCGAGATCCAGGCGATGATCTCGGGGTCTCCGTTGGCGAACCTGAGCGCCTGACCACTGCACGATCCCTCGGCGTCGAACACCCCGGCGAGAAACCCCTTCATCCAGGATGCGCTCGGCAGTACCGGCCACGCGATCAGATCTCTAATCAGATCGACGCCAGCCCGGGATTGGGTTCGGATCGCATTGATCTCGCGGTGTGCTCCAACCGCGCGAGCGAACAGGAAACGCGACGTGGTCACACAGAACTGCTCGAGGTAGCGCTGGCTTCGGAGGAGGCCCTCGTCATCGGCCAGCGCGAGCCGGAACCGGTGCACCTCGGACGGTCCGCGTCCCGCCCGCTCATACCGATAGCTGCCCAGAGTGCCGTCGCCGCGAATCATGCCGGTCAGGTAGCCGCGCCGGTATTGCTCGTCCTCACGGGGCGGGTCGACCGAGCCTCCCGGCCCCAGCAACTTGCTGTTCAGCGTCAGGTGCGGACGCTGCAGCCGCCCCGATTCGGCCCCGATCACGTGCTTCCAGCCGCGCCCGGTCAGGAAGCGATGCTCCTCGCTTGCGATCAGGCGCGTGCCGTCCTCCAGCGTGACCTCGAAGGCGGGCTTGATGCTCGACCACTTGTCGCGTACCTCGGTCGCGACGAAGCGCCGATAGCTTCCCAGGCGGGCCGTACCGTAGATGCGCTCACCCACCTCGAGATCGGCGATCGGCTTGGTGCGCCCGTCCGCCATCAGAACGCGCGTGTCGCCTCCCAGGCAGTAGGAGCAGGCATGGCTGCATCCCCTGTACGGATTGACGGTCCAGCGGAACGGCATCGCGGAGGCGGCGGGGACACGGTTGAGCACCGATTTGGAGCGGACCTCGTAGAAGCGCATGTCGAGCGCCTCGGGAGCCGTGAATCGGCGTATCGCCGCGGGGTCGCGATATCCGGGCAGGCGGTGCTGGGACTCGTCCTGCATGGTCAGGTTGCTCCAACGCACGAACATATGTTCGCATAGGCGCCAGACGGGCGGCTGCCCTCTTATCCCCTCCCTACGAAGCTCTGCGCCGGCTCTCACGCCAGTCTGCGGATCGCCTTAGGGGCGGCGCCGAAGATTCGAGGCACGAGCAACACGACACAAGGAGTTCACGATCATGCTCATCTCGAAGCTGCTCGCCGCGACGATGATCGCCGGTCCTGCCGAACCTGGCCGCGGCGAGCCCAAGGCGCCTGCGACCGCTCCGACGCGTGTGCCGGGACGGGACACGGGGTCCCACCAAGGCGCTCGCCGCAGGCCCTCCGGGACGCGCCGATCGCCCTCCTCGGAGGGCCCGCGGATGCGCTCTGCATGATGGTCTGCGGATTGTCGGAAATTCCGCGTCGAGGCGCCCGGGCCCGGCGGCGAACGTCCGTCCAGGGCCTGTCCACCGGGTCATTGTCGGCCGTAGCAAGGTCGAGCAATGAGGATCGTGGATCAGGTGAGATTCAAGCCCGGTGAGGCGAAGGCCGCGCAGACCTCCTGGCTGTGTCGCGACGACTTCGACAGGGAGCGGCTGATGGACATGGAGGAGCGTGTCCGCCCGGCACGGCAGCGCACCTTCGCGATCCTGTTCGTCGCGATCGCCGCGGTCGGTCACTGGCTGGGCTGGTGGCCGCTTCTCTTCCTGGCGCCCGCCGCAGCGTTCTTCGCGCTGGCCGACCGCCTGATCTCGAGGGTCAGCCGGCCCGAGCTGGTGATGTTCGCGGCCTGGGTGGGCAGCGAGATCACGATCGCGGGTGCCGTCGCGCTGCAGGGCGGCGCGCGCATCGCGGCGATCTCGTGGCTGGCGATCCCGGTCATAACGCTGGCCACGCGCTTCTCGATGCGCGGTGTCGTGGCGGGTGTCGCGATCGCCAGCCTGCTGGTGCTGGGCGTCGGCTTCGGCATCGACACCGGCGCGGTCCTGAACAGCCCGGAGCTGGTGATCGCGCCGCTCGCGCTGATCCTGTGCGTCGCGGTGCTCTCGACGCCGCTGATGCACTCCGAGATCCAGCACCGCAACGACTCCGTGATCGACAAGCTGACGGGAATGCTGAACCGCAAGGCGCTCGAGGTGCGGATCCAGGAGCTGGCGGTGCAGTCGCAGATCACCGGCGCACCGGTAGGCCTGATCGTCGCCGACCTCGACCACTTCAAGCAGATCAACGACACCCATGGCCACGCCGTCGGCGACGTCGTCCTGCAGGAGGTGGCCTACCTGCTGCGCAAGCAGCTGCGAGCCTTCGACCTCGCCTACCGCCTGGGCGGCGAGGAGTTCCTGATCCTGCTGCCCGGATCGGACCTGGCGCAGACGGGCGAGCTGGCGGACCGGCTGCGCGAGCGGATCTCCGGGAGTCTCGTCGCGGGCGGGCTCTCGATCACGATCAGCCTCGGCGTCGGCGCCTCGGCCCGGCAGCAGCGCTTCGATTACGATGCCGTCTTCCTCGAAGCCGATGCCGCCCTCTACCGGGCCAAGGGGGCCGGCCGCAACCGTGTGGAGCTGGCCTCGCCTGCCGGCGCCGCCGTCAGCGTCGCGGCGGCCTGAGCGCGACTGCTCAGAGCTCCAGCACGGTCCGGATCCCGTCCTGGGCCTCCATCAGCTCGAAGCCGCGGTTGACCTCCGACAGGGGCATCCGGTGGGAGATGAACGGGTCGACGTCGATTTCGCCGGCCATGTAGCGGTCGACCAGGGCGGGGACGTCCTCCCTGCCCTTCAGCCCGCCGAAGGACGAGCCGCAGATGCGCCGGCCCGTAATCAGCAGGCGCGGCACGACGTCGAGCGTCTCGCCCCGCCCGGCGACGCCGCAGACCGTGCACAGGCCCCACCCCATGCGGGCGGCCTCGACGGCCTGGCGCATCACGTCGACGCTGCCGGTCGCCTCGAAGGTGTAGTCGGCGCCGAAGCCGTCGGTCATCTCGAGGATCCGCTGCACGGACTCGGGGCCGCCCTGGAGCAGGTCGGTCGCCCCCTGCCCGCGGGCCAGCTCCAGGCGCTCGGGCGAGAGGTCGACGCAGACGATCCGCTCGGCCTCCTGCAGGCGACAGCCTGCCACGACTCCCAGGCCCACCATCCCCGCGCCGAACACGACGCAGGTCGCCCCCGGCCTGACCGCGGCCGTGCGCATCGCCGCGCCGAGGCCCGTCGAGAGCCCGCAGGCGAACAGGCAGGCGCGGTCGAGCGGCGCCTCCGGGTTGATCCGGGCCAGTGCGATCTCCGGCATCACGGTGTACTCGGCGAAGGTCGAGGTGCCCATGAAGTGCCGCAGCGGCTCGCCGCCCAGCGACAGCCGCGTCGTCCCGTCGGGGAGGTGGCCGAGGTTCTGCTGCTCGCGGATCGCCAGGCAGAGGTTGGTCAGCGAGCTGCGGCAGTGCAGGCACTCCCCGCACTGGGGCGAGAACAGCGTGACGACGTGCTCGCCCGGGGCGAGCAGCGAGACGTCGGGGCCGCAGCGCTCGACGATCCCGGCGCCCTCGTGCCCGAGCACGGTGGGCGCGTAGCCCGAGGGATCGACGCCGGAGGCGCTGTACATGTCGGTGTGGCAGACGCCACACGCGACCAGGCGCACCAGCACCTCACCGGGCCCCGGCTCGGCCAGGTCGACCTCCTGCACCACCAGCGGCTTGGCGAACTGCTCGAGCACTGCTGCGCGGATCTTCATCGCGGGTGGGACACCTCCGGGGCTTTCGGCCGATCCTAATCGGCGCGGAGCCAGGCGGGGGCGACGTGTGGGGCTAGCGTGAGGCGCGGGCCAGCAGGCGCTCCTCGCCGGCCAGCGTCTGGCTGGTGGCGGAGAGGATCTCCACCGGCGTCAGCTCGCCCGGCGCGGCCAGGCCGTCGAAGTTGACGACCTTGTTGTGCGTCGTGCGACCGCGCAGGCGCTCCGGATCGGTGCGCGAGGCGCCTTCTACCAGCACGTCCAGGGTGCGGCCCACGAAGCGCTGTGCTCGCGCCCGGGCCTGGCGCTGCACCAGCTCGACCAGGCGCTCCATCCGCTCCACCTTGACCGGGTGGGCGACCAGGCCGTCGGTGATCGTGCCCGCCACCGTGCCGCGCCGCGGCGAGAAGACGAAGGTGAAGGCGCTGTCGAAGCCGACCTGCTCGACCACGGCCAGCGTCTGCTCGAAGTCCTGCTCCGTCTCGCCGGGAAAGCCGACGATGATGTCGGTGCTGAGCGCCACGTCGGGCAGGTGCTCGCGGATCATCGCCACGCGATCCAGGTAGCGGGCCTGGTCGTAGGTGCGGCGCATCGCCTTGAGGATGCGGCTCGAGCCCGACTGCAGCGGCAGGTGGATGTGCTGGCAGACGCTGGGCAGCTCGGCGTGGGCCCTGATCACGTCCTCGCGCATGTCCTTCGGGTGGGGGCTCGTGTAGCGGATGCGCTCGATCCCCTGCACCGCGTCCAGCAGCGCCAGCAGCCTGGCGAAGCTGGGCCGCTGCCCGTCGGGCCCCGCGTCGCGCAGGTCGCGACCGTAGGAGTTGACGTTCTGGCCAAGCAGCGTCACCTCGCGCACTCCGTCCTGCGCCATCGCGCTGACCTCCGCCACCAGCTCCTGCGGCGGGCGGCTCACCTCGCGCCCCCGCGTCGAGGGCACGATGCAGTAGGAGCAGGCGCAGTTGCAGCCCACGCTGATCTGCAGCCAGCCCTGATGCGGGCGCTGGCGCCGGGCCGGCAGGTGGCCGGTGAAGCCCTCGAACTCGAAGTAGCCCTGTGCCGTCAGCGAGTCGCTGGTCAGGAACTCGGCCAGCATGTGCACCTGTCCCGGGCCGAACGCGACGTCGACGAAGGGGAAGCGCTCGAACACCGCCTCCTTGAGCGACTGCGCCCAGCAGCCACCGACGCCGACCACGACCTCGGGACGCTCCCGCTTGAGCTTGCGCGCCTCCCCCAGGTGCGTGATGAAGCGGCTGTCCGCCGCCTCCCTGATCGAGCAGGTGTTGAACAGGATCAGATCGGCCTGCCCGCGCTCCGGCGCCTCCCCGTATCCAAGCGAATCCAGCATGCCCTTCATGCGCTCCGAGTCGTGCTCGTTCATCTGGCAGCCGAAGGTGGTCAGGTGGTAGCGCTTCTGCTCGGTCAACGGCGAGGGAGTCGGCATGCCAACCAAGAATCGCATACCGCGGCGGCGGGCTATCGGCATCGTCCGCGTGTCTCGCGTGTCGGGCGCTGGCCGCGGACCCGAGCGCATCACGATCACGACCGCCTAGGCCGGGTCGCCTCCAGGCGGGCTCGCGTCCCACCTTGGGCTCTCGAGCAGTAGCTGAAACGCGAGGTCCACCACCTCCCGGGGAACAAGCGCGACCGCGTCGTCCGGCATCTGGCCTTCCGCTTCCTCCTCCGGCGTCAGAACGGGCGCGTCCGTGCCCCCCGGCGGATAGCGCCGCACCAGCGCGAGCGCGTCGTCAGCCTCGCTGGGCCAACACCAGTGACTCATCAGGTAGCCCTGCCAGGCCCGGGGCACTCCCGTGACGAATTCGACGAGGGCCGCGAGGTACGCGCCCGGGATATATGCGGGGCTCGCTGCGACCATCGTCTTCTCTCCGGTCCAGTCGCGCGCTATCTGCACAGCTTCGTCGCGGTCAAATCCAAACACGACCTCTCGTATCAGGAGCGTCCAGGCCTCACCCTCGAGATGGATACGAGCATGTTCCCCGTCCGCGCAGTGAAACTTGTAGATGAAGTAGGGCGGGAATCCCCGTCCCTGAGTCTCCCTTGCGAGCGCGTCCGCCCAAGCCGCCGCTTCCTTGGGTGGCAGTCGGTCTGGCTCCGTCCGCAGGACGACGGCTACCGTCAGATACAACTCCTCAGGGTCTCCGAGAAGCGCAAGCTCGATGTCGCCAACCACGTCCGCCGGAGCCCACTGGGCGAGACGCTTTCCCTGCATCAGCCTGGGTCAGCCAGCCGCCCCGGCGCAGCCGGGCAAAAAAAAGTGGCTGTGCGGATCGGTCCAGTAGTCCACGACCCGACCCTCGCGCTCGGCATCCGCCTCTATCCCGTCCACAGTCGCGCGGTTGCAGTCGCAGACGACCGACGACCCAGGGCGCTCAATCAACATGCTCGGCAGAGTAGCGCCGCTTGGCCTCCCCGCGGGGCCGCGTAGGCCCTTTGGAAGCTCGGGCTGGCGACCACTCATCCTCCGTCCGAACCCCGTCCCCGGGGCGTCTTGTACAGGCAGAGCACGCCGAGCACGTTCGGGTTCTTCTTGGCTTTGGCCTGTTCTTCGGCGCACTTGCGCTGTTCTGACTTCAGCCCCGCCAAGTTCGTCTGGCCGCAACCGGAGACTACAGCTAGGAGGATCAGGCAGGCGACCCCGCTCCTGATCGGCCGTACCCAACTCCCAGGCTCGCTCACGCGCGCAGCTTAGGCGAATCACGAACGACCCAGGGACTCTGAGGGCCCCCCGCCCACC
>JBKQOO010000046.1:0-24353 GCA_052145475.1 Solirubrobacteraceae bacterium
TGGGCGGCCGGCTCCTGTCCCGCCAGCGCGATCACGAGCCCCTGCGTGAGCAGTGCCACGGACGTGGCGAGCACGAACGCCGCGGCGGTGCCGAGCGAGCGCAGCGAGATCGCCAGCGCGAAGCAGAACAGCGCGAATGCCCCGAACCCGGCGACCAGCCCGCGCAGCAGCCGCACCGTGTCGCCGGGACCGCGCTGGGCGTGGGTGAAGGTCGCGAGCACCGTCGCGATGATCGGGAAGGGGGCCAGCAGTCCGCTCAGCTGCGGACCGAGCCATCCTGCGATCGCCGTCAGCGTGAGGACCAGCGCCAGCGCGCACCCGGCCCGCAGCGGCAGGTCCCAGCTCGGTGGGCTGCTCGCCGGCGGGGTGGGCGGCCGGGGACGCGGCAGCCAGGCCAGGCCTGCCAGCAGGGCGAGGAAGGCAAGTCCGAGAGCGACTCCTGCGGGGACCGACACGGCGCTGAAGAGCGCCGTCGCCACCGCGAAGGCGAGCCAGCCGCACAGCATGGTGGCCTGCCAGGACAGGCGTCCGGCCAACCTGCCGTAGACGACCACGAAGGCGATCAGCGAAACCAGGCCCAGCAGCGTTCCGGCGGCGGCGCCGGCCGCGAAATCGGCGCCGTGAGCCAGCGCGTACGCCAGCAGGATCGGCCCGGCGACGACGGGAAGACCGGCGACCAGCCCTCCGACCCGTGGCCCGAAACGCCTGGCCGTCAGCGATGCGCCGATCACGAACATCGGCGCGAGCAGCAGCTTCACGAGCAGTAGCGGCACCGCTGGATGATTGCGCATGGCGCACCGGCCGGCGAGAATCAGGCGCCGCCACGCCTGCGCCGACCGGGCTGTCCCGGAACGCCGAGCGGCGGGCACCGAGGCCCGCCGCTTTGGGAAAGGCGCGGCTGAGGGGCCGCGGTCCTACGTCACTTCTTCGGCTTTTCTTTTTCCTTCAGCGCCTTCTTGTCGTACTTTTCGACCCACGTCGAGAGCGCCGTGTAGAAGTTCCCGTTGAGGATCGCGGTGTTCTTGCCGGCGGCCGAGGGCAACCCGGCGTCGGCGTTGACCAGCGCGGTGATCACCGGTTCGAGCAGCGGCGTGGTGCCGCACCCGGTCGCGGCGGGCACGGGGAACGTGTTGTCGACCAGCGTGTTTTCGATGAAGGTGATCAGGCGGCCTTTGTCGCGGCCTTCGTTTGTGCCGATTTTGCCGCTGATCGGTTCGGTACCGGCCGGCGGTTTGGTCGTGCCGTCGGTGAGGTGCAGCACGATCGGTTCGGAGTCCGAGCCGATGTAGCAGTTTTCGCCGAGTGTTTCGTTTTCGAGGTGGACCTTGATCGGCAGTTCCACTGCGGTGTCGTGGCCGAAGCCGAGGAACACGGCGGTGATCTGGACGCCGCTGACCGGGCCCGCGATTTCCGCGGTCGCTTTGACGGGGCCGCCGATCAGTTCGGTCAGGCCTGTGAGGCCGCCCGGGATCGTCTCGGAGGATTTGGACATCGCGGGCACGCCGAAGCGCGGCGCCAGCAGAGGCAGCGTCGTGGTGCCCAGGTAGGCCAGCCCGCCCTGCAGGATCACCGGCGTGGTGATCGGCACCGACTTGGAGCCCATGTGGAATTCGCCCGAGAGGGTTTCGCCGTAGGTGCAGGCTTTGCCCTGTTCGGTCGGGCAGTTGATGAACTTCAGGAATTCTTCCTTGTTGAGTTTTTCGGCCGCGAACGACGGCGATGCGGCGGCTGCAAAGGCGAGGCAGGTGACTGCGAGGACGGCGAACGCCCTCCCTCTGCCCATCGACAGGCTCTCACGAACGATCCGCAACGGTCTCATCTCTCCAGTCGTCTCCCTTTTTTGGAATTGGGCCGTCGACCGGCCCCCCTCATCTCTCCGGTCCGTCTGTCTCCAGATCGGGGGTCAACCGCTCCGGGAGATCGGGCAGAGCCTCTGCGAGCGCCACGGAGGAGGGGTGTGTCGCGACGCTCGCACAAGCTCTGTCCCGCTTGTCCCGTTCGGCTTGCGCCCGCCGGTGCGGCTTCGGCAGAGGCCCAAGAGCCCCGCTCTCCCCAAGTCTCCGACGAGCGAACTGACCATTTGATCTGATCCTTTTCCCCGCTCCAGCCACTTTCAAACATAAATTCTGAAACCGGCTGGCTCTACGCCTGAACGACTGCGACAGCTAAGCACACCGTAGGCTTCGTGTCAACCCCCCGGACACAACGACGTGTTGCTGACCGGCCAGGACCGCGAGCCAGCGGGGTTTGGGGGGATCAACGAGCCGAGCGAGGAGCACTGAATGGTGCCCCGAAGGGACCCGGTAAAAGACTGCGGACCCCGATTGCAAACGTTGCCGGGCCTTTGTCCTGTGCGATATCTTGTTCAACACCGCGATGCCGCAGCCCGCCCGCAGATCCGCAGCCGGCAGAGAGCGTCGGGTCAGACGCCGGGTGTCGGTGACGCGCTCGACGCCCAGGCCGACGCAGCGGGAGCGCCTGATCGATGCGATCGTGGAGCTTTCCGGTCAGTTCGGCTACCAGACGCTGAGCATCGCCCAGATCAGCGCTCGGGCCGGCGTCTCCAGCGCCACCTTCTACGAGCAGTTCGCAGACCGCGAAGAGGGCCTGCTGGCGGCCTACCGCAGTGTCACGGAGCGGACTCTGACGCTGATGCAGAGCTCGCTTCAGGAGGGTGAGTGGGCACGGGCGGCCCGTCCCGCGTTCACCGAGCTGCTCCAGTCGGTGCAGGCCGACCCGGACGCGGGGCGGCTGATGTTCGTCGAGGCGCCGGCGGGGGGGCCGCAGCTGCGACGCGAGCTGCGGCTGGTGCTCGACATGATGGAGCAGCAATCCGAACGGCTGCTCGACGGCGCGCCCGCTGACGGCGTCACGCTCGACATCCCCGGCCGCGCCCTGATCGGAGCGGTGCGTCACGTGGTGGCGAGGCACCTGCGCACCCACAACGAGGACCGGCTGCCACGGCTGACAGACGACATGCTGGCCTGGATGGCCTGCTATGCGGTGCCCGCCTCGCGCGGCCGCTGGAGCACGGGGCCGGAGGCCATGCTGGCGCGCCGGCACGCGATCGACGTCGAACGCGCCGCGGAGCCGCCTGCAGAGCTCGCGCGGCTGCCTCGCGGGCGCCACGGTCTGCCCCCCGGCGTGGTCGCGCGCAATCAGCGCTCGCGCATCCTCTACGCGACCGCCTCGGTGACGATGGCGAAGGGCTACGCCAACACCACCGTGGCCGACATCGTCGCTGCCGCGGGCGTCGCCAAAGAGGCCTTCTACCGCCACTTCGCCGACAAGGAGCAGGCCTTCCTCGAGGCCCAGGAGCAGCCCACCCGCTACATCCTCGACACGCTCGTAGTCGCCTACTTCTCGGCCGACGACTGGCCCGAGCGGCTCTGGCGCGCGCTGGAGGCGCTGCTGCGGATGATCGCCGAGAATCCTGTGATCTCCCATCTGCGGCTGGTCGAGTGCTACACGGCCGGCCCGACCGCGGTCCGGCGCGCGGAGGAAATGACCCGATCCTTCACGGTCTTCCTCGAGGAGGGCTTCAGGCAGCGCCCCGAGTCCGCGACCCTGCCGCGGTTGTGCTCGCAGACGATCTCGGGGGCGATCTTCGAGATCATCCAGCAAGAGGTCGCGACCGGCCAGGTCGCGCAGATCACGCGGCGGCTGCCCCAGCTGGCCTACGTCGCGATCGCCCCCTTCGTCGGCCCGGCGGCGGCGATCGAGCTGCTCGAGGGGAAGATCGCCCGGGCCGAAGGCGGGGGAGCGGTCCAGGAGTGGAGCTAGAGGGGCTCGAACCCTCGACCTCCGCCATGCCATGGCGGCGCTCTCCCAGCTGAGCTATAGCCCCAAGCAGTCGAATCTTATCGCCAGAGGCCGTCTCCCGGCGAGGAAGCTCGGGCTCAGCTGCGCGGGATGAACTCGGGGACGTCCAGGTCGTCGGCGGGGCGTTCGCTCGGCGGCTGGCCCCGCGCCGAGCGGGCCTCGCCGCGTTCGGCAGCGGCACGCTCCGATGGTGCGGCCTGGTCGAGGCGGGCGATCATGCCGCCGTGGGCCAGGCGCACGTCGCGTAGCAGCCGCTCGGCGTTGTTGCGCAGGGACGCCGACAGCTCGCGCAGGTTGCGCGAGACCTCTGTCCCCTCCTGCAGCACGTCGTGTGAGACGGCGTGCGCTTCCGTCGTGATCTCGCGGGCTTCGACGCGCGCGCGCGCCTTGATCTCGCGGGCCTGTTCTTCGGCCTGCTCCAGCAGCCTGGCCAGCTCCTCGCGACGGGCCTGGAGCAGGTGCTCGGTCTGCTCCTGGGTCGCCTGGACGATCCGCTCGGCCTCGGCGCGCGAGGACCCGAGCAGTTTGGTCGACTCGGACTCGGCCGCTGCTCGCATCCGTTCGGCGTCGGCGGCAGCCTCGGCGCGCACCAGCTGGGACTCGCCGGCGGCCTCCGAGCGCAGCCGCTCGGCGTTCGCTCGCCCCTCGCTGAGCAGCCGGTCGGACTCCTGCTGGGCCTGGGCGAGAGTCTGCGCCGCCTCGGCCTGCGTCTGCGAGGCCTTATCGCGCGCGGTCTCGGCGTCGGCGGTCAGCTTGGCGGCTGCGGACAGTGCCTCGTTCTGGGTCGCGTCGGCCTCGGCGCGGGCGTTGGAGAGGATCTCCTGCGCCTCGTCCTCGGCCGCCTGGACGCGGATGTCGGCAGCGCGGTCGGCCTCCTCGATGCGCTCCAGTCCACGCTTCTCGGCCTGCTCGCGCACTTCCTTGGAGGCCTGTTCGGCAGCCGCGACGATGCTCGCGACGCGCCCAGCCGCCGCGCTCAGCGAGTCCGGGTCGGCCTCGTGATGCTCCCACTGCTCGTACGGCTCCTGCGGCTCGAAATACTCGTGCTCCTCCACGCTTCCATCGTAATCGCCGTGCCGGCCCCCGCGTTGACGCCTGTGCCGAGTTTGCGGAGGGGGACGACGGGCCGTGATCGGCGCGCCGCTCCAGCGTGGCAGAAAAGGTGGGAAATATGTCCTTGCGGACAGGCGCCGGTTCGGGCAAGATCGGCCGATGACCGCTAGCGAGACACCCCGGCAGGTCGCGATCCTCCTGTATCCGGGCGTACAGAGCCTCGATGTCACCGGGCCACTCGAGGTCTTCGCCGGCGCCCAGCGTGCGATCGAGGCGAGCGGACGCCCCGACCGGGGGTACGCCGTTTGCACGATCGCCCGCACGAGCCGTCCGCTGCGCACCTCGAGCGGCCTGCAGATCACGCCGGACGCGCCGCTGCCAGGGGCCGGCGCGAGGCTCGACACGCTGATCGTGCCGGGGGGCGCGGGCCGCGAGCTGGCCGCCGAGGACGAGCCCCTGCTGGCCTGGCTGCGGCGGGCCGGCAGATCGAGCCGGCGCACCGCCTCGGTCTGCACGGGCGCGTTCCTGCTGGCCTCGGCGGGGCTGTTGGACGGACGGCGGGCGACCACCCACTGGGCCTACGCAGAGGCGCTGGCCCGGCGCCACCCCCGGGTCGAGGTCGACCCCGACCCGATCTTCATCCGCGACGGCTCGCTGTGGACCTCGGCGGGAGTGAGCGCCGGCATGGACCTGGCGCTGGCGATGGTCGAGGAGGACCTGGACCGCCAGATCGCCCTCACCATCGCTCGCCACCTCGTGCTGTTCCTGCGTCGCCCCGGCAACCAGTCGCAGTTCAGCGCCACGCTCGTCGCACAGCAGCCGGAGCGTGAGCCCCTGCGCGAGATCCAGCGGCTCGTGCTCGAGGACGTGGCCGGGGAGCACACGGTCGAGGCGATGGCGGCCCAGGCCCACATGAGCCCACGGAACTTCGCCCGCGCCTTCCGGTCGCAGACAGGCGTGACGCCGGCCCGCTACGTGGAGAGCGTGCGGCTGGAGGCCGCCCGCCGGCGCCTGGAGGAGACGGCGGAGCCGGTGCAGGCGATCGCCCGGGCCTGCGGGTTCGGCAGCGCCGAGACGATGCGCCGCAGCTTCATCCGCGCGCTGCAGATCGCTCCCGCCGAGTACCGCCGCCGGTTCCGGGCGACCCCATCCGGCCGAGCCTCGGCCGCATGAGCCTGCCGGCCAAAGACACACGCCACGCCACCCACGGTCAGCCCGACCGGAAAGGAACCACGATGAACATCGCGATCGTCCTCTACGACAGGTTCACCGCGCTCGACACGATCGGGCCGTATGAGGTGCTGAGCCGCCTGCCCGGCGCACAGGTCAGCTTCCTCGCGGCGCGGCCCGGGCCGGTTCGCACCGACAACGGGATGCTGACGGTGATGGCGCAGGACACGCTGGCCGCCGTGACCGACCCCGACGTCGTGCTCGTGCCGGGTGGTCCGGGCGAGGTCGCCGCGCGGGCCGGGGGGGAGGTGCTCGACTGGCTCGTCGCGGCCGACCGGACCAGCACCTGGACGACGTCGGTCTGCACCGGCTCGCTGATCCTTGCCGCTGCGGGGCTGCTCGACGGCAGACCGGCCACCACGCACTGGCTGGCGATGGACGAGCTGCGCCGCCTCGGCGCGCAGCCCAGCACGCAGCGGGTCCTCTTCGACGGCAAGATCGTCACCGCGGCGGGCGTCTCGGCGGGGATCGACATGGCGCTGGCGCTGGCCGCGCGGATCGCCGGCGAGCAGGTCGCGATGGCGATCCAGCTCGGCATCGAGTACGACCCCCAGCCGCCGTTCGACGCCGGCTCGCCGGCCAAGGCGCCGGCCCAGATCGTGGAGCTGCTCTCCCGTTCCAGCCGCTTCGAGCAGGCCGGGCAGCTGGCCGCCGGCGGCGGCTGAGCCGCGGCGCGGGGCAGGGCGCTGTGCCCGCGCGTTCGGCGGGCACGGCGCCCGCTAACCTGCGCTGCGGCTCCGCGATGACCGAACCCCATTACGACCCACACGAGATCGAGCCTCGCTGGCAGGCCGTGTGGGCGGGCGAGCACACCTGGGAGGTCGCCAACGCGACCGAGGGCGACCGCTTCCAGCCGCCCACCTCCTACGTGCTGGAGATGCTTCCCTATCCCAGCGGGGAGCCGCACATCGGCCACCTGAAGTGCTACGCCGTCGGCGACGCGATCGCCCACTTCCACCGGCGCCTCGGGCGCCGGGTGCTGCACCCGATGGGCTACGACGCCTTCGGCCTGCCGGCCGAGAACCACGCGATCCGGACCGGCGTGCACCCGCGCGAGTCGACGGCCGAGTCGATCGCATCCTTCCAGCGGCAGTTCCGCTCCTGGGGGATCTCGATCGACTGGTCCCGCGAGCTGGCGACCTCCGAACCGAGCTATTACCGCTGGACGCAGTGGATCTTCCTCGAGCTGCTCCGCGCCGGCCTGGCCTACCGCCGCGAGGCCGCCGTGAAGTGGTGTCCCAACGACCAGACCGTGCTGGCCAACGAGCAGGTCGACGCCGAGGGCAGATGCGAGCGCTGCGGTGCGGTCGTCGAAGTCCGCCAGCTCGAGCAGTGGTTCCTGCGCATCACCGACTACGCCGAGCGCCTGCTGGGCGACCTGGACGGGATCGACTGGCCCGAGCACGTCAAGACGATGCAGCGCAACTGGATCGGCCGCAGCGAGGGCGCCGAGGTGATCTTCCGCTGTGAGGATTTCGATCCCGCCCACCCCGTCGACTACCCGGTCTTCACGACCCGCCCGGACACGTTGTTCGGCGCCACCTTCTTCGTGATGGCGCCCGAGCACCCCGACGTGCTGCGTCTGGCCGCCGGCACCGAGCACGAGCAGGCCGCCCGCGAGTACGTCAACCGCGCGCTGAACGAGACCAACGAGGAACGGGGGAACACCGAGAAGGTGAAGACCGGAGTGCCGCTCGGGCGGACCGTGACGAACCCGGTCAACGGCGAGCAGATCCCGGTCTACGTCGCCGACTACGTGCTGATGGAGTACGGCACAGGCGCGATCATGGCCGTGCCGGCCCACGACGAGCGCGACTACGACTTCGCGACGACGTTCGGCCTGCCGATCCGCCGGGTGATCGCGCCGGTAGGGGGGGACGGCGAGGAGGGCGAGCTGCCGTATCTGGGCGACGGCGTGCTGGTGAACTCGAGCCCGGAGTTCGACGGCATGGACAACCGCTCGGCGCTGCCCGCGATCGTCGCCTGGCTGGATCGCGAGGGCAAGGGTCACGCGTCGGTGAACTACAGGCTGCGGGACTGGTTGGTCTCGCGCCAGCGCTACTGGGGGACCCCGATCCCGATCATCTACTGCGAGGACTGCGGCACCGTGCCCGTGCCGGCCGACCAGCTGCCTGTCGAGTTGCCCGAAATCGACGACTACATGCCGAAAGGCCGTTCGCCGCTGGCGGCCGCGGAGGAGTGGGTCAACACCCGCTGCCCCTCCTGCGGAGGCCCTGCCAGGCGGGAGACGGACACGATGGACACGTTCGTCGACTCCTCCTGGTACTACCTGCGCTACTGCGACGCGCAGAACCGGCAGGCGGCCTGGGGAGCGGCCGCGTTGCGCGAGTGGATGCCGGTCGACCAGTACATCGGCGGGGTCGAGCACGCGATCCTGCACCTGATGTACGCGCGTTTCGTCACCAAGGCGCTGGCGGACCTCGGGCAGCTCGACTTCCAGGAGCCCTTCGAGGCCCTGTTCACCCAGGGGATGGTCACCAAGGACGGGGCCAAGATGAGCAAGTCGAAGGGCAACGTCGTCTCGCCTGCGTCGATCGTCGAGCGCCTGGGAGCCGATACGGCGCGCTGCTACATCCTGTTCGTCGGCCCGCCGGACCAGGATGCCGAATGGTCCGACAAGGGCGTCGAAGGTGTGCACCGCTTCCTGGGGCGGCTGTGGCGCCTGGGCGCCGAGACGGCCGAACGGGCCGGCACGCCGGTGCCTGAGCTGAGTGCGCCGGCGACGCTGGCCGGCGACGACCTGGCGCTGGCGCGCAAGGCGAACTGGGCGATCGAGAAGATCAGTGGCGACCTGCGGCGGTTCGCCTTCAACACGGCGATCGCGGCCGTCATGGAGCTGCTCAACGAGGCCTCGCGACTGCGCGACTCGGTCGAGCTGCAGACCCTGCGCTTCGCCCTCGGCACCGCCGCCTCGCTGCTGTTTCCCTTCGCGCCCCACGCCAGCGCGGACATCTACGAGCGGCTCACTGGCCAGCGGGTCTGGGAGCAGCCCTGGCCCCAGGCGGACGAGGCGCTGCTGGAGAGCGAGGTCTACGAGCTGGTCTGCCAGGTCAACGGCAAGGTCCGCGATCGCGTGCAGGCCAGCGCCGACGCGACGCCGGAGGAGCTCAAGGAGCTGTGCCGCGCCGCCCCCAACGTCCGCGCCCACCTCGACGGCAAGGCGATCGTCAAGGAGATCGTCGTGCCTGGCAAGCTGGTCAACCTGGTCGTGCGCTAGACGTGCCCGAGCTGAAGCCCGCCTACCTGGTCCACGGCGACGACCACGGAGCGGTCGGCGAGCGGCGGGCGGGGCTGCGAGCGCTGGCGGAGCGGTCGGAGGGTGGTGCTGCGAGCACCGAGCTGCTGGAGGGCGACTCGGCCACGCCGGCGGGGGCGGCCGCGGCACTCAACACGATGACGCTGGCGGTCGGGCGGCGCGTGATCATCGTCGAAGGGGCCGAGCGCTGGCGCCAGGCCGACGTCGAGCAGCACCTGGCACCGGCATTGGCCCAGATGCCGCCCGAGACGACGCTGGCCGTGTTCGCCCGCGAGGAGGCGCGCGCGAAGGCGCCGGCGGCTCTGCACGATGCGGTCAAGAAGGCGGGCGGGCAGGTCGTCGGACAGATGACGGTCAAGCCGTGGGAGCTGCCGAAGTGGGCCCGCGAGCAGGCCTCGCGGCTCGGCCTGGGGCTCGACGCTGCCGCTGCCAAGGCGCTGGTCGCGCAGGTCGGCGAGCGACAGCAGCGAATTCTGCGCGAGCTCGAGAAGCTGGCACTGGAAGGCGACGGCGACGCCGCCACCACGCCCCGCGCGGTCGGCGTCGGGGAGATCGAGGATCGAGCTGCCCGGTCGGCCGAGTGGCGCGCCTACGGCCTGGCCGACGCGCTGCTCGGCGGAGACGCGGCCGAAGCGACGCTCTCCTATCTGCGCCAGCGACAGCAGGGCGAGCGGCTGGCCGGGCTCACCTACCTGATGGCCGGCCGCGTGCGGGACGGGCTGGCGATCTCCCAGCGCCTTGCAGCGGGTGAGTCCGCCGCCGAGGTCAAGCGCGGCCTGCGAATGCCCGCGAGGGCAGCCGAGCGGCTCCTCGCCGACGTCGCGCGCAGCGAGCCCGAGCGGCTTCGCGTGGCCCTGCGCGCGCTGGCCGCGCTCGAGCTGGACACGCGCGGGGGCGCCGTGCTCGCCGCCGACCGCGGGTCGCTCGCCGGCATGGACGAGGACACGCTCGCCCAGCGCGCGATCGAACAGATCACGCGCTCTTGACTCGACGGTCTGAGCGCTCGCGCCGCTCAGCGACCGCTTAGAAGCCTGGCGGCGCGGGACTTCTTGCGAGCGCCGGTGTTGCGGTGCAGCGCGCCGTTCTTGACGGCCTTGTCGATCGTGCTGACCAGCTCGCGGTGGGTCGCCTCGGTGCCGGCGTCGCCGTCCTGGACGAGCGCCTCGAGACGGCGGAAGTGGGTCTTGATCGCCGAGGTGTAGCGCCGGTTCTCCAAGCGCTCGCGCTCGGAGCGGAGGATGCGCTTCTTCTGTGAGTGGATGTTCGCCATGGCTGAAGACCGCCGGGCACGCAGAACTAGCCCTGTGCGGCGCGCCGTACTATAGCGGCCTTGTCCGTGCCCGGAGAACCGCCTGTCGCCGGTGAGCCGCCCGATGAGGGAATCGACCGGGTCGCGAGCGCCCAGCTGACGGGCTCCGCGCCGCTGCCCGATCCGCAGGCGCTCCTGGACGATCACGGGGCGGGTGCCGACCAGCTGGCCGAGCCGGGCGAGAGGGAGCTGGCGGAGTCGGCGAGCGGGCGACGGGTGGCGCGCAACACGGCGATCTTCTCGATCGGCACGGGCATCTCGCGGATCGTCGGCCTGGCCCGCGAAATCGTCTTCGCCAGCTACTTCGGGACGACGGGCGAAGCGTCGGCCTACACACTCGCCTCGCTGGTGCCGAACCTGGTTGCCAACCTGTTCGCCAATGCCGCTCTGTCGGCCGCGTTCGTGCCGGTGTTCACGGATCTGCTGCAGCAGGGGCGACGCAAAGATGCGCTTCGGCTGGCCTCGACCCTGTTCTGGATCATGCTGATCGCGCTGGGCGCGATCACGGCCGTCTTCATCCTGGCGGCCGGGACGATCATGCCGCTGTTCATCGGGCCGACCTTCACGCCGGCGCTGACCGAGCTGACGGTCGGGCTCTCACGGGTGCTGTTCCCGGTCGTCCTGCTGCTCGGCCTGACGGGTCTGCTCACCGGGATCCTCCAGTCCTACGACGAATTCACGATCCCCGCGATCTCTCCGGCGGTCTGGAATCTCGTGATCATCGTGCTGCTGGTCGTGCTGGCGCCGCACTTCCACGGCGAAGACAAGGTCTACGCCTACGCGATCGGGATCCTCGCCGCGACGTTCGTGCAGATGGCGCTGGCGTTCGCCGCGCTGGGGCGGATCGACTTCCGCCTGCAGTTCCACGTCGACTGGCGCGACCCGCGGATCAAGCAGGTCTTCATGCTGATGCTGCCCGTGACGATCGGCCTGGGGATCGTCAACCTCGACCAGCTGATCAACTCGGCCTTCGGAAGCCTGGTCTCCAAGGAAGCGCCCCGCGCGATCGACAACGCGTTCCGGATCTACATGCTCCCTCAGGGCGTGTTCAGCGTCGCGGTCGCCACCGTGCTGTTCCCGGTGCTCAGCCGCCTGGCGGCCCGGCACGACGCGGCGGGGATGCGCTCGACGCTGGGCACGGGGATGCGCCAGATCAACCTGCTGCTGATTCCGGCGGCGGCGTTCCTGATCGTGCTGGCCACACCGATCACGAGGCTGATCTTCGAACGGGGCGAGTTCAACGCCCAGTCGACCGCGCTGGTTTCGGAAGCCCTGTTCTGGTTCGCCTTCAGCCTGCCCTTCGCCGGCATCAACCTGCTGCTGACAAGAACGTTCTTCGCCCTCCAGCGGCCCTGGATCCCGACCCGGCTGGCGGCGATGAACATCGTGGTCGATGTGATCGTCAGCGTCGCCCTGTACAAGCCCCTCGGCATCGCCGGCCTGGTGATCGGGACGGTCGTGGCCAACGCGGTGATGACCGCCCTCCAGCTGGTGCGGCTGCGGACGGGCTTCAACGGGCGCCTGGAAGGCGGCCAGACGCTGATGATCACCGCGCGCATCGCCGTCGCCTCGGCGCTGCTGGCGGGGGTCTCCTATGGCGTGTGGTACGCCCTGGACAGGCTGCTCGGGAGCTCGCTCCCCGCCGAGATCGTCAGCGTCGGCGGGGCCGGTCTGGCGGGGGTGTGGGTCTACACCCGCGCGGTGCTCGCGATGCACATACCGGAGGCTCACCAGGTCAACCGTCTGATCAGGGCCCGGCTGGGACGCTCCTAGGCCGCCTGGGAGCGGCCGATGACGGAGACCCCACCCGCCCTCCGTCCGCCCAGCCGGCCGGGACGGGCGTACAGAGGCCGGGTGGACCAAGGCCCACCCGGCTTGCACCCGATCAGAGATCGCCGCTTACTACTTACGTCCCAGGACTTTGTGTCTTGCCTGGGCGGCGTGACACTCCCGACACCTGGACAGGCCGCCGGCCCGAGGGCCGGCGCGTTGCCGCGGCTGGATGATCCCTCGCCGGGTTGGCGATCCGCCGGAGAGACAAGGCTACCGCGTGCGAGCAGCGCGAGCCACCATCTATCGTGACGCGAAGCCCATGAACCAGGACCACATCCGCAACTTCTCGATCATCGCCCACATCGACCACGGCAAGTCGACGCTGGCGGACCGCATACTCGAGCTGACCCACACGGTCTCGGAGCGGGAGATGCGGGCCCAGGTGCTCGACTCGATGGACCTGGAGCGCGAGCGCGGGATCACGATCAAGGCGCAGGCGGTCCGTGTCTTCTTCACGGCCCGCAACGGCGAGACCTACCAGCTGCACCTGATCGACACGCCGGGCCATGTCGACTTCACCTATGAGGTCTCACGCTCGCTGGCGGCCTGCGAGGGGGCGCTGCTGGTGGTCGACGCCTCCCAGGGGGTCGAGGCGCAGACGGTGGCGAACACCTACCTGGCGGTCGACTCGGGCCTCGAGCTGATCCCCTGCCTGAACAAGATCGACCTGCCGGGCGCCGAGCCCGAGCGGGTGGCGGGCGAAGTCAGCGACCTGATCGGCGAGGACCCCGGCTCGATCCTGCGGATCAGCGGCAAGACGGGCGCGGGCGTCGCGGAGGTCCTGGAGGAGCTGGTCGCGCGGGTGCCGCCGCCGGCAGGCGACCCTGACGGGCCACCCCGCGCGCTGATCTTCGATTCCGAGTTCGACCAGTACCGGGGTGTGATCGCCTACATCCGGGTGGTCGACGGGGTCTTTCGCAAGGGCGAGCAGATCAGGGCGATGGCGACGGGCACCGAGGCCGACATCGACGACATCGGCGTCTTCAGCCCGCAGATGATGCCGACCGATCAGCTCGCGGCAGGCGAGGTCGGCTATCTGATCACGGGGCTGAAGGACGTGACGCAGCTGAGGGTCGGCGACACGCTGACGACGCGGGGCCGCGCGGCCGGCAGGTCGGGGTCCCACCCGCCCGAGGCGACCGAGCCGCTGCTGGGCTACCGGGAGGTCAAGCCGATGGTCTTCTGCGGCCTGTTCCCGATCGACTCCGACGACTATCCGGACCTGCGCGACGCGCTGGAGAAGCTGACGCTGAACGACGCGGCGCTCTCCTGGGAGCCCGAGACCTCGGATGCGCTGGGCTTCGGGTTCCGCTGCGGCTTCCTGGGGCTGCTGCACATGGACATCGTGCGCGAGCGACTCGAGCGCGAGTACGACCTGGAGCTGCTGGCGACGATGCCCTCGGTCGAGTTCGACGTGACCTTGACCAACGGCGAGGAGCTCGAGGTCCACAACCCGTCCGACATGCCCGACCCGGGCACGATCGCCGAGATCCGCGAGCCGTTCATCCAGGCCTCGATCATCGCGCCGAAAGAGTTCGTCGGTGCGGTCATGGAGCTGTGCCAGGAGCGCAGGGGCGAGCACGCCGGCATGCACTACCTCTCGCCCGAGCGGGTGCAGATGACCTACGACCTGCCGCTGGCCGAAATCGTGCTGGACTTCTTCGACCAGCTGAAGTCGCGCACGCGCGGCTACGCCTCGCTCGACTACGAGCTGAGCGGCATGCGGGCCTCGGACCTGGTCAAGCTGGACGTGCTGCTGGCCGGCGATCCGGTCGACGCGCTGTCGATGGTGGTCCACCGGGACAAGGCCTACGAGGTCGGGCGGGCACTGACGGAGAAGCTGCGCAAAAGGATCCCCCGCCAGCAGTACGACGTGCCGATCCAGGCGGCGATCGGCTCGCACATCATCGCCCGCGAGACCGTCAAGGCGTTTCGCAAGGACGTGATCGCGGGCTGCTACGGCGGCGACATCACACGCAAGAAAAAGCTGCTGGCCAAACAGAAGGAGGGCAAGAGACGGATGAAGCAGGTCGGCCGCGTGGAGGTGCCGCAGGAGGCCTTCCTGGCCGTGCTGGAGCTGGGCGAGGACTAGCCGGGTGCGGCTGCTGTTCGTCTGCCTGGGCAACATTTGCCGCTCGCCGACGGCCGAGGGGGTGATGCGCTCGCTGCTGGCCGCGGAGGGGATGGAGGAGGAGATCGGGGTCGACTCGGCCGGTACCGGTGCCTGGCACGTGGGCAGCGAACCCGACGCGAGGGCGACCGCGACCGCGCGGGAGGAGGGGGTTGCGCTGACGGGCAGGGCCCGTCAGGTGTCGCCCGAGGACTTCGAGCGCTTCGACCTGATCCTGGCGATGGACGGGGCGAACCTGCGCGACCTGCGCGCGCTGGCCTCCTCCGAGCAGCAGCGGGCGAAGGTGAGGCTGCTGCGCGAGTTCGACCCCGCCCGCGCTGGCGGTGGGGACGGCGATCTCGACGTGCCCGACCCCTACTACGGTGCGGAGGGCGGGTTCGGGGAGGTCTTCGAGCTGGTGCGTGACGCCTGTGCGGGCCTGCTGGCCGAGATCCGGGCCGGCCGCGTGCCGTGACGCTGCCGCCGGGAGCCGGCGAGGCGCGCCGTGTCGGCGGCGGAGACATCAACGAGGCTTACCGGGTCAGGCTGGCGGACGGTCGCGACGCGTTCGTGAAGACGCGGAGCGAGCCGATCCCGGGCGAGTATGCGGCCGAGGCGGCCGATCTGGTCTGGCTGGCCGAACCGGGGCTGGTGCGCACCCCGGCCGTGCTGGCAGTCGAGGAGGGCTACCTGGCGCTCGAATGGATCGAGCCGGGTCGCCTCGACCGGGCTGGGGCGGAGGAGCTGGGCCGCGGCCTGGCCGGCACCCACGCAGCCGGCGCGCCCGCCTTCGGCGCTCCGCCGGGGCGGGAGGGGCGTGAGGGCGGCTTCGGCTCGCTGAGGCTCCCGAACGACCCCACACCGGACTGGCCGAGCTTCTACGGCGAACGGCGCTTGCGGCCGCTGCTCGAGCTGGCCCGGGGGGGCGGGGGGTTCTCCGGGCGGGGCGGGTGGGCGGTCGTGGCGGTCTGCGCACGGTTGGGCGAGCTGTGCGGCCCAGCCGAGCCGCCGGCCCGTCTGCACGGTGACCTGTGGGGCGGGAACGTGATGGCGGACCGGGACGGACGGGGCTGGCTGATCGACCCGTCGTCCTACGGCGGGCACCGCGAGGTCGACCTGGCGATGCTGGCGCTGTTCGGCGCGCCGTCGCCGCTGATCCTGGACTCCTACCGGGAGGCCTCGCCGCTGGCGGAGGGCTGGCGGGATCGGGTCGAGCTCTACCAGCTGGCGCCGCTGCTGGTGCACGCGGTGCTGTTCGGCGGCTCCTACGGCGCCGCCGCCGAGCGCGCGGCCGCCCATTACGTCTCCTGAGCAGTTGGCTGCCTCCACCGAGCAGTTGCCATCCTCGCCGATCCGTCGCTAGCCTCGTCTGCGGGATGCTGGTCAACCTGCACAGCGACACGCAGACCCGCCCCGACGCGGACATGCGCGCCGCGATGGCGGCGGCGGAGGTGGGCGACGAGCAGCGGGGCCTCGATCCGACCACGGCCGAGCTGGAGCGGCAGGTGTCCGAGCTGCTGGGTCAGGAGGACGCCGTGTTCCTGCCGAGCGGGACGATGTGCAACGAGATCGCCGTGCGTCTCCACATCCGCCCCGGCGGCGACGAGCTGATCCTGGACCGCACGGCCCACCCGGTGCTCGCCGAGGCGGGCGGGCCGGCGGCGCTGTCCGGGGCGATGATCAGGACGCTCGAGGGCGACGGCGGGATCTTCACGCCGGAACAGCTCGAGGACGCGGTGCGGGCGCCGGGGGACCGCTACGCGCCTCGTTCCAGGCTGGTCTCGGTCGAGCAGACCACGAACATGGGCGGCGGGCGGGTGTGGCCGCTGGAGACGGTGCGGGGCGTGCTCGCGGTGGCCCGGAGCCATGGGCTTCGTGCCCACCTGGACGGAGCCAGGCTGATGAACGCGGTCGTCGCCTCGGGCGTGCCCGCGGCGGACTGGGCGAGCGGCTTCGACACGGCCTGGATCGACTTCTCCAAGGGGCTGGGCGCGCCGGTCGGCGCCGTGCTGGCCGCCTCGGCCGAGCTGATCGAGGAGGCCTGGCGCTACAAGCAGATGCTGGGCGGCGCGCTGCGTCAGTCGGGGATCCTTGCCGCGGCCTGCCTGTACGCGCTGGAGAACAACGTCCAGCGCCTGGAGGAGGACCACGACAACGCGCGCCTGCTGGCCGAGGAACTGGCGCTGCTGCCCGGCGTCTCGATCGACCCGGAAACGGTCGAGACGAACATCGTGATCTTCGAGGTCGACGACGCTCCGGGGCTGACGGCGCGAGTCGCCCAGGAGGTGGACCTGGTGGCGATCGACGCGGGACGGGTGCGGGCGGTCACGCACCTGGATGTCGACCGCGGGCAGGTCGAACAGGCGGTCGCCGCGATCGCCGCCGCGATGTAGCGGGCCCGCGTCGAGGGGTCCCGCGACGGCCCGCTGGTCGGAGATCAGGGAGGTGCGAAGCGAGACGGCCGAGGCCCGGCATCGCCTTTACCTGCTGGCCCATGCGCTGGTGGCCCGCCACTACCGCGAGCAGTTGACGCTGGCGAGGCTGGCGGGCGAGTTGGCCAGCTCTCCGCGCCAGATCCAGCGCGCCTACGCCCAGTTCGGTCCGGCCTCGTTCGGCGAGGACCTGCGGGACAGGCGCCTGCGGGCCGCGGCCAGGCTGCTGGCGGAGCAGCCCTCGCTGCGCGTCGCGGAGGTCGCGCGGCTGGTCGGCTACCGTCAGGCGCCGCATCTCTCCCGTGCCTTCAGTGCCCGGTTCGGCCACACCCCGGCGGCCTACCGGGCGCTGGCCCGGCGCGCCGTTCAGGCCAGCCGTGAGCCGCCGGCGACGGCGGCGCCCTGGCCCGGCGCGTCCTCGCCCTCGGACGGGGGTGGCGCAGGCTCTTCTGCCAGCGGCTCGGTTCCTGGCAGCCGCAGCCGCATCAGCGTGCCGCCGCCCGGTGCCGGCTCGGCCGTCACGGCCCCGCCCTGCTGAGCCGCGACCTGGCGGACGATCGCCAGTCCCAGGCCCGACCCGGGACGCCCCCGCGCCTCGGCGCCGCGATAGAAGCGGTCGAAGATGTGGGGCAGGTCCTCGGGCGAGACCCCGGCGCCATGGTCGCGGACAGTCAGCTCCTTGCCCTGCAGAGCGATCTCGATCGGCTGGCCGTAGGGGCTGTACTTGACGGCGTTGTCGATGAGGTTGCTGACGGCGCGCTCCAGACGGGCCGGCACGCCGGGGACGATCGCGGGGCAGAGGTCGGTCTGTATCGGGGTCGCGGGCGCCGTCGTCCTAGTGCGCGGCACGACCTCGGCGACGAGCAGGTCGAGGCGGACATCCTCCACCTCGGCGTTGGGCTCCTCGCCACGGGCGAGGTCGATCAGGTCGTTGATCAGCCTGGTCAGGTCCTCGAGCTGCTCGACGACGTCGTCCAACAGCCGGCTGTGCTCGGCCGGGCCCATCTCCTGTCCCTGCTGCTGGAGCAGCTCGATGTTGGTCCGCAGGCTGGTGACCGGGGTGCGCAGCTCGTGCGAGGCGTCGGCCACGAGCTGGCGCTGAGCGTGCACCGACGCGTCGAGTGCGTTCATCGACCCCTCGAGCGCGTCGAGCATCGCGTTGAAGCTGCTGGCCAGGCGCCCGATCTCGTCTTCGCCGGCCGGTTTGATGCGGCCGCTCAGATCCTGGGTACGGGTGACGTGCTCGGTCGTCTGGGTCAGGTGCTTGAGTGGCTGCACGGCCGCGCCGGCGACGAGCCGGCCGAGCAGGGCGGCCAGTGCGATACCGCCCACGACGACCAGCACGAGGATCAGCCGCAGCGTGCTCAGCAGCTGGTCCGTTTCGGTCAGGGGCAGGGCGATCTCGGCGGCGCGGTTGTGGCCGAAGGGCTCGGCCAGCACGCGCAGATGCGCGCCGTTGACGTACACGTTGCGGAAGAACGGCGCGCCGCCCGACTGGGCGAGCTGGCGGGTCCGCGGGTCGACGGGGAGCGTCACGTTGGGCGCCGAGCGCGCCAGCACCCTGCCGGTGTCGTCGACGACCTGCTGATAGCCGCGGGCCTGGTCGGGATTGTTGGCCAGCTGCCCGAACAGGCTTCCGGGGCGGCGGCTGGGGTTCGCGCCGGGCGCAGGTTTGTGCGGCTCCGCGCCGGCTTTGGGCCGGGCGGGCGGGGTGCGGTGGTCCGGTCTGAGGTCGCCTTCGGCCTCGCGGGCGGCGATCGTGAAGGCGCCGGGGGCGGCAAGGACGATGCTCGCCGCGCCGTCGGGGCTGATCTTCAGAGCGCCGACGGCGAACAGGTGGCGCAGCCGCGCCGTCTCGTGGGCGCGGTTGCGCAGCTGGTTGTCGATCTGGCTGTGCAGCTGGTTGGCCGTCAGCAGGTAGACGAGCAGCGAGGCGAGCACGACCGCGACCGCTACGGCCGCGGCGGAGACGAGGGTGATGCGCCGTCGGAAGCTCATTGCGGTGAGCGCAGCACGTAGCCGACGCCGCGGACCGTGTGCAGCAGTCGCGGCTCGTCCCCGACCTCGGTCTTGCGGCGCAGGTAGCCCATGTAGACGCCGAGCGAGTTGGAGCTCGAGCCGAAGTCGTAACCCCAGACGTGCTCGAAGATGGCGGAGCGGGTCAGCACCTTGCGGGGGTGGCGCAGGAACATCTCGAGCAGCAGGAACTCGGTCCGGGTCAGGCTCAGCTGGCGCTCGCCCCGCCACGCCTCGTGCGAGCGCAGGTCGATGCTGATGTCCTCGAAGCTGAGCGTCTCCTCGTGGACCTCGTCGTCCTCGTCGACCCGGCGCAGCAGGGCGCGCACGCGGGCCAGCAGCTCGCGCAGGGCGAACGGCTTGACCAGGTAGTCGTCGGCGCCGGCGTCCAGCCCGGCGACCCGGTCGTCCACCTCGCCGCGCGCGGTCAGCATCAGCACCGGCGTGCGGTCCCCGCCCAGGCGCAGGCGCCTGCAGACCTCGAGGCCGTCGACCCTGGGCATCGCGATGTCGAGGATCACCGCCTCGTAGGGTCCCGCCCCGAGACGCTCGAGCGCCTCGAGCCCATCGGCCGCCTGGGCGACCTCGTAGCGTTCCATCGTGAGCGCTCGGGCGAGCGCGCTCTGGACGGCGGGCTCGTCGTCCACGACCAGTATTCGTACTTGCTCAGCCATGACTGGGGTGCGGCGGTGAAACGCCCCGGCCGCGGCAAACGCGGGCGATGCCGGGGGAGGGACGTGGCTATGAGGCTAGCGTGACGAGTAGCCCGCAGGCATGGCTAATCGGCGGCGAAGAGAATGCTAAGAGACGACGACGGCGAATCAGAGCAGCGACGGGAGCGCCCCGCCGAGGACGAGGACGCACTGGCGGCCTCCTCGCGGACCCTGCGCAACAGCATCATCAGCCTGGCCATCTTCTTCGCGCTGGTCGTGGCGCTGCTGCTGGCGGTGCCGGGGCTGCGTAGCGCCGGCGAGGAGATCTCCGATGCGAATCTGGCCTGGGTGTTCGCGGGGGTCGGCCTCGAGCTGCTCTCCTGCGCCGGCTACATCATCCTGTTCGACCTCGTGTTCGGACGGATCGGGCGCAGCCTCAGCACGCGCCTGTCGCTGTCTGAGCTCGCGGTCAACTCGGTCGTCTCAGTCAGCGGACTGGCCGGCCTGGCGCTCGGCGCCTGGGTACTGCGGAGCAAGGGGTTCTCGGTCGAGCGGGTCGCGAAGCGGACGGTGCTGATCTTCGTGCTGACCAGCGCGGTGAGCGCCGCCGCGGTGGTCCTGATCGGGGTGCCGATGTGGCTCGGGATCCTGCCCGGGTCGACCAACCCGCTGCTGACGCTGCTGCCGGCTGCGATCGCAGCGGCTGCGATCGCGGCGACGATCGCCGCCGCCGTCTGGGCGGGTCGCGCCGCGTCGAGCCTGCAGGAGCGCAGCAGCCGCTCGGCGATCGCGCTGATCGCGATCAGCGGCGGGGTGAAAGACGCGCTGGCGATGATCCGCCGCCACGACCCGAGGCTGCTCGGCGCGGTGGCCTACTGGCTGTTCGACAACCTGACCCTCTACGCGGCGCTGGCCGCGTTCGGACACACGCCCTCCTTCTGGCCCGTCGCGATGGCCTACCTGGTCGGGATGCTGGCCAACTCGCTGCCGATCCCGGGCGGGTTCGGCGCGGTCGAAGGGGGACTGGTGGGCATGCTCGACCTGTTCAAGGTCGCACCGGGCTCGACCGTGATCGCCGCGGTCGTCGTGTACCGGGCCATCTCGCTGTGGGTTCCCGCCCTGATCGGGTCGGCCGCCTTTCTCAGCCTGCGGCGGGAGATCGGCAAGACGGCCGTTCCGCTGGGCGGCCACGCGGGCTAGGAGTGCGGCGGGAGCGGCAGGTCGATCACGTTTTCAGCGTTTCGGCGTAGGCGAGCTGGGCGGCATCGTGCTGGCAGCTGTGCCCGGGCAGGTTCGCCATCACGGTCGCCAGCTCGCCGGTCACGGGGCCGGACAGGCCGGGACAGAAGACGGGCAGAGGCAGCCCGCCGTGGGAGGAGCCGGGGGCGTTGATCGGCAGGATCTGTTCGGCGGCGCTGATCGCGTTGGCGTAGCTGTCGGAGAAGATGTCGACGGCGACCCGGCCCGTGTAGATCTCGATCGAGCGCCCTTCGTCATAGACGGTCGCGGGCACGCCGCGCACCAGGATGTTGCGCTGCGGGCCGAGCGGACCGTTGAAGTGCAGCCGGTAGATCACCGTCGTGACCTGCAGCGGCAGCTGGCAGCTGCCGCCGCCGAAGATCCCCTTGGCCTTCACGCAGTCGCCGTAGTAGACGCTGTCGCCGATTTTTTCCAGGTAGTTGCGCAGCCCGTCAGCGGCCGACAGGTGCTGGCCCTTGAAGGAGGGCCCGACCCAGTAGACGCGGTAGTAGGGGAAGGTCTGGGCTTCGGCCAGTTCGCGTGAGGAGATCGGGCCGGGGTGCCCGGTGCCGCAGCCCGCGACGCCGAGGAGCAGCGCGAGACATGCCACCGCCATCGCCAGTCGCCTCGCCGCGCGGCGGTGCCGGCGCATCCGTCTCGGGGAGCTCATCGTCGTCATTATCTTGGCGTGCCGATCAGAAGGGCAGCTACTTTGCGGGCCGACGCTTGTTTACAGGGGTACGAATCCGCCCATCGGGCGGACGTTCCGGGGTCCGGCCGGGTAGCAGGCCGGGCCCCGGTAGATCTTCCCGCCGGGGGGCTGAGGCTGAGGCAGTTCGCCGCGCCCTGCCTGGCGGCGGCGCTGGTCGTGGCGTGGCTGCTGGCCGATCCGCGCACGCCCGACCTGGCCGCGCAGCTCTATCGGGTGGGGCTGTTCGAACGGGTCGGCTTCACGGTGTTCGACCAGAACTGGTACGCCGGCCACCAGCTGCCGGGCTACAGCCTGCTGTTCCCGCCCCTCGGCTCGCTGCTCGGAGCGCGGGCGCTGGCGGCCCTGTGCGTCCCGATCTCGACGGTGCTGTTCCTCGACCTTACGAGCCCCGAGTACGGCCGCGGGGCCAGCTGGGCCGCGGCGGCCTTCGCCATCGCCGCGGCGGGCGACCTGTGGCTGGGGCGGCTGGCCTTCGCGCTGGGTGCCTGCCTGGCGCTGGGAGCAGGGGTCGCGTTCAAGCGGGGGCACCCGCTGTGGGCGGCCCTCCTGGCGGCGCTGGCGGCGGCGGGCAGTCCTGTGGCGGGCCTGCTGCTGGGCCTGGCCGGGCTGACCGTCTCGCTGCACCAGCGCTCCCCGCGCGCGGTGCTGGCGCTGGCCGTGCCGGCGGCGGCGGTCGTGCTGCCTGTGGCGGCGCTGTTCCCCGAAGGCGGGACCGAGCCCTACCCGATCGTCTCGTTCGCGGCCACCGCGGCCGTCGTGCTGGCGTTTCTGGCAGCGCTCCCGCGTCGCGAGGGCCTGCTTCGGCTGGGTGCGGCGATCTACCTGCTGGCCTGCCTGGCCTGCCTGGCGATCCCCTCGCCGATCGGCAGCAACATCGAGCGCTACGGCGTGCTGCTGGCGGGGCCGCTGCTGGTCTGCGCGCTGCTGGCGCCGGCGCGGCGCGCCCGGAGCGGGGTCGGTGTGGTGGGCGCTGCGGCGCTCGCCCTGATCGCGGTGTGGGTGCTGTGGGGCCCGGTACGGGAAACGGCGGCGGTGGCGGGCAGCGCGGGCACGCAGGCCGCCTACTACGAGCCGCTGGAGCGCTTCCTGGACGGCGTGCCCGGTCCTGTCAGGGTCGAGGTGCCGCTGACCCGTTCGCACTGGGAGGCCGCGCTGCTCGCACCGCACGTGTCGCTGGCCCGGGGCTGGGAGAAGCAGCTGGACGAGCGCTACGACGGCGTGCTGCTGGGCGGGCACCTGACGGCGGCGGGCTACAGGGCGTGGCTGGACCGCGAGGCGGTCGCCTACGTGGCGCTGCCCGATGTCGCGCTCGACCCCTCCAGTGCGGCCGAGGGGCGCCTGATCCGCTCCGGCCCGTCGTATCTGCAGCCGGTCTTCACCAGCGCCCACTGGCGCGTCTTCCGTGTCGAGGGGGCGACCCCGCTGGCGAGCGGACCGGGGCGCCTGACCCGCCTGGGTCACGACTCGCTGGTGCTCCGGGCCGACCGTGCCGGCACCTTGCTGGTGCGTGTGCACTACACCCCCTACTGGACAGTGACGGCGGGTCGCGGCTGCGTCGGCGCCGGCCCGGAAGGGTTCACCACGGTGCGGGCCGCGGGGCCGGGCAGGATCGAGATCGCTGCGCGCTTCTCGCTCTCGCGGGCCTTCGGATCGGGACCATCCTGCCGGCGGTGACGACGGGTCGGCGACGGTGCGGGGAGAGTGCCCGGCCGGCCGTGTGCCTGTGCCACGGGGCTCAGCGGGGGACGAGCGAGAACAGCCCGGTCAAGCCGGTCAGGTAGATGCCCTTGCCGTCGCTGATGACGGGGTCGAAGGCGCCGGTGTCGCGTTCGAACAGGAGCCTGCCGGTGGAGATGCCGAGGCCGTAGGTGCGGTGCTGGCCGAGGTCGGCGAAGTAGACGAGCTTGCCGACGATCGTCGCCGATCCGGAGATGCGCCCGTGGGCGTCGAAGCTCCAGCTGATCTGCCCCGAGCGGGCGTTCAGGGCGTAGAAGGTGCCGTCGTAGGAGCCGATGTAGATCGTGGGCCCGAGCCCGGGCGCGTTCGTCACGGCGGGCGAGGCGTAGACGTAGGAGCCTGTCTGCACCGCCCAGTCGAGTCTCCCGCTGGAGGCGTCGTAGGCGTAGATCCGCCCGTCGGTGTTGCCCAGGTAGACGCGGCCGTAGTAGACGGCGCAGGTCGAGTAGAAGGTGCCGCTGCCCAGCAGTGCGCCTTCCGAGCCGCTGCGCCAGAGCAGGTGCCCGTTCTGCTCGGAGACGGCCTGGAGGTGGCCGGAGTAGTCGCCGAAGTAGAGCACGCCGCCCGAGAGGGTCGGGCTGGCCTTGACCGAGCCGCCGGCGTGGTAGGTCCAGAGCAGCTGGCCGTTGCTGTCGTCCAGGGCGTAGACGGTGCCGGACTGCGAGCCGAAGAAGATCTTGCCGTCGTCGATCAGGGGCGAGGACTCCGAGCCGGAGGGCAGCGAGCGGAACCAGCGGATCGCACCGTCTTTGGAGTTCAGGGCGACCAGCCGCCCCGGGCTGGAGGGGTGGCCGCTGTTGAGGATGGTCACGTAGATCGTGTTCGCCGTGACGGCGGGGCTGGAGGCGGAGAGCTGGCCCAGCTTGCGTTCCCAGACGGTCCTCCCGGTATGCCGGTTGTAGGCCACGAGCACGGCGTCGTCGCCGAGCT
>JBKQOO010000047.1:0-9656 GCA_052145475.1 Solirubrobacteraceae bacterium
CAACCTCCGCTGCGCACCCCGTCGAGCAGCGGTCGGTCGGCTCGGCGAGAATCACACGCCATGCTGCTCTACGACTCCGCCGTGTCGGGCAACTGCTACAAGGTGCGCCTGCTGCTCGCCCAGCTGGGCATCGCGTACACGCGCGAGGAGGTCGACGTGGTCGACCGGTCCAACCGCCTCGAGCTGCTGGGCGCCCTGAACCCGGCGCTGCGTGTGCCGACGCTCGTGCTCGACGACGGCCAGGCGCTTGCCGAGTCGAACGCGATCCTCTGCTATTTCGCAGATGGAACGCCGCTGCTACCCGAGGACCGCCTGCAGCGGGCGCGGGTGCTGCAGTGGCTGTTCTTCGAGCAGTACAGCCACGAGCCCTACATCGCGGTCGTCCGGTTCTGGGTGCGCTTCGCCGCCTCCCGTCCGACCGACGCAGAGATCGACGAGCGTCGCCGCGGCGGCTACTGCGCCCTGGATGCGATGGAGCGTCACCTCGGCGCCCGCGCATATCTGGTCGGTGAGCGCTACACGATCGCGGACATCGCGCTGTACGCCTACACGCACGTCGCAGACGAGGCCGGCTTCGACATGTCCGGCTATGCCGCCGTCGGTCGGTGGCTGGAGCGGGTCGCCGCCCAGCCGGGGCACGTTCCGATCACGGCATAGTCCGTGTCGGCCCGCTGCGCCGGGGGCCGAGCAGCGCCGCTCAGGCCGACAGGAACTCGACGATCGAGGCGGCGAAGGCGGGCTCGGCCACGACGCTCATGTGGTCGCCCTCGAGCATCGTCAGCCGCGCGTCCGGGATCGCTGCCGCAAGCACCTCCGGATTGCTCGCCAGGGGGTCGCTCCGGCCGGCAAGCAGCAGCGTGGGCGCCGTGATGCGCTGGAGCGCGACGCCGTCGCGGTGGATCGAGGACGCCTGAGCCAGCAGCGCCTGGCGGTCGGCGCCGAGCGCGTCTGCCAGGCGCCTGAAGGCCGCCCCCGCGGGATCGAGGGTCTCGAGCTGGTCCGGCTGCGCCGCCAGCGCCTGCTTGATCGACTCGTTGGAGACGATCCGGCGATCCACCCCTCCGCACTCCACGACGCCCGAGCCCACGCCGCCGACGACGAGCCTGCGCACACCTTCGCCCCTGCTTGCGTAGAGGAGCGAGACGACCGCGCCCATCGAGTGGCCGACCAGGTCGATGCAGGGCGCGCCGAGTCGCGCGACCAGCACCTCGAGATCGCGCGCCATCCGCGACTCCCCGTAGCGCGCCGGATCGTGGGGCTTCTGCGAGGACCCGTGACCGCGGGCATCCGGCGCGACCACATACCGTCCCGCCGCGCGGAGCAGCTCGACGACGCCCGGCGCAACCCAGTTCGCGTTGGCGTCGGCCACGAAGCCGTGGTGAAGCACCACCGGCGCGAGCGCGGAGGGCTGTCCCCACTCGCGGTAGGCGATCTCCACTCCGTCCCAGCTGACGAACCGGTTGACCTCGGGCCCAGCCTGGATTGCCATACCGCCGATCCTCCTCTCTCATCGTCGATCCGCCCTCAGCCTGCCGGCGATCGTAGTGAACGCCTCGCCGATACGTGGGAGCCGCTCAGGCCATCAGCTCGAGCAGCTCTTCGCGCACTGCCACGAGGGGGCCCGTCTCCCGGCGGGCCCGAGCCAGGATCAGCCCGCCCTCGATCGCGGCCAGGACCAGCAGCGCCCGGCGGCGCGCAACCGAACGATCGAGCCCCTCGGCGATCATCGCGGTCTCGAGCTCGGACAGCCAGGCAGAGAAGACCCGGTCGGCAGTGGCCCGCACCGGCTCGGAACCCGCCGCCGCCTCGAGCGTGATCGTGGCGATCGGACAGCCATCCCGGTAACCGGAGGCTTCGAGGCCTGCGGCCAGCGCGTCGAGCAGCATCGCGATCGCGGCGCCCGTCCCACGGTCGCCCGACATGACCGCCGCAATCGCGCCGCGCAGCTCCTCCCCGGTCTGCTCCATCGCCGCGAGCGCCAGCTCCTGCTTGCCGCCGGGGAAGTGGAAGTACAGCGAGCCCTTCGGCGCGCCGCTGAGGGAGACGAGCTCGCTGATACCCGTCGCGGAGTAGCCCTGGCGGCGCAGCAGCTCCCCCATCGTCGCGACGAACGCCGCCCGTGACGCGGTCCCCTGCGCGCGGCCGGACAGCTTGGTGCTCATCTGCCTTATTATACCGACCGGTCTACCGACTAGGGCGAGCGAAAGAGGTGCGCCATGCAGCAGCTGGTCTACGTGTCCCCGGGGGAGCTGGAGTGGCGCGAGGCGCCGGAGCCGACGTTGAGGTCGGACGCGGCCGCGCTCGTCCGGCCACTGGCGGTCGCCACCTGCGACCTCGACGCCGCGATCGTGACGGGCACCTCCCCGTTCCCGCCGCCGTTCCCTCTCGGACACGAGTGCGTCGCGGAGATCGTCGCGCTCGGGGACGACGTCGGCGACCTCGAGATCGGCCGGCGGGTGAGCGTGCCCTTCCAGATCTCCTGCGGGTCGTGCTCGCAATGCCTGCGCGGCCGCTCGGCCAACTGCGCCGCGGTGCCCTTCATGTCGACCTACGGATTCGGCCCTGCCGTGGAGGATTGGGGCGGCTTCCTGTCCGATCTGGTCTGTGTGCCGTATGCGCGGCACATGCTCGTCCCGCTGCCCGAGGGGCTCGAGCCGGCCAGCGTCGCCAGTGCCTCGGACAACATCGCCGACGCGTGGCGGACGGTCGCCGGGCCGCTGGAGCAGGAGCCGGGCGCGGCCGTGCTCGTGGTCGGCGGTGCAGGCGCCGGCTCGATCGGGCTCTACGCCGCGGGCATCGCACGGGCGCTGGGTTCGGAGTGGGTCCTCTACGTCGACGGCGACGAGCGACGCAGGGCAACCGCGGAATCGCTGGGCGCGCAGACGATGGCCGAGATGCCGAAGCGACTGGGGCCCTTCGCGATCACTGTCGACGCCAGCGCCGACCCGGCCGGTCTGGTCCTGGCGCTGCGATCGACGGCTCCGGACGGCATCTGCACGAGCAGCGCGATCTACTTCGGCGAGTCGCCCTCCCTGCCCCTCCTGGAGATGTACACGAAGGGGATCACGTTCAGGACCGGACGGGCGAATGCGCGCGAGGCGATGCCGCACGTGCTGGCGCTGGCCGCCTCGGGTGCGCTCGCCCCGGAGAAGGTGACGAGCCGAGCCGTCTCCTGGGCGCAGGCGCCCGAGGCGCTGGCCGAGGCCGATTGGACGAAGCTCGTGATCGAGCGGTGAGCCGGGTCGTGCCGCCCTGCGAGCGCTGGCGCGACGCGACGCTCAGCGCCCTTCTGCCTCCCGAATCGCGCGCGCCAGCTCGGCACGCCCATCGCGCAGGACGGGCTCCCCGTGGGAGACCAGCAACCGTTCCACCGGCAACTCGATCAGGCTTCGCATCAGGCCCGCCAGCCCGGCCCGGTCGACGCGGACATCGCTCAGCCAGCTTTCGGGACATAGCTGCACACCTCCTCCCGGAGCCCCGATCAGCGTGTCGCCGAAGACCAGGGCGACGACGTCGGGCAGCCAGTAGACCGTCTCGCCCGCTCCCCGCAGCGGCTTGGGGACGACCCCGCGGGGGACCGCGTTCCACGCCCTTGGGCTGTTTCCGCCATATCGCTCGGCCAGCTCCTCGCGATCCCGGCGGTGCGAGCTGACCGTGGTGAGGATGCTGACCGGCCGCGACGCGACGCGCCTGTCCAGCCAGGCCAGGAAGCCCTCACGATCCTCGACAGGGAGCTGCGGGTCGATGAGCACGACCGCGTCGGGCGCTTCGTAGAGGACCGAGCCCACGATCTGCTCCCACTCCGACGACCCGCCCTCCGGCCCGGGCGGCTTCCACTCCGGGTGCAGGGCGGTCCACCGGAACAGGCCGGGAACGATCTCGAGCGGCGCGGCGGTCTGCTCGGTCAAGGGTCCAGGGTACCCCGCGCGGGGACTCAGGAGCCGCGGCCGGTGAAGGTGACGATGACCGCGCCGCGGCCGTCGGTGCTCCTGATCGTGTAGCGGCCGCTCGCTGCGCCCCGTGTCGTCGGCGTGAACGCGATCCTGACCCGGACCGAAGTCTTGGGATCGAGGCTGATTCCCTCGGGCAGCGGCATCGGCGCCGAGAACGGTCCGACCGGGGCGATCGCGCGCGTGATCGTCAGCGGCACCGTACCCGCGTTGGCGATCCTCAGCGTCGCCACCCGGGTCGCTCCGACCGGCACGGTCCCCAGGTCGAGGTGTCGGGTGACGGTCAGCCGCGCCACGCCGGTCAGCGCGATCCCGGCCAACTGCGCGGTGACCGAGCCGTGGTCGCTGGCGATCGTCAGCCTGCCCCGGTAGGAGCCGGCGCGGGCGGGATCGAACAGCACCGAAGCGGTCACCGACTGCTGCGGCGCGAGCACGGTACCCGGCCGCGGCATGCCCGAGACGGTGTAGGAGCCGCCGGGCAGGAGCAGCCGGGTGAGGCGCTCGGGATGGGTCCAGGAATTCGTGAACGTCACGCTCAGGCGCTTGCCGCCGGCGCCCGTCTCGATCGTGCCGAAGTCCAGCGGCTGGGCGGAGAGCACGAGCCCGGGCGCGGAGCCATAGCCGGAGATCGCGACCGAGCGCGTCCCTGCTGTGGTCCGGATCGAGATGCTCGCGACTACCGGTCCCGCATGGGCCGGAGCGAAGCGAATGGTCACGGGGACGGTGGCGCCCGCGGGAAGCGCGCCGCGCAGGGTCGGCTGCTCGATCGTGATCACGCCCCTGCCGAGCGCGCTCGTCCCGGCGGGCGGAATCGTCGAAGGCCCGGCCGTTCGGCCGGCCAGGGCGGTGCGTGCGGCGGGCAGCGGCCCGGCCGTGCTTTCGACGCCGCTCGCTGCGATCGGCGCGATCAGTGAGAGGCTGCGGGTCACGGCGACCGGCAGAGTGACCGTTCGGGCGGCGCCCACCGCCACCGATCCGAGCGTGACCGCGCTGGCCTGAACCGGCGCGTCCGCCGACGAGCCGAAGGCGATCAGATCGCCGTTGCGCGTGCCGACGTAGACGCGCCCTTCGTAGGCGGTCGGGACGCTGAACTTCGAGGCTTTGCCCAGCTTGCCCGACCACAGCAGTGCCAGCGTGCCGCCCGATGGCGCGCCGTTGTAGGCCCTCAACTGAGCTGCGCCCCCGCCGGGGCCGCTGGCGTACACGACCCAGACGACCGCGCTGCCTGCGGCGGTGCCGTTGCTGGTGACGAGCGGCGAGCCGGAGGTGTAGCCGAACGATTCCGAGCTCGTCGCTACCGAGCTGAGCTGGGGTACGCCTTCGCCGTTCAGGCCGTAACTGAGCGCGCGCAGGTAGCCGCCACCGGCGCTCTCGAGCACGTAGACCCAACCCCCCTGACCACCGTAGGCGGCGGGGTGGCCCCAGACGCCATCGAACGGGCCCAGCGTCTGCAGCACGGCGTCTCCTTCTTTCGGCCCCTGGCGGTATCCGCCCATGTTGTCGGCATCGACGAGGAAGATGCGACCGTCCTTGCCGACCTCCACGACCAGGTGGGGGTGTGCTTTGGTCCCGAAGGCTTCGGTCGGCAGCGCGATCGGTCCGCCCGAGCCGAGGTCCTCGTCGTTCTGGTCGAGCGTCGGCGCATCGCTCGGCGCGAAGAACTGGCTGGGAGCAAGCTGCCCGCCGTCGCCGACGGTCAGCCCGATCACCGACTCCGAGAGGGTCGGCGGCGGAGAGCCGCCAGGCGCCGGCTGGGGCGAGACGCCGTTGCCGCTGGCCAGGATGATCCGACCGGGGATGTCAGAGACCAGGCCGCCTCCGCTCTGCCAGATCCCGGACTGGGAGCTTTCGTCGGTGCCAACGCCCGACTCGTCGCTCCACATCGTCGTCAGGGCGCCGCTGCTCGCGTTGAACCCGGCGACGATCCCCCGGTATGGCGTGATGTCGCAGTCGGAGGCGAAGGCGACGTACACCACACCGCCGAGCAACAGCAGCGCGGGGCGCTGCTCGGCGAAGCCTTCGTTGAAGGGGACTCCAGGCGTGTTGTAGGGAGTGCCGTCGATCGGGGCTGGAAAGCCCGGACGCTCTTCGCCGGTGGCCGCCGAGAGGGCCTGCAGGTACCAGCGGGCGCCGGAGATCCCTTTACCGACCTGCAGGCGGGTCGTCATGTAGACGGTCCCGGTTTCGGGGTCGATCACGGGGGTCGAGGTGGAACCGAGATCGGGCTTGAGATCCGAGCAGCCGATCGTCGCGGCCTTGAAGGGCTTCCCGAAGGAACGCTTCCAGCGGATCGCACCGGTGGATGGGTCGAGCCCGTACGCATAGGCCTTCTCGGTGGTCACGACGATCGTGTTTTCGAAGACGAGCGGCTGCGCGTAGATCGCGCCTTCGAGGTGGGTCGAGAAGACCTTGCCGAAGCTGGCCGACTGCACCGCCGAGGGGCTCAGCGCCGGCTCGCCGGGATCCCAGTCATCGCGCAGGTTGTTGTATCCCGCCGTCGTGACATCCGTCGCGCCCAGCGCGGACGCGCCGGGCGCCGCCGCGACCGCCACCGCGGCTATGCCGAGGAACAGCGCAAACAGCCTCCCGGTCGAACCGATGCTCCTCATTTTCAGCCCCTGATCGCGCTCGGTCGGGTCGGCCCTACGACGCCGGCCCGGGCCGACCAAGGTACTAGAAGGTAGCGCTCCGGTCTCCGCGCCGGCCAAACGCTTGGCAGCCTCACTCCAGCGGCGGCGCCAGCAGCTCAACCGGTATAGGACGGGCTCAGCACCTCGAGCCGCCTCCAGGGAATCCTGTCGAGCACGCTGTAGGGATCGGGGCCCAGCAGCAGGCGGTACGGATTCGGACGGCCTTCCCTGATCAGCGGCATCGGGTCCTGCGCCTGCAGCGCGACCGAGCCCGACGTGTCGCCCACGACCATCCCGTAGGTCTGGATCGCCCTGGCGATCTCGAGCGCCGCCCGGCCCAGATGGAGCGCGCCCAGCCTCAGGCCCGGGTCCAGCCGGAAGCGCGTGCCCTCCGGAATCGCGTCCGCATCGGTGGAGAATCCGTCCGTGCGGTCGGCGGGCCAGACGAAGTCGGAGCGGGCGGTGTCGGGCAGCGAGACTTCGAGCGCATGGTTGATCGCGCCCTGCTCGAGGTCTTCCAGATGGATCTGGCCGCCCAGCAGCGACAGCCCCGACGCCGCGACGCCGAACGGGGCCGGGAAGACCCCGTCGCTGGTATGCGCGTCCGCGATCTCGCCGCCCCAGCAGGCAGTCCAATGCCCTGATTCCTCGAGGGCCCTCCAGAGCTCCCAGAGATGCCCGGTGGACGGCTGCCAGACGATCAGCTCCTTGTCCGTGCCGGCGGCCGGAACAGCATCGGAGGGCAGCGGCACCGCCTCGACCTGCTGCTGGAACCCCGAGAAGACACCTTCGGGGCGCGGGCAGATCGAGCTCGTACCGACCAGGGTCAGGGTCTGTGCGTTCGGGCCCACCACATAGACCGGCGCGCTCCACTGCGATGTGTTGATGACGACGTGACCCAGATGTGTGCGTACCTGTGACCCGAACGCTTCCACAAGCTGCTTCGAGTCGGGCGCGAGCGGCGCGGCAGCAGGCAACTCCTGGTTGAAGAAGCTCTGGGCCGAGAAGAGTCGCAAGGGTTCAGATCGTCCTGACTTTCCCGCCCGCCCGGCCACGCCGTGCTCCGCGACCAGGGCAGTGAGCGCGCTCGCGCCATATGAAACCCGGGTGCTCCCATCATGGGAAGTGATATCGCGGCCAACCTCGGCCTGCGTCCCGGAAACGGCGTACAGCACCGCTGCGCCGAGGGCACATAGTGCGAGGGCTCGCAAGATTCGTGCGTGCGCCTGAAAGTACACACGAAGTTCACATTTGCGGTGCGTGTTCATTCACACAAGGTTAGGGCCTTTGTCAGACCGAAGACATCCCTTTTCGGCTGGGACAGCGGTCGATCCCCACATGGCCATGTGTAACAAATAAACAAACAAGTCCCGACCTGCCGAATCCTTGCTATGTTCTGCGATCCATGCGATGCAATCGCGGAGTTTGCGTCTTTAGGTAGGCTCGCGTTGCGGTGTCCGGGGGGATGCGGTTCAGGTGAACCATGTGACCCAGGTGAATGATCGTCGCGTCTTGGGCTGGGGGCGAGCACGGCAGCCGTAGCAGCCCCACGCCCGCTCGCGCAAGAGCACAGGGCAGGCGTCGCGGCCAGGCCGCGTGTAGGTGCCCGTGTGCTGGCAATGACGCCGTGGCTGATCCTGGGCTGCTTCCTGATCGGCGAGCTGGTCGTGTGCGCCCTGCGGCTGACCGGCCCGTTTCTGGATGAGGGCGTCTACATCGCCGCCGGCCTGAGGACGCTCCAAGGCCACGGGATAAGCGATGACTACCTGTCCTGGTTCTCGGGCTCGCTGCTGTGGCCTATCGTCGCGGGACTCGGCTGGAAGGCCTGGGGCCTTGCCGGGGCTCGCGCGGCGGCGGCCATCTGCGTGACGGTGGGTCTGGCCGGAGCGATCAAGGCGGCGGGAAACCTCTACGGCAAGCGCGTGCGGGCGGGCGCCGCGCTGGCAGCGGTGACAAGCGGTCCCGTGATCGCGCTGGCTCATCTGGCCGTGTACGACACGCTCGCGGTTGCGGCCGCCGGAGGCTCCTTCTGGGCGGTGACCGAGTTCCTGCGACGGGATCATCGAGGCTGGCTCTGCGCGGCCGCCCTGTTGTACGCGTTGGCCGGTCTGGCCAAGTACCCGGTGCTCGTCTTCATCGCTCCGCCGCTGGTGTTGCTGATCCTGGCGACGCGCGGCCGCGGGGCGGCCGTGGACGTCGGCCTGTTCGCGTTCATAGCCGGGGCGGTGCTGCTCGTCTACCTGGTGGCGGACCAGACCCAGCTGGCGAAATTCGAGACCTTCCGTGTGAACGACAACCCGACCTTCCACGTGAGCCGCGAGCAGCTGATCGACCTGCAGATCTACTTCACCGCGGTTCCGCTGATACTCGCGGCGACCGGTGTTCTGCTGCTGGAGCGGCGGCGCGTCGGACTCGCGCTGCTCTCAGGGGTGGTCGCGGCGCCGATCTACCATCTCTACACAGGCGATCCCTCGGGCGACCAGAAGCACGTCGTGTTCGGGCTTCTGTTCATGCTGCCGCTGATCGGCGTGACGCTGGTCTCGGCCCTGCGGGGCTTCCGCGCCCTGCTCGCCGTCCCGGTCCTGGTAGGGCTTGTCTGCTTCGCCCTCGTCCAGGCTGTCCGCATCGACGAGGGCTGGCCCGATCTGCGGCCCTCGGCCGCGCTGCTGGCTCGAGACGTTCACCCCGGCGAAAAACTGATGGCCAGCTCGTCCTGGGTCTACGCCGCATACCTCTACGCCGACGGCCGTATCAAGAGCCCATACGACATCTACGACACGACGCGGATCGAGCACCTGGGCGCCGCCCTGAACGTCTGTTCGTTCCAGTGGTTCATCGAAGTACCGGGCGGAGAACCGTGGCCGGCATCGGTCTGGGAAGCGGTGCGTCGATGCGGAACCTTCAGAAAGGTCCTCTCCTCGCGGGCCGCGGTGACAGGGCTGGGGAGCAACCTGCATTTCGTCACCTACTGGGGCCCCATCGAAATCTTCAAGAACGAACCTGGCGCTCATTCCAAGAACGAACCGGGGGCTCACTCTCTCCCACCGAGCGCCACCGCGACTGCGCCGCGGCGCAC
>JBKQOO010000048.1:0-11039 GCA_052145475.1 Solirubrobacteraceae bacterium
AGGTTCTCGGCCTCGGCGATCAGCAGCAGGTCGGCGTCGCCGCGGGTCCCGACCAGCGAGAAGCTCTGCAGCAGGTGCCCGTCGGCGAAGTCCTCGCAGGCGGCGATGAACTCGCGCTTGCCCTGCTCGCGCTGCTCGGCCGGCAGGCGCCGCCAGGCGGGGTCCGCCTTCAGGAAGCTGTACTTGACGAAGTGGCGTCCGCTCACCGCACCGATTATGGCAGCGGCGGGTCTTCTCCCCGCCGCGGGCGGGCGCGCAAAGCGTCGCAAACAGGCGCCTCGCGCCGCAACGGCCGACGCCCGGGGCGGATAGAGTGTCCATCCGTGCGGATCGCACTCGTCTCGCCGTACTCCTGGACCTATCCCGGCGGTGTGACGCGCCACATCGAGGCGCTCGCGACCGAGCTCCGGGAGCAGGGCCACGAGCCCCGCATCCTCGCCCCGTTCGACCCCGACGACCGCGCCTCGGCGCGCCTGCACCGGGGCGCGCGCCCGCAGCGCCACCCGAGGCCCGACGGCTTCGTCTCGCTGGGCCGGACCTTGGGGATCCCGGCCAACGGAGCCGTCTCGAACGTGTCGGGGTCGCCCAACGCGATCGCCGCGCTTCGGCGCGAGCTGCGGGGCGGCGGCTATGACGTCGTCCACATCCACGAGCCGGTCGTGCCGCTCATCTGCTGGGACGCGCTCTGCTCGGCCGGCGAGCTGCCGCTGGTCGGCACCTTCCACACCTCCTCCGAGAACGTGCTGACCAACGGCATCGCCGCCGTGCCGCTGGGGGGGCGCCGGCGGATGAACCGCCTGCACGCCCGCATCGCCGTCTCCGAGGCGGCCGCCTGGACGGCCACGCGCTTCTACGGCGGGCACTACCGCGTGATCCCCAACGGCGTGCACCTGCAGCCGCTTCCCGCGGAAGGCGACAGCGCGGCCGTGGGCGCCGCGCCGCGCGAGCCGGGCGAGCTGCGGATCCTGTTCATCGGCCAGGCCGTCCAGCGCAAGGGCCTGCCGGTGCTGCTGGCCGCCTTCGAGGCGCTTCGCGACCACGTGCCCGCCACGCTGACGCTGGTCGGCGCCAGCGCGGCGGAGATCGCCCACCTGACCCTCGAGGAGAGTGGCGTGACGGCGCTGGGCAAGGTCTCGGAGGCCGAGAAGCTGCGCCAGCTGCGCGCCGCCGACGTGCTGTGCGCGCCGTCGCTGAGCGGCGAGAGCTTCGGCATGGTGCTGACCGAGGCGTTCGCCGCCGCCACCCCCGTCGTCGCCTCGGACATCCCCGGCTACAGGGACGTGCTGCGCGACGGGCAGGACGGGGTCCTGACCCCGCCGGAGGATGCGCTGGCGCTGGCCGAGACGCTGCGCTCGCTCGCGCTCGACCCGGCTCGGCGGGCGCGCATGGCGGGCAGCGCGCGCGAGCGGGCCGAGCGCTTCGCCTGGCCCCACGTCGCCGCCGAAGCGGCCGACACCTACGAGCAGGCGATCGACACGGCCCGGCGCGCCCGGGCCGGTGGCGGCCGGCTGGGCCGCAGCGCCCGCCGCTACGGGCTCGCGCCCGCGGACCTGCGGCCCCGGATCCCGGCTCAGCGCCTGCCCAGCCTGCAGCCCGCCCGTCCCGCCCCGGCCGTCTCCGCCTCGGCGCGGCGCATGCGCACGCTGCGCCGGGTCGGCCTGGTGGCCAGCTCGCTGGCCGGCGCCGGCCTGACCGCATTGGCGCTCGAGCGCGTCGGCGTCACCCGCGTGGCGGCCTCGCTGGTGGCCTCCAAGCCGGGCCTGCTGGCGGCCGGGGTGGCGCTGGTGTGCGCCGCGATGTTCGTGCGCGCGCTGGGCTGGCATGCGATCCTCTCGGCCGCCCCGACCTGGCGGCGGGCCAAACGGCGCGACGCGATGCAGGGAACCTTCATCGGCGTGCTGATGTCCGCCACGCTGCCGGCCCGCCTGGGCGAGCCCTCGAGGGCGCTGATCCTCGCCCGCCGCCTGGGCCGTGCCCGCGAGACGCTGCCGGTCGTGCTCGGCACGATGGTCTCCCAGACGCTGCTGAACCTGCTCGCCCTCGGTGTGCTGGGAGCGGTCACGCTCTCCCGGGTCAGCGTGCTGGAGGGACACGACCGCGACCTCGTGCTGATCGCGCTGGCGCCACTGGCGGCGCTCGTGGCGGTGCTGGCCGCGCCCGTGCTGATCCCGCCCGCCGCCGTCTCGCGCTCGCGGCGGCTGCAGGCCGCCGTGGCCGGGATCCGCCGCTCGCTGGCACGGCTGCGCGAGGGGCTGTCCGTCTTCCGCCGCCCGCGGGCGGCCGCGCTGGCGACGGTCGCGCAGCTGGGCGCCTGGGCGCTGCAGTGGCTGTCCTGCTGGCTGCTGCTGATGGCGCTGGGACTGGACGGTGAGGCCGGCGCGGGCGCCGCGGCGGCGGTGCTGTTCGCCGTCAACGTGACCGCCGTGATCCCGGCCACGCCGGCCAACATCGGCCTGTTCCAGGCAGCCTGCGTGGCCGTGCTGGCCGGCGCCTACCACGTCTCGACCCCCGAAGCGATCGCCTACGGCATCGTGCTGCAGGCCGTCGAGGTCGGGACCGCGCTGATCATGGGCCTGCCCGCGCTGCTCAACGAGGGCCTGTCCTGGCGCGAGGTGCGCCTGCGCACGATGCACGCCGCGCCGGTGCGGCTGCCCGCGCTGCCCGGATCGGCCGCGGGGCGGGCCGGCGTGCGCGCCGACTGAGCGCCGCGGCGCGATGCCCGAGGCCTGGGTCTACATGCTGCGCTGCCGGGACGGCTCGCTCTACACGGGTTGGAGCACCGACGTCGAGCGGCGCCTTGCCAGCCACCGGGCCGGGCGGGCCAGCCGCTACACCGCCTCGCGCCTGCCCGTCGAGCTGGTGCTGGCGCGGGCGATGGACGACCGCAGCGCGGCGATGCGCGAGGAGGCCCGCATCAAGCGCCTGGACCGCGCCGGCAAGCTGGCCCTGATCGACGCCCGCGCCGTCTAGGCCGCTGGGACGCGGCCCGATCGCGCTCGGAGCCGGGTGCGGGGCGGCGTTGCGGCATGATGGAGGGCATGGCCACACGACCCCCGGGGCGCAGCGTCAAGATCTCCGACGACGAGAGGACCGGCTGGTCCTCGGATCGGCCGCGCCGCGACGGCGCGCCGGCGCGCCCCGCCGACCTGACCGTGCACTGCCGCGTGTTGCGCCCGGCCGACCGGCTGCGCTACTCGCCGGGCAGCCTGCTGATCGTCGCCTGCGCCTCCCAGGACGAGCTGGACGCATTCCTGGAGCGCCTGGTCGAGGATCGCGCGGCGGTGCTCTCGCTGCGCAAGGTGCGCAAGCTGCTGGCCGGGCGCGTGGGCGAGCAGGAGCTGGACGAGCGCGCCCAGGAGCTGCTGGTGGCGGCCGTGCAGAAGCGCCTGGAGAGCCGCCAGACCGTCGTGCTGGCGGCCGAGGGCTTCGAGTCCTCGGAGCGCGAGCCGTTCCTGCGCGCCGCCGCGGCGCTGCGCCGCCCCCGCCACCTGATCCTGATCGAGACCGCCCGCGAGAAGGTCCAGGAGGAGGATCTGCCCGCGCTGAACGAGCTGCGCCGCGCGCTCGACGCGGGCGAGCTTGGCAACGAGGGCATCCAGACCGCGCTGCGGCTGGGCGGGGGCTCAGCCGCCGAGGTCAAGCGGATCCTGTTCCGCCCGCCGCCCCGCGAAGACGACTAGCGCGGCCTGCCTCGGCAATTCGGAGGATCCGAAGCCGCCGCACGAGCGCTGTCAGATCTCAAATCGGCCCCAGGCCGGCCCGATGGGCCCTCATGCACGACTCCGCGGTGTTTGCAGAGCCGGGCGGCCCGACGATCAGAGTGTTTCGCCGGCGTGTCGTCACGCCGGGGCCGGGCCGCACGGTCGCGCGGGCGAGCCTGCCCGGCCTGCTCGACACCCGGCTGGTCCAGGCCGAGCTGGTGAGGATGCGCGCGATGCGCCCCACGACGATGGTCGACTGGGGGCGCGCGAAGGGCGGGCGGTCCGGGACCGAGCACGATGCCCGGCGAGCCTCTTGAGGGCGCCGCTGCGATAGCGGACCCCACCCAGCGAGTCTGGGAGGGGGGTGGCGCCGGGCTGCGCCGATGGGGCTGGGCGCCGTACCTGGCCACGGCTGCGCTGCTGAGCCTCGGCTACGTGCTGGCCGGCGGGCTGGGGCCCGGCTGGCTGCACAGCGGGCTTGTCTTCAACCTGCTGGGCGGGCTGAGCGTCGCGGCGCTGATCGCCGGAGCTGAGCTGAGCGCGCCGAAGCGGCGCCTGCCCTGGTACCTGCTGGCGCTCGGGCAGGCGATGTTCGTGACCAGCAACGTGCTGGCCGACGACTACGAACGCCTCTTCGGAAGCGCCCCGCACTTCCCGTCGGCGGTCGACTCGTTCCACCTCGGCTTCTATCCCTTCCTGGTCGGGGGGATGCTGCTGCTGATCCACGATCGCGAAGAGGATCGCGACCGCAGCGCGCTGATCGACGCGCTGACCGTGACGCTCGCGCTCTCGACCCTGCTGTGGGTCTACCTGATCTCGCCCTACGCCGACGGCAACTCGATGTCGGTGCTGGCACGGATGGCCTCGATCGGCTATCCGGCGATGGACATCCTCGTGCTGGGCGTGCTGGCGCGGATGGCCGCGGGCAGCCACCGCCGCGAGCCGGCCTTCGCCTTCATGGTGTGCGGTGTCGCGGTGCTGCTGCTCAGCGACACCTTCTACGGCTGGCGGCTGCTGGAAGGCCATTACAGCCCGGGCCCCGTCACCCAGGCGGGCTGGCTGGCCTTCTACGCGCTGCTCGGCGCCGCCGCGCTGCACCCATCGATGCGCCGGCTGTCCGAGCCGGGGCCCGAGGCCGCCTCGACGCTGACGCGGGCGCGCATGGCGCTGCTGGCCTGTGCCAGCCTGACGGTGCCGCTGGTGATCGTGCTGCGCCGTGCCCTCGGCGAGCACGTCGACCTGTACGTGCTGATCGGCGCTTCGGCGGCGATGTTCGCACTGGTGCTGATGCGCATGGCCGGGATCGTCCGCCGCCACGAGGAGGTCACGGCCAGGGAGGCGGCGCTGCGCATCGAGCTGGCCGAACAGACCCTGAACCGCCGCTCGGAGGAGCGCCTCAGCGCGCTGATCAAGAACTCCTCCGACGTCGTGTGCATCGTCGGCGCCGACCTCCGTCTGCGCTACGTCAGCCCCTCGATGAGGCTGACCCTCGGTCACGACCCACAGGCGATGACCGGTCAGGAGCTGCTCGAGGTCGTACACCCCGACGACAGCGCCCGCGTGCGGGCGCTGCTGGCTGCGATCGCGGCGCAGCCGGGCGGCCAGCCCTCCCTGGTCGAGTTCCGGGTCGGCCACCGCCGGCACGGCAGCTGGCGCGACGTCGAGGCGCTGGCCTGCAACCTGCTGGACGAGGAGGCGGTCGAGGGGATCGTGCTCAACATCCGCGACATCAGCGAGCGCAAGGCCTTCCAGGACGAACTCGAGCACCAGGCCTTCCACGACACGCTGACCGGGCTCCCCAACCGGGCGCTGTTCCGCAACCGGGTCGAGCACGCGCTGGTCAGCCGCCGCCGCGAGCACCAGCCCGTCGCGGTGCTGTGCCTCGACATCGACGACTTCAAGCTGGTCAACGACAGCCTCGGCCACGCCGCCGGCGACCGGGTGCTGCAGGAGGTCGGGCGGCGCCTGGGGGACTGCATGCGTCCGGTCGACACCGCCGCCCGCCTGGGCGGCGACGAGTTCGCGATCCTGGTCCGCGACGCCGAGACCGAGCTGCACTCGATCGAGATCGCGAGCCGGGTGATGACGGCGCTGAAGGCCGGCATCCCGCTGGATGGCCGCGACGTCAAGCTGGCGATCAGCGTCGGCATCGCCTTCAGCGACCAGCACATGGTCTCCTCGCGGGACGCCGACGAGCTGCTGCGCAACGCCGACGCTGCGATGTACATGGCCAAGGAGAACGGCAAGGACAGCTACCAGCTGTTCGACCCCGAGATCCACGCTCGGGCGATGGCCCGCCTGGAGCTGAAGGCCGAACTGCAGCGCGCCCTCGAGGCGGGCGAGTTCACGCTGCGCTACCAGCCGATCATGGACCTGGCGCGCGGCGACATGGCGGGCATGGAGGCGCTGGCTCGCTGGGAGCACCCCGAGCACGGCACGCTGGCGCCCGCCGAGTTCGTGCCCCTGCTCGAGGAAACGGGCCTGATCGTGCCGGTCGGCCGCCAGATCCTCGCCGAGGCCTGCTCGTGGGCGGCGCTGATGCAGCGCGAATGTCCGCGCGAGCCGCCGCTCTCGATGGCGGTCAACGTCTCTGCCCGCCAGCTGCAGCAGCCCGACTTCGTGGCCGAGGTCGCGGAGGTGCTGGGCCAGAGCGCGATCGTGCCGAGCAGCCTGACGCTGGAGCTGACCGAGAGCGTGATGATGCAGGACATGGAGGTCAGCCTGATGCGCCTGGAAGCGCTGCGCCGGCTCGGGGTGAAACTGGCGATCGACGACTTCGGCACGGGCTACTCGTCGTTGAACTACGTCCGCGAGCTGCCCGTGGACATCCTCAAGATCGACCGCTCCTTCCTCGCCGACACCAACCCGCAGGTCGAGCAGATGACGGCCTCGATAGTCGAGCTGGCACGGATCTTCAAGCTCAAAGCTGTAGCCGAGGGCGTCGAGAACGTCGAGCAGCTGGACCGGCTGAAGGGAATGCGCTGCGACTTCGGCCAGGGCTTTCACTTCGCCCAGCCGCTGACCGGCCCGGAGGTGCTTGCGATGGCGGCCGGGCGCGCCGCCCATGCCCCGTTCGGGCGCGGCGGGGCGGAGTAGACCTCGGACGCCGTCGCCGGGCCGGGGTCCTACGCGCTCTCGCCCGCCATCGCGGGCTCGTCCTCGCCTTCGGTGCCGCCCTCCGCGGGATCCGAGTCGTCGAGCTCCCCGAACAGCGACGGGTCGCGCGCCGAGCCCCGGATCAGGTCGTCGGGGCTCCCGTCGGGCAGCAGCCTGCCCTGGCGGGTGCCGAAGTAGATCGCCTGGGGGTGGTGGGCGATCAGCGCCAGCGTGGACTGCTCCGGATCGGGGGCATAGCCGTCGGTGATCCGAATGCCGATGTCGCCCAGCCCGAGCGGCTTCTCGACCTTCAGGTGCTCGCTCTGCTCGGGCACGGCGGGGTAGCCCCAGGAGTAGCGGCGCCCCTGCGCCGGGTCGGTGCCGAGCATCTCGCGCGCGCCGGCGTGCAGCCACTCGGCCAGCCCCTCGGCCGTCTGCACGCCGAGGCCGTGCACGAACAGCTGCTCGGCGAACTCGCCTTCGGCCTCGAGCCTCGCCATCAGCTCGGTGACCTCCGAGCCGACCGTCACGGCCTGCACCGCGATCACGTCCAGTTCCTCGGGCGGCCGGCCGTCGACGGCCGGCCGGAAGAAGTCGGCCAGGCAGATGCGGTCGCCCTTGGGCTGGCGCGGGCAGACGAAGCGGGTCAGCTCCGTCTCGCGGTCCTCGGGATCGAGCACGATGATGTCGTTGCCCAGCGAGTAGCAGGGGAAGAAGCCGAGCAGCGCGCGCGGGTGCAGGTAGTCCTGTTCGCGCCACATCCGCTCCAGGCGCGGGCGGAAGTCCTCGCGGAGCAATGTCTGCCAGGCCTCGCCTTTGACGCCCCGGCCCCCCCAGTGCAGCTTGAACAGCACGTGGGTGTCGAGGTGGCGGTAGAGCTCGTCGAGGTCGACCGGGATCTCGCGCACACCCCAGAAGGGCGGCGTCGGCACCGGCGCGTCGGTGCGGGCGCCCGAGCGCACCGAGTCATCGGCGAAGTTCAGATCCTCCTCGTGCTCCTCGCCCTTCTCGCGGAAGGCCCTGGCGCCGGCCAGGAGCTTCTCGCCCAGCGCCTCGCGGGCGTCCTGGTCGATCAGCTGATCCATCACCGCCAGCCCCTCGAAGGCGTCCTTGCAGTAGAAGACGCCGGGCTCGTAGACCTCGTCGGACTCCTTGCCGCCCGGATACAGGGCGCGGTAGCTGAAGGCCCGGTTGATCGCGGCGCCGCCGATCAGCACGGGGTACTCGAGGCCCTTGGCCTGCAGCTCCTGGATGCAGGCGGGCATCTGCTTGGAGGTCGAGACGAGCAGCGCGGAGAGGCCGATCGCGGTCGCGTCGTGCTCCTGGGCGGCGTCGAGGATCGTCTGGATCGGGACCTGCTTGCCGAGATCGACGACGGTGTAGCCGTTGTTGGTCAGGATCGTGTTGACGAGCGACTTGCCGATGTCGTGGACGTCGCCGAAGACGGTCGCCAGCACGACGGTGCCCTTCGTGTAGCCCTCGATCTTGTCGAGGTATCTCTCGAGCTGGGCGACCGCCCGCTTCATCACCTCGGCCGACTGGAGCACGAACGGCAGGATCAGCTCGCCCGCGCCGAATTTGTCGCCGACCTCCTTCATCGCGGGCAGCAGCACCTCGTTGAGCGTCGGCACGGCCCCGATCTTCTCGACGCTGCGGTCGATCCAGACCTCCACCCCCTCCTTGCGACGGCGCAGGATGTGGAAGTGCAGCGCCTCCTCCGGCTCCATCCCCTCGGTCGGGTCGGCGGCACCTTGGGCGGTGTCCTCCTCTCCCTTGGACTCGAAGTGGCCGATGAAGCGCTCCAGCGCGTCCTCACGACGGTTGAAGACGAGATCGTCGGCCAGCTCTCGCTCCAGCTCGGGGATCTCGCCATAGGGGGTGATGTGGTTCGGGTTGACCATCGCCAGGTCGAGGCCGGCCTGGACGCAGTGGTGCAGGAACACCGAGTTGAGCACCGCACGGGCGCCGGGGGAGACCCCGAAGGAGACGTTGGAGACCCCCAGCGAGGTCTTGACGTGGGGGATCTCGGCCTTGATCCGCCTGATGCCCTCGATCGTCTCCACCGCCGAGGGCCGCCACTCCTCGTCGCCGGTCGTCAGCGTGAAGGTCAGGCAGTCGAAGATCAGCAGCTCCGGGTCCAGCCCGTGCTCGGAGCAGCACAGGTCGCGGATCCGCTCGGCGATCTCGACCTTGCGCTGGGCCGTCTTGGCCATGCCGATCTCGTCGATCGTCAGCGCGATCAGCGCGCTGCCGTGGGCCAGCGCCATCGGCACGACCCGGTCGAGCTTGTCGCGGCCGGCCTCGAGGTTGACCGAGTTGACGATCGCCCGGCCCGGGATCTGCTCGAGCGCCCGTTCGATCACCTCCGGTTCGGTCGAGTCGATCTGGATCGGCGCGGGCTGGGTCAGCGAGACCTTCTTGGCGAGGATCCGCATCTGCTCGTCCTCGTCCGAGCGCTCGGTCAGGGCGACGCACAGGTCCAGCACGTGGGCGCCGCCGCCGACCTGGTCCTCGGCGATCTGGATCAGCCCGTCGTAGTCGTCGGCCAGCAGCAGCTCCTTGGCCTTGCGCGAGCCCTGCGAGTTGACCCGCTCGCCGACCATCGTCGGTCGCGGCTCCTGCACCAGCGGGGTGGCCGCGATCATCGAGGAGAGATGGGGGGGACGCGGCGCGGGGCGCGGGGCGATCTCGCGTCCGGCGACCCGCTCCACGATCGCGGCGATGTGCGCCGGGGTCGTGCCGCAGCAGCCGCCCACGATGCCCACGCCGTAGCGCTGGACGAACTCCTCGAGCGCTTCGGCCAGCGGCACCGGCTGCTCGGGGAAGATCGTCTCGCCGTCGGGGCCCTGCAGGGGCAGCCCGGCGTTGGGGATGCATGCGACCGGCACCGGGCTGAACTCGCCGAGGAAGCGGACCGCGTCGCGCATGTCCTCCGGGCCGGTCGAGCAGTTCAGGCCGATCACGTCCACCTTCAGCGCCTCGAGCGTGCACAGCACGGCCGAGATGTCGGTGCCGAGCAGCATCTTGCCGCCGTTGGGGAGCAGCGAGACGGAGGTGTGGATGGGCAGCGTGCGGCCCGTGCTCCGGAAGGCCGCCCGCGCGCCGAACACGGCCGCCTTGACCTCGAGGATGTCCTGTGCGGTCTCGATGATCAGCAGGTCGGCGCCGCCGTCGATCAGGCCCTCGGCCTGCTCGGTGAAGACCTCGACAAGCTCCCTGAACGTGATCTGCCCCAGCGCCGGGTCCTCGGAGGCGGGCAGGAAGCCGGTCGGTCCGATCGAGCCGGCCACGTAGCGGCTCTCCCCGGCGGCTCGGCGTGCTATTTCGGCCGCCTTCGTGTTGATCTCGACGGTGTAGTCGGCCAGGCCCCACTCCTCCAGCTTCAGCCGCGAGGCCTGGAAGGTGTCGGTCTCGAGGACTTCGGCGCCGGCCTCGAGCATCGAGGCGTGAACGCCCTCGATCACGTCGGGGCGGTTCAGGACCAGCGCCTCGTGGCACTTGCCCTGCAGGCCTCCGTAGTCCTCGCTGGTCAGGTCGAACTGCTCCAGCGTCGCGCCCATGCCGCCGTCGTAGACGACGACGTGGCTGTTGATCGCTTTCAGGTAGTCGCGCATGTTCCAGCCATGCTAGGTGACTGCGCCCGGGGGTACCGACCCCGCTTGCATGCTAGAATGCATGCATGCGCACGACCGTCGAGCTGTCGGAGCCGGTGTACAAGCAGCTGAAGTCAGAGGCTGTGCAGCGCGGGACCCGCGGCTTCTCGGCGATCGTCGAGGAAGCGCTGGTCGAGCACTTCGACGCACAACCGGAGCGCCGCAGGCTCCTCGAGGCGATCAAGGCTGCGCGCGGGGCATGGAGCGAGGCCGACGTCGAGGCTTGGGAGCGAGAGGTCAAAGAGGCCTGGGCCACGTGGCCGCTCCCGTCCTAGACTCGGACGTCCTGATCGATCACCTTCGTGACGCCGGTCCCGGACGCGAGCTGGTCGAGGAGCTGGCAGAGGGCTCCGGCTACCTGGTCACGGCCGTCACAGCGTTCGAGCTGGCGCTGGGACGCGAACACGGGGCCGACCCCCGTTCTGTCGATGCGCTGCTCGCGGTTCCATGTCTGGCGCTGACACGCGACGCCGCGCTTCACGGCGGTGCGGTCCTGCGCGAGCTGCGGGCCCGGGGTCGCCCGATCGACGTTCGCGATGCCATGCAGGCGGGGATCTGTCTCAGCGCCGGAGCCACCCTGGTGACCCGC
>JBKQOO010000049.1:0-24345 GCA_052145475.1 Solirubrobacteraceae bacterium
CTCAAGGAAAAGAGCGATGCTGCATGACTCCCACCGGCAGGCCAGCAAAGCGTCTGTCTTGAGTCGAGCTCGATCCAGACGACTGGCGACATCTATGCCGACTGGGACATCAACCAGCTCGCCGCCACGATGGCCGACGTGCTCGCCGCCGACGAGGACGACGAGACAGCCGATTCGCAATCGTTCCCTCCGTCCCCGCCGCAAAAACAACCAATTTGCAGCGGAAACGAGGAATCAGTGGAGACGGTGGGAATCGAACCCATGTCCGTAATCGCGTGTGAATGGCTTCTACGAGCGTAGCCGGCGCTCTGATCTCATCCCCCACTCGCCTCGCCGGCGGGGTTGTGGGGGACCAGCCTCCTTGGTTTTTCCCGGATTGGCGGAGGCGGACCGCACCGGGTGAGCCTGCTATCTGATTCCGGCCTTCCCCGCCGCAGGCGAACGGGGCCCGAAACCTCACGGCTTAGCTATTGACTAAGCGGCGAGGGCGTACTCGTGAGAGTCCGCACTTATGGTTTTCCCGGGTGTTTTACGAGGCCGCCCGGGACCTCGACTCGCCACCACTCCCACGAGCCGACCACGTCGAAGCCTGTCGTCCCCGGGAATGTGCTGCCCTTCGATTCTAGCCGCAGGACCCTTCTGGCGGCAGGGCGTCAGACAAATCGACGCGGAGCCAAGCCGCTTGAGGAACCCTTCTCGGCGTCCAGCCCGAAGGCCTTTCTCCGTCTCGGGTGGCGCGGCCTCACACCTCGGTGGCCTCGCTCTTTGCGGCTCAGTTCCGCGTCTGGATTCAACCTAGCCAGCGCTTCGCCCCATTGCAATAGCCGCTGCGATTCGAACCCGCATCCTCCCAAAAAAAGCGCCGCAAGGCCTTGCCCGCTGCTCCTAGGGTGCACGGCCCGCTGCGATTGTTAGGTAGGGCTTATGGCGGGTGCGACAATGTAGGGATGGAGAACTCCGACCTCTCGCTGTATCCCTCTGCATCGGCCGTGCCGCCGGTGTCGCCCCCCGCGACGCCCGAGCCGGCGGGCAACCCGTTCGGCCGGACCGGCCCGGAGCGGCGCGGACAGCGCGGCGGACTGCGAGGACGGATCAGCAGCGCCCTGGCGGCGCTGGGGGCGCTGCTGGCGAAGTTCTTCACCGTCATCAAGGGCGCGATCCTGCTGGCGCCCAAAGCCAAGCTGCTCGTGACGGCGGGCACCGCGCTGGTCTCGGTCGTGCTCTACTCCCTCTTCTGGGGCTGGTGGTTCGCGTTCGGCTTCGTGGTGCTGATGTTCGTGCACGAGATGGGCCACGTGATCCAGCTGCGTCGGGAAGGCATCAAGGCGAGCGCGCCGATGTTCGTGCCGGGCTTCGGCGCCGTGGTGATGATGAAGTCGATGCCCGACGACGCGCTCGCCGAGGCGAGGGTCGGGCTGGCGGGTCCGGTGCTCGGCACGCTGGGCGCCGCGGCCTGCCTGGCGATCGGCGAGGCGACCAACAGCGACATGCTGCGGGCGCTGGCCTATGTGGGCTTCCTGCTGAACCTGATCAACCTCGTGCCCCTGGTTCCCTTCGACGGCGGCCGGGCGATGGCCGCGATGGCGCCGGCGCTGTGGTTCGTCGGCCTCGGCGCGATGGTCGCGCTGCTGCTGTTGACCGGCAACCCGTTCCTGCTGATCTTCGTCCTGCTCGGCGGCATGGAGACCTGGCGGCGCTGGCAGGCCCGCAAGACCCGCTCACTCGAGCAGGCCGCCTACTACCGCGTCTCCCCTCGCCACCGCCTGTTGGTGGGTGCCGTCTACATCGGCCTGGTCGTGCTGCTGGCCCTGGGCATGCACGAGAGCCAGATCCTCACCTCGGCCGGGCACAGCTTCCGCGTCGCCTAGGCGCGGCGGGCTCGTCCCGCCGTCGCTCGCCGGCTCACCGCCTGGCTTCCCTGACCGCCCTTTCCATGTCCCGCTTGGTCTCCCGCTCGCGGATCGTGTGGCGCTTGTCGTAGAGGTCCTTGCCCCGGGCCAGGGCGATCTCGACCTTGGCGTGCGCCCCCGAGAAGTAGATCCTGGTCGGCACGAGGGTCAGCCCGCGCTCGGCCACTCGCCCGGCCAGCCGATCGAGCTCGCGACGATGCAGCAGCAGCTTGCGGGGTCGCTCGGGGTCGTGGTTTTCTCGCGAAGCGGGCCCGTAGGGGGGGATGTGCACCGAGTACAGCCACAGCTCGCCGTCCTGGATCGCCGCGTAGCCGTCCTTCAGCTGCGCGCCCGTCGTCCGCAGCGCCTTCACCTCGGTGCCCTCGAGCACGATCCCGCACTCCAGCCGCTCGATCAGCTCGTAGCGATATGAGGCGTAGCGGTTGGAGGCGACGTCGCCGGCCCCCGCCTTGCGCTTCCCCTTGCCCTTTGCCATGCCGCGAGCCTAGCCTGCCGGCTCGAGATCGACCCTGCCGCGGACCGCGTCGATCCGCGCGACCCGCACCCGTATCTCATCGCCCAACCGCAGTGTGGCCCCGGTCCGCTCGCCCTGCAGGATCGTGCCCTGCTCGTTCAGCTCCCACCACTCGCGCTCCCCCACCCGATCCTCGCTGCGAGCTCTGCCCGCCCGGCGCCCCTGCTGTGACGATCGGGAGGCTCCGCCCGGGCGCTCCTGGACACGTTCCCGACGGGGGGCACGAAGCAGCCTGACGGGGAGCATGCCCTCGAAGGGCGGCGCCTTCTCCGGAGCTGTGCCCTCGGCCTCGGGGCCGGCGAACGCAACGAACGCTCCCGCCGAGATCAGTCCGGTCACCTCGCCGTCGAGCACCTGGCCCGGACCGTCCCGCCGCAGCAGCCGCTCGAGGGCGAAGCAGGCCGCGATGTCGTCGCTGTCCCGCTCCAGCACCATCGCGTCCCGCTCCCGTTCCGAGGTCCATGCGCCGAGCTCCCCGAGCTCGTCGGCCCGCGGCGGGCGCTCCTCGCAGCCGATCGAGGCGAGCAGCGAGCGATGGCACACGAGGTCGGGGTAGCGGCGAATCGGCGAGGTGAAATGGCAGTAGGCAGAGGAGTGCAGCCCGGCGTGGCCGAGGTTCACCGGGGAGTAGTAGGCCTGCTTGAGCGAGCGCAGGATCAGCGAGCCCAGCGCGATCCGCCCCCGCCCGTGGTTGCGCCGCACGTGCTCCTGCACGTTCTTGGACAGCGCGGCCAGCAGATCGCTTGCCTGGGAGGGTGATAGGCGCTCGGGGATCGGCGGGGTCGGCACCTCCAGTGAGTCGAGCTGGTCGACCAGCGCTTCGACGCGTGCCGGCTCGGGACGCTCGTGGACCCGGTAGAGGGTCGGCGCCCCGCGTTGGGAGAGCAGCCTCGCGACAGCCTCGTTGGCCGCGATCATCAGGTGCTCGATCAGGCGGTGGGACTCCGTCTGCGCCTGGCCGTGGACCGCCGTCACGTTCCCGCGCTGGTCGAACTCGAACTCCGGCTCGGCCGAGTCGATCTCGAGTGCGCCGCGCGCCGCGCGTGCCCGCTCCAGCTCGGCGGCCGCGACGCGCGCAACCCTGAGCGGCTCACCCCACGGCTCGGCCGCGCGCTCCTCGCCGGCGAAGATGAGGTCGACGCGGTCGTAGTCCAGGCTCTGGTCGGAGCGGATCAGCGAGCGGTAGAACGAGGCGCTGACGATCCTCGCCCCATCGAGCTCGAGCTCGGCCGTGACGGCTGGTCGCACCAGGCCCTCTTGCAGCGAGCAGGCGTCGCTGGACAGCGCATGCGGCAGCATCGGCTCGACCGCGCCGGGGACGTACACGCTGGTCCCCCGCCGTCGCGCCTCGAGGTCGATCGCCGAGCCCTCGGACACGTGGGCGGCGACATCGGCGATGTGCACCCAGATGCGCGTGCGCCCGCCCGGCAGCGCCTCGGCCGAGATCGCGTCGTCGAGGTCGCGGGCGCTGACCGGGTCGATCGTGAAGGTGGGCAGAGCGCGAAGGTCTCGCCGGCCCTGCGTCGCGGCGATCACCCGCGGCCCCGCCGCCGCCGCCTCGGCTTCGACCTCCGGGCTGAAGGAGCGCCGCATGCCGCGGTCGAGCATCGTGGCCTCGATCACGTCGCGGGCGACGTCCGGTCGGCCGATGCGCCGCAGCACCCGAGCGCCCGAGCCTCGGCGGGCGCCCTGGACGAGCACCAGGTCCCCCTCCCCCGCGCCGCGCAGGCTCGAGCGCGAGGAGCCGGCCGGTCCCACCACCAGGCCGCTCGAGGCGCCCCGTGCCGCGCGTCCGTGCCGCCCCGGCCGCTCGGCGGCCGCGAACAGCGGCTCGGCCACCATGAAGCGCCCCCGTCGCGACAGCACCGCCACGACCGGCCCGCCCGGGGCTGGCCCGCTCACCTGACTTTGGCGGCCAGGGTTTCGAGGGCGACGTTGAGACCCTGCGGAGTGTCGATGAGGCTCGCCGGCACTCGCACTTCGGGCGTGATCCCCGCACCCTGTTTGACGCCGCCGCCGCCGAGGTTGCGGCCGTTGGGCGTGAAGTACTCGCCGACCGTGATGTCCAGGGCGCCGCCGTTGGACAGCGGCTCCTCCTCCTGGAAGACGCCCTTGCCGAAGGTGTGCGTGCCGACCACGGTGGCCCGGTGATGGTCCTGGAGCGCCGCCGTGACGATCTCTGCGGCCGATGCGGTGTTCGAGTCGACCAGCACGACGACGGGGATCGAGGTCGGAATCGCGTCGCCCAGCGCCACCAACGTCTGCGACGGCTGCGTGCGACCGCGGGTCGAGACGATCGTGCCCTTGGGGATGAAGATGCTGGCGATCAGCTGGGCCTCCTCGACCAGGCCGCCGCCGTTGCCACGCAGGTCGAAGATCAGCCCCTTGGCGCCGGTGTGCAGCTCGTGTTCGACAGCTTCGCGCACTTCGCCGTGGGCGCCCGGGCTGAAGCTCGCCAGCGCGACCACGCCCAGCTTCTTGCCCTTGACCGTCCGGCTGATCGAGGCGACGACCGGCTCGGACACGGTGGCTCGGGTGATCCTCACCGTCCTGACGTGGCGATGTCCGGCCGGGCCGGCTTCGATCTGCAGGTTCACGTCCGTCCCGGGCGGGCCCTTGATCAGTGCCGTCGAGGCGTCGGCGGCAAGCCCGTCGAGCTTGCGCCCGTTCACGCCGACGATCAGTTCCCCGTCATTCAGCCCCGAGCGCGAGGCGGGCGAGGAGTCGAACACCCGGGCGATCAGCAGTCCGCGCTGGAGCGGGTCGACCACCACGCCGATCCCGGCGAAGTGAGGCGGCGAGTCGAATTCCTGGAATTCGGCCGGCGTCAGGTAGTGGGAGAACCGATCGTCCAGGCTGGCCACCACGCCGGCGATCGACGCGTCCGAGAGCTTGCTCGTGGCGATCGGGCGGTAGTAGTCGTGGGCGATGCGTTCGATCGCTTCATCGACGACATGGCTCTGGCGTTCGGCCACGAAGGCGCGTCGCAGGAAGCCGGGCAGGTCTTCGGGATGGCCGCCCAGCCACAGCCCGAGCACGAGCAGGATCGGCACCAGCACGGCCAGCAGCAGCGACGTCGGCGATATTCGCGAGGGAGAGCTCTGCATGGGGGTCGAGCAAGCGTAGACGAGCACCGGCGGCGATCACGCCAGGACCTTCTAGGGTGCAGTGCATGGCGTCCCTGAGCAGCAGCATCGTCGCCTCCAACGGCCTGCCGATCCACTCGATCGCGCTGCCCGGCACGCGCGCCCTGACGGTGCTGGTGGCGTTCGACGCGGGCGCCCGCAACGAGCGTCCCGAGGAGAACGGCATGGCGCATTTCCTCGAGCATCTGGTCTTCAAGGGTGGCGAGAAGTACCCGCACTACCGTGACGTGAACGAGACGGCTGAGCGCTTGGGGGGTGTGCTCAACGCCTACACCAGCCACGACCTGGTGGCCTTCCACATCACGGTTCGCGCCGAGAGCGCCGGGCCTGCGATCGACCTGCTCAGCGACTTCGTCGGGCGGCCTCGGATCGACGCGGAGGAGCTCGATCGGGAGCGCGGCGTCGTGATACAGGAGATCAACCGCGCCTACGATCAACCCTCGACGGTCGCGGAGTACCTGATCGACCGCGCCGCATTCGGCGAACATCCGCTCGGCAGGACCGTGCTCGGCCCGGCAGAGAACCTGCGCAGCTTCACCCGCGACGGGATCGTCGCCTTCCGCGAGCGCCGCTGGAGCGGCTCGCGCGGCGGTGTCTTCCTGGCCGGCAACGTCGAGCATCTGCCCTCGGAGGCCGAGCTGCACGAGTACTTCGGACGCTTCCCGGCGCTGCCCGAACCGGACCCGTACCTGCCAGCGCCCGACTTCGTCCCCCAGAAGCTGGTCGACGAGCGCGACACCAACCAGTCGCACCTGCGCATGATCTACCGCCCCCAGGTCGCCGTCGGCGATGTCCGCCAGCGGGCGGCGCTGGCGATCTACTCGACGCTGCTGGGAGGCTCGATGGGCTCGCGCCTGTTCGACGAGATCCGCGAGAAGCGTGGGCTCTGCTATTCGGTCTACGCGCTCTCTCACGCCTTCGCCGACGTCCCGATCCTGCAGCTCGGCTCGGGGCTGGACTCGGAGAAGACGGTCGAGGCCTACACACGGATGCGCGAGATCGTCGACGAACTGCGCAGCGACGGGCCGACGGAGGAGGAGGTCCACCGTGCCCGCGCCTACGCCGCCGGACGCCTCGTCCTGGCCTTCGAGAACTCGAATGCGGTGGCCCGCCATGCGGCCAACCAGAAGATCGTGTTCGGCGAGACGATCGATCCCGACGAGGCGATCGCGGCCCTCGATGCCGTCACCTTCTCCGAGGTGCGCGAGATCGGAGCCGGCATCGCCGACGACCTCGCCGTGGGCGTGGTCGGCCCGCACACCGCTGACCAGTTCTAGCCGGGCCCGTCCAGCTCGCGGCTTGCACGCGGGCGCAGCGGCGGGGGCTCGGACTGCGACCGCCGAGCGCCCTGCAGCGCCTCCAGCTGCTCGATGCGCGGGTCGTCTCCGAGCATCTCGCGGATCCAGCGGCTCGCCTCGCCCGTGTCCAGGGAGCGCGCCTCGATCATCGCTTCGATATCGACCCAGTCGCGCGGACGAGCGAACAGCGCCTTGAAGACCGCCAGTCCGGTGCAGTCGAGCACCGGGATCGTGCGGTCCCCGAAGGAGACGTGACGGATGTTGCGCTCGACCTCGTCGTGGAACGGCAGCACGCTGAAGAAGAGGTCGATCGGCGTCGCGTCCCAGAACAGCCGGACCTGTCCGTCGCGTTCGGCAACTTCGAGATCCCTGCCGGTCACCCTCACGCCGTCCGGCAGAGCTGCCAGCACTTCCCTGGTCCGGCTGGGCGGGACGAACACGTTGACGTCCACGTCCTGGGTGCCGCGGGGCTCGAGCGTGCAGTAGCCCAGCGCGATCGCGCCACCGATCGCGTGCGGGAAGCCTGCCGAGCTCAGCGCGTCGTGGACGGCGAGCATGCGGTCGGCTACGCCGATCATGCCGCCAACCGGATCAGGGGTGGATAGGCGAGCTCGCCGCGTCGCTTGGAGGGCAGGCGATCGGCCAGCTCGAGCACCTGCACCAGGATCTCGCCGGAGCGCTCCAGCGCGTCGGCGTCGGCGAGCGGCGAGATCTCCAGCTCGCGCCCCGCCGCGCGGGCGATCCGGGCAAGGGCAGAGACCGAGGGCTGGCGGTGCCCGTGCTCGTACGCGCTCAACACCGAGGCCTGCAGCCCCGAGCGGCGTGCGAGCTCTGCCTGGCTCAGGCCCGAGCTGCGCCGTATCTCCGCGATCAGCTCGGCTGCGACGCGGTCATTGCCACCAGACACAGAACGATCATAGCACTTCCGCTAACAAGATACATACTCTCTTAGCGTATTCGCTATGTCTCAGCCGATCGCGACCATCCGGTCGATCGGCACACGTGCCCGTGCGGCCGTGTCAGGGTCGACCCGGACCTCGAACTTCCCGTCCCGCAGCGCGTCGCGCAGCTTGGGCAACGTGATCATCTTCATGAAGCCGCACGACGCCTCGGCGTTGGCCGGGATGAACTCGACGCTGGGCGCGGCCATCTGCAGCGGGTGGAGCATCCCGATCTCGGTCGCCACGACCGCCTGGCGGGCGCCGCCGGCCTCGGCCTGCTCGGCGAATCTCAGCATTCCGCCGGTCGAGAGCATGTGCACGCCCTCGGGCGAGATGTCGCCGGCGGCGACGTACTCCATCACTGCCGTCGAGCACCCGCACTCGGGGTGGATCAGGAACTCGGCTCCGGGGTGCCCGGCCCGGGTCGACTCGATGTCGGAGGGCCGGATCCCCGCGTGCACGTGGCACTCGCCGTCCCACACGTGCATGCGCCGGCCCAGCTCCTTCTCCACGTAGGCGCCCAGCCACATGTCGGGACCGAACAGGACCTCGGTTTGCTGCCCGTGGGTCGCATAGATGTGGCGCACCACCTCGACGGCGTTGGCCGAGGTGCAGCAGTAGTCGGTCAGCGCCTTGACCTCGGCGGTCGTGTTGACGTACATCACGACCACTCCGTCGGGGAACTCGGCGCGCCAGTCGGCCAGCTGCGCCGCGTCGATCGATGCGGCCAGCGAGCAGCCCGCATCGAGGTCCGGGATCAGCACGGTCTTCTCGGGGCACAGGATCGAGGCCGTCTCTGCCATGAAGTGCACGCCGCAGAAGACGATCGTCTCGCCATCGGCCGCGGCGGCCTGGCGGGACAGTCCGAGCGAGTCGCCGACGTAGTCGGCGACGTCCTGGACCTCGGGTACCTGGTAGTTGTGGGCCAGGATCACCGCGCCACGCTCTGCGGCGAGCTCGCGCACCTCCTGCTGCAGGCCCGCGATCTCCCCTGGCGAGAGGCTCGCCGAGGATGCCTGTGGGGGGGCCATGGGAAGGTTCATGGCAGCGACTGCAGTGTGAGGGAGAGGTCGAGAGCCGGCGCCGAATGGGTCAGCGCGCCGATCGAGATCCATTCTACCCCCGTCTCGGCGACCTTCCGGAGTCGCTGCAGGTCGACCCCCCCACTGGCCTCGAGCTCGGCGCGGCCGCCCACCTGGGCCACGGCGGCGCGGAGCTGCTCGTCGTCCATGTTGTCCAGCAGCAGCCGGGGTGCGCCGGCGGCGAGCGCCTCGTCGATCTCCTGCTCGTCGCGCACCTCGACCTCGAGCCGGTCGGCCAGCTCGGGCGCGGCGGACCGGGCGCGAGCCACGGCCTGGGCGATGCCGCCGGCGGCGGCGATGTGGTTCTCCTTGATCAGGATCGCGTCGAACAGGCCAAAGCGGTGGTTGACAGCCCCGCCGGCCGCGACCGCGGCCTTCTCGAGCGCCCGCAGCCCGGGTGTGGTCTTGCGCGTGTCCAGGACGTGCGCGCCGGTGCCCTGCACCTCGAGGGCGGCCCGGGCGGCCATCGTCGCGACTCCGGACAGATGGGCGAGGAAGTTGAGCGCCGTGCGCTCCGCGGTCAGCAGCGCCGCGGTGGCGCCCGTGATCTCGAGCACCGGCCCGCCCCGCTCACGCCAGCGTCCCTCCTCGACGAGGCGGACAGGCTGGGCCTCGGGGTCGAGAGCCAGGAACACCGTCTCGGCCGCCTCGAGGCCGTAGATCGTCCCGGGCGCCTTCTGTGTGATCAGCGCGACGCCACGGGCCGCTTGCTCGACGGTCGCCGCGGTGGTCACGTCGCCCCCGCCCACGTCCTCGGCGAGCGCGCGCGCCACCAACTCCTGCAGGTCCTCCACGCTAGTTGCCGCCACCCCGCGCCGCCGAGAGCAGGTAGGCACGCACGAAGCCGTCGAGGTCGCCGTCCAGCACGCGCTGCACGTCGCCGACCTCCTGGCCGGTGCGATGGTCCTTGACCATCGTGTACGGGTGCAGGACGTAGGAACGGATCTGCGAGCCGAAGTTGACGTCCTGCGCCTCACCCTTCTCCCGGGCGATCTCTTCCTGGCGTTCGCGCTCTTTGCGCTCGAGCAGCTTGGCCGTCAGCATCGCCATCGCGGTCGCGCGGTTGGAGGACTGCGATCGCTCGTTCTGGCACTGGACGACGATCCCGCTGGGGCGGTGCGTGATCCGCACGGCCGAGTCGGTCTTGTTGACGTGCTGCCCGCCGGCACCCGACGCCCGGTAGGTATCGACCTGCAGGTCGTCGTCGTTGATCTCGATGTCACCGCTGTCCTTGACCACCGGCGCGACCTCGACCCCGGCGAAGCTGGTCTGGCGGCGATGGGCCGAGTCGAAGGGGGACAGCCGCACGAGGCGGTGGACCCCCCGCTCGGCGCCGAACAGGCCGTACGCGTTCTCGCCGGAGGCGCGGAAGGTCGCCGACTTGATGCCGGCTTCCTCCCCCTCGCCGACCTCGAGCAAGTCGACCTGGAAGCCCCGCGCCTCGGCCCAGCGCATCAGCATCCGCAGCACCATCTCGGCCCAGTCCTGGGCGTCGGTCCCGCCCGCTCCGGCGTTGACCGTCACGAGCGCGTCGCCCGCGTCGTAGGGGCCGGAGAACAGGCGCTGCTCCTCCAATGCCGCGAGGCGCTGCTCGACCGAGGCGATCTGCTCGTCCACCTCCCCCTGCACCGAAGGGTCCTCGCCGGCCATCTCGACGAGGCCGTCGAGGTCCTCGACGTCGCTCTGCAGCCGCTGGAAGCTCTCCAACCGCCTGGATATCCGGGCGTGCTCGGACGAGACGGCGGCGGCGCGCTCGGAGTCATCCCAGAACCCGGCCGCGCCCATCTCGTCCTCGAGCGCGGCAACGCGGTCGGTCAGTGCGACCGGGTCAAAGATAATCCGCTAGCAGGCTCATCTGCTCGCGGATGGCGGCCAGGCGCTGCGGGGTGGACTCGCTGGCGTCGGTCGTGGCCATGCCTCCACGCTATCAGCCGCTCCACCAGGTCCGGGGCGAGCGCAGCCGGAGGGCCTCAGGGCACCACGACCAGCTTGCCCACGGGATGGCCGTGCTCACTTTCCCGCAGCGCCTGGCCGACGTGATCGAGGTCGTAGCGGGCGGCGATCGGGAAGCTGAAGCGACCGGCTTCGATGAGGGGGAGGACCTCTCGCACCGCCGTCGGCGTCTGCGCACCCCCGCCGCCGGCGTGGTACGGGACGCCATACTCAGCCGCGTCGCCGGCGGCGATCGTCAGCACCCGCTCGGGCCCGCCCGCCAGTTCGACGGCGCCGGCCAGCTCGCCGTGCCCCGATGTGTCGAGCACCGCGTAGATACCGTCCGGCGCCAGCTCGCGCACGCGCTGCTCCCAGCCCTCCCCGTAGGGGACGGGCAGAGCGCCGAGCCGACGCACGAACTCCTGGTTGGACGGGCTCGCCGTGCCGATCACCCGAACCCCGCGCGCGACCGCCATCTGCAGGGCGATCATGCCGACGCCGCCCGAGGCGCCGAGCAACAGCAGCGTGTCGCCCCGCGCCGGCGCGAGCAGCTCCAGGCACTTGTAGGCCGTTCCCACCACGACCGATGCGCTGCCCGCCACCTCCCAGCTGATCCCCGGCGGCTTGCGCAGGATCAATGCGACCCCGCAGGCCGCGCGCTCGGCGAAGGCCGGCGAGGCGGTCACGCCGAGGACCTCCTCGCCACCCGACAGGCCCTCGACGCCCGGGCCGACCTGCTCGACGACGCCGGCGGCTTCGACGCCGAGGCCGCGCGGCTGGGCGAGCGGCTCGGCACCGGCGCGGAGTCCGTGGAGGATCTTCCAGTCGATCGGGTTGACCCCGGCAGCGCGCACCGTGATCACAACCTCGCCCGGACCGGCCTCGGGCTCCGGGACATCCTCGACGTGGAGCACATCGACGTCGCCGTACTCGCGAAAGCGGACCCCCCTCACGACAAGCGCCCCCCGCTCAGCTCCGCACGCGAGGCAGTCGCTCCAGCCCCGGCCCCAAGCACCGCTTCCGACTCTCCCCCCTGGCCCACTGCTGAGGGCGTCTCTCTCGCACGCGCGCCGTGCAGCCGCGGGCGGGCGAGAGCGAGGACCTCAGCTCCCGTGGCACTTCTTGAACTTCTTCCCCGACCCGCACCAGCAGGGGTCGTTGCGTCCGACCTGGTGCTCCTCGTCCAGGACCCGCTGCTCGACGACCGGCAGCGCTTCGAGCTCCTGCTCTTCGCCGGCGTAGCCCTGCGCTCCGGGGGCGCCGGCGGCGGCAGCCGCCGCCGCGAGAGCCCCGGCGCCGGCGGCGCTGTGGCCGCCCGAGTAGGAGACCCGTCCCGCCCTGGTCGAGCTCCCGGCCGCTTTGAAGGCCGGCACCGCATCGCCCCCTCCAGCGGCGCCGTTCTCGCCCTCGACGTTGACCTGGACGTTGAAGATCATGCGCGCGTAGTCCGACCAGACGCTGTTCATCAGGTCGCCGAACAGCGTGAAGGCCTCGTTCTTGTAGGCGACCAACGGGTCGATCTGGGCGAACCCGCGCAGATGGATGCCCTCGCGCAGGTAGTCCATGTCGAACAGGTGCTCGCGCCAGCGTTCGTCGATCGTCTGCAGCAGCAGGAAGCGCTCGAGTGCACCCATCAGCTCCTCGCCCAGCGCATCCTGGCGGGCCTCGTAGCGGGCCATCGCCTCGCCGACCAGGTGGTCGACAAGCGCGTTGCGGTCGACCGAATGGCCCTCCAGCACGCTGGTGTCGAGTTCGACCGGGAAGAACTGCCCGAGTGCGGTCGAGAGGCCGTCGAGGTCCCAGTCCTCGATGAAGTCGCCCTGCATGTACTGGTCGGCCGTCCGCTCGATCACGTTGGCGACCTCGCGGCGTGCCTCCTCGCCGATGCTCTTGCCTTCGAGCACCTCGTCGCGGTAGGCGTAGATGACACGGCGCTGCTCGTTCATGACGTCGTCGTACTCGAGCACCCGCTTGCGGATCAGGAAGTTCTGCTCCTCGACCTTCTTCTGGGCTTTCTCGATCTGTTTGGAGAGCATGCTCGCCTCGATCGGTTCCTCGTTGCCCTGCTCGTCGACGCCGCCCAGTTTGTCGAGGATCCGGTAGATACGGTCGCCCGCGAAGAGCCGCACCAGGTCGTCCTCGGCGGACAGGAAGAAGCGCGACTCCCCCGGGTCGCCCTGGCGTCCGGAGCGCCCTCGCAGCTGGTTGTCGATGCGCCGGGACTCATGGCGCTCGGTTCCGCAGATGAACAGGCCACCCACGGCCATCACCTGCTCGCGGCGCTCCTGCACGGTGCGCTCGAGCTCGGGCACCAGCTCGGCCAGGCGCCGCTCGTAGGCGCCGTCGCCGTTGGGCTCGACGCCTTCGCGGGCGAGCTGCTGCTGGGCGAGGTGCTCGGGGTTGCCGCCGAGCTTGATGTCGACGCCTCGGCCCGCCATGTTCGTGGCGATCGTGACCGCGCCCGGCTGGCCCGCCTCGGCGACGATGTCGGCCTCCCGGGCCGCGTGCTCGGGCTTGGCGTTCAGCACGGTGTGCTTGATGCCCTGCTTGGTGAGGCGGTCGGAGAGCAGCTCGGAGACCTCGACCGAGATCGTCCCCACCAGCACCGGCTGGCCGCTCTCGTGGCGCTCGGCGATCTCCCTGACGACCGCGCTCCACTTGCCCTCCTTGGTCTTGTAGACCTGATCGTTGCGATCGGCCCTGACCATGTCCATGTTGGTCGGGATCTGAACGACGGGCAGCTCGTAGATCTTCATGAACTCGGTCGCCTCGGTCAAGGCCGTCCCGGTCATGCCGGCGAGCTTGTCGTAGAGGCGGAAGAAGTTCTGGTAGGTGATCGTGGCCAGGGTCTGGTTCTCCTCCTGGATCGGCACGCGCTCCTTGGCCTCGACCGCCTGGTGCAGGCCCTCCCCCCAGCGCCTGCCCTCGAGGATGCGCCCGGTGAACTCGTCGATGATCTTCACCTCGCCGTCGATCACGGCATAGTCGACGTCGCGCTTGTAGAGCGACTCGGCCTTCAGCGACTGGATCAGGTGGTTGACCAGGTGGCCGTTCTCGGCGCGGTAGAGATGGTCGACGCCGAGGTAGCGCTCGGCCTTGGCGACCCCCTGCTCGGTGATCGAGACGCTCTTGTGCTTCTCGTCGATCTCGTAGTCGAAGTCGGCGACGAACTGCTTCTTGCTGCGCGGGTCCATGCCTTCGGGCGTCTCGCCCGCCGTCAGGCGGGGTGCGAGGCCGGCGAACTTGACGTACAGGTCGGCGGCCTGTTCGGGGGCGCCCGAGATGATCAGCGGCGTGCGGGCCTCATCGATCAGGATGTTGTCGACCTCGTCGACGATCGCGAATGGATGGCCACGCTGGACCTTTTCGGAGAGGTCCTTGGCCATGTTGTCGCGCAGGTAGTCGAAGCCGAACTCGGAGTTGGTCCCGTAGACGACGTCGCAGGCGTAGGCCTGCTGCTTCTGCTCGTAGGGCTGCATATTCTCCAGCACCCCCACCGTCACGCCGAGCGCGTCGTAGATCGGGCTCATCCATTCGGCATCGCGCCTGGCCAGGTAGTCGTTGACCGTGACGACGTGGACTCCCCGGCGGCGGGGTGGCTGCTCGGGGTCGGCGGGGTCACGGGGCGCCACGGCCAGCGAGTTCAGCACGACGGCGAGCGTCGCCGTAAGGGTCTTGCCCTCGCCGGTCTTCATCTCCGCGATCTGGCCCTCGTGCATCGCCATCCCGCCGATCAGCTGGACGTCGAAGTGACGCATGCCCATCTGCCGCTTGCCCGTCTCCCGGACAACGGCAAAGCACTCGGGCAGCAGCTCCTCCAGCGACTCGCCCTCGGCGGCGCGCTGGCGCAGCGCGTCCATCCGCTCGCGCAGCTCGGCGTCGCTGTCGTGCTCCAGCTCGGGCTCGAAGGCCGCGATCAGAGCCACCCGCTTCTGGTAGCCCTTGAACTTCTTCGCCTCGCCCGCGTTCAGGGCGCGATCAAGCAATGACGGCATGCCGCCAAGGATAGCTCCCGGCGACGGCCCCTCGTTGCGCTGGGCCGCCCCCCGCCGGCGCGGCTGCCGGGCTGGCCGGCCGGCGGCTCATCGCGGACGGGCCGGGCGCGCGGTGGGTGCTAGCTCGAGGGCAGCGTCGCCTCGGCCGGGACGCCGGTGACGCGGGCCGAGGCGGCGTGACACTCGCGGCGGCGGCGCAGTTTGTCGCGGCGGCGCTTGACCTGGCGGGCGAGCTCGTCGACCATCAGGTTGATCGAATGCAGCATGTCCGGAGAGGCATCGCGCGCTCGCAGCGTGACCCCCTTCAGGTACAGGGTCGCCTCGGCGATCTGGCAGTCGGCCACCCGCGGGTTGCGCTCCTGGAAGAGCTCTATCTCCAGCTGGGCGAGGTCTGAGACCTGACGCGCGACCTTTGCCAGTCGACGCTCCGCATGGCTGCGCAGCTCGTCGTTGACCGGGACGTTTCGACCCCTGATGTCGATCTGCATCGTCGCTCCTTCGGTCGGCCTTTTCTCTGGCTTGGCCATCGATGCTACGCCGCTTGGCGGCGGATGTAAATGGCGCTGGACGCAAAGCTCGCCCGTGCTTGCGGCGCTCCGGGGGCGTAGATCCGCGCCGGATGCGGGCCCGCGGCAGGCGTGGCAGAATCGACCGTGGATGAGACCGGACCTCTCCTGGTCATTCAGCCCGAGCGCTGTGGTCGGCGCCGCGATCTTCTTCGGCGTGTACGCGCGCAGGTGGCTGGCCGTGCGTCGGAGCGGCTCGCCGCGGGCCGCCGCGGACGCGCCGGTGTGGCGCCTGTGCTGCTTCGCGGGGTCGGTGCTGGTCACGATGCTGGCGCTGCTCTCGCCGATCGACTCGCTTTCCACGCAGCTGTTCTCGGCCCACATGGTCCAGCACATGCTGCTGCTCGACATCGCGCCGATCCTCGCCATCCTGGGCCTCACGAAGGTGATCCTTCGCCCGGTGACCCGGGCGGTGCACGAGCTGGAGCGTCGGGCCGGCCCGATCGCCCACCCGATCTTCGCCGTCTTCCTCTATGTGGGCGTGATCTGGGCCTGGCACATCCCGGCCGCCTACGACCTCGCGGTGCGCAACCCCGGGATCCACATCCTCGAGCACCTCTCCTTCTTGTTCGTGGGCTCGCTGTACTGGTGGCACCTGCTGTCCCCGATCCGGGCGCGCCTGCGTCTGGACGGCATGGGCCCGGTCGTCTACATGGCCAGCACCAAGCTGTTCGTCGGCGCACTCGGGATGGGGCTGGCCTTCGCGCCCACGGCGCTGTACCCCTACTACGCTCATCTGCCCCGCGTCTGGGGGATCTCGGCGCGAGACGACCAGGGGATCGCGGGCCTGATCATGGCCCTGGAGCAGTCGCTGGTGATGGGTGTCGCGATCGTCGTGTTGTTCATCCGTGCACTGACCGAGTCCGAGCGGGCGCAGCAGCGGCGCGAGCGCTACGAGCTCGTCTGAGCCGCCACCGGCGCGCCGCGCCGGGCTCAGGGCCGTACGCCGGACAGCTCGACGCAGAGCTGCTCGAGCAGCTGCTGAACCTCGGGGTCGCGGTCGGCGTCCTGGTCGGCCAGCAGCGCGGCCAGCTGCTCGCGGCGCGCGCTGCGCAGCTGGTCGGCCAAAGCCACGCCGGCGGGCGTGAGCCGCGCCTGCCCGTCCTCGCCTTCGAGCAGTCCGGAAACACGCAGCTCCACCTCGACCGCGGCGATCCGCTCGTCCGGGATGTCCTGCCGCTGCGCCATCTCGCGGGTGCCGACGATCCCGTAGCTGCCGAACCGGACCAGCGCCCAGACCAAGCCGGGCCCGATCTCCACGCCGGCACGGGCGGCGACCTGCTCGTTGAACGCCTGCCGGACCTCGCGGCCGGCGAGCACCCCCAGCGCCCGGTCGACCTCGGCCAGCGAGCTGGGGGTCTTCGGCGTGGCCAGCGCGTCGTCGATGCCCTGGCTGGTGGAGGCCGTGGCCCGCAGCGGGCGCTCCTGCAGACCCAGGCTGAGCAGGAAGCCGACCGCCGCGACCCCGGCTGCCACCAGGAAGACCGGTTCCAGGGCGTGTACATAGGCGTTCTCGTAGAGCAGCCGGGCCGAGGGTGGCAGCGCCGCCAGCTGAGCGGCGCTGAGGCGCCCGCCGGCCTGGAGCTGGGCCCCCAGGGGCCCGCTGATCGCGTGGTGCAGGCCGGCGCGCAGCCGGCTCGAGAAGATCGTGCCGAACACGGCCGCCCCGAGCGCGCCGCCGATCCCGCGGGCCAGCGTGACGCCCGAGGTCGCCGCGCCCAGCACGGAGTAGTCGACGGCGTTCTGGACGGCCAGCACGAGCACCTGCATGACCATCCCCAGACCGAGCCCGAGCACGAGCAGAGAGCCGTCGGCGGCGGCCGCGCTGGTGTTCCGGTTCAGTTTCGAGAGCAACAGCAGGCCGACGGTCATCACGGCCGTTCCCATGATCGGGAAGAGCTTGTAGCGCCCCGTCCTCGAGATCATCCGTCCCGAGATCACGGAGGTGATAACCAGGCCGCCCATCAACGGGATCAGCCGCAACCCGGCGCCGGTCGGGCTGGAGTGGAACACGGTCTGGAAGAACAGCGGCAGGAACGTGATCGAGCCGAACAGGGCGAAGCCGACGATCAGCGACAGCAGGCTCGCGACGCGGAACACGCTGTCGTGCAGCAGCGACAGCGGCAGCACCGGTTCCTTGGCTCGCCGCTCGACCGCGATGAACGCGGCGAGCAGGGCGGCCGCGGCGATCGCGACCCCGATCACCTGCGCCGAGCCCCACGGCCAGGTCGTGCCGCCGAGGCTGGCGATCAGCACGATCGCACTGATCGCCGCCGCCAGCAGGCCGGCACCGAGGTAGTCGATCGACGGCCGCGAGCGGGTCCCCGCCGAAGGCAGGGTGATCGAGATCATCGTGATCGCGAGCAGGCCGATAGGAATGTTCACGTAGAAGATCCAGCGCCACGAGAAGTGCTCGACGATCAGCCCCCCGAGCAGCGGGCCGGCGACGCTCGCGACGCCGAAGACCGCGCCGAACAGCCCCTGGTAGCGGCCGCGCTCGCGCGGCGGGACGACGTCGCCGATGCTCGCCTGGACGAGCACGATCAGCCCGCCCGCGCCGGTGCCCTGCAACGCCCGGAAGGCGATCAGCTCGGTCATCGAGGTCGATAGCCCGCACAGCGCCGAGCCGATCAGGAAAAGCACGATCGCGCTCTGCAGGACGCGCTTGCGCCCCAGCTGGTCGCCCAGCTTTCCGTACAGCGGAGTGACGGCCGTCTGCCCCAGCAGATAGGCGCTGGTGACCCAGGAGATCCGTGTCAGCCCGCCGAGGTCGCCCACGATCGTCGGCAGCGCCGTGGCGACGATCGTCGAGTCGAGCGCCGCCAGCAGCAGCACGAGCATCAGTCCGCTGAAGATCAGGCCCAGCTGGCGCTCCGCCGCGGGTCGGGCCGGAAGGTCCGCGGCGATCGTGCTCAAGCCGAGCTCGTTGCGATCGGCCAGACGCTCATGGCGAGCCGCGGCGGCGAAGGCTCTCGATGATGCCCTTGTGGCCCGAGATCGCTCCGATCAGGATCGACTCGCCGGGGATCTCCGTGCCGGGGAAGACGATGGTCTCGCGCAGCTGCGCGCCGTCCCCGACCCTCGCGCCGTCACCGAGCACGACGGGTCCGGTGAGACGCACGTTGCGCCCGATCCGCACGTCCGCGCCGATCCATACCGGAGGGTCGAGCATGGCGTCCTCGGGCAGCTCGGTGCCGGGCACGACGGTGACAGCGGGACGCACCTCCACCCCCGCGATCTCCAGGTGCAGCTCTCCAGCCAGCGCGTCGAAGGTGCCCTGGCGCAGCTCGGTCAGCGAGCCCACGTCGTTCCAGTACTGGTTCACCTCGTGGATGTGGAAGGGGACGCCGTTCTCCAGCAGCGCCGGGAACACGTCCTGGGCCCAGTCGGCGAAGGGCCGGTCGGGGAAGTAGTCGAAGATCTCAGGGGAGAAGACGTAGATACCGCAGTTGCCCAGGTTGGAAAGGGCTTCCTCGGGCGCCGGCTTCTCCTGGAAGCCCGTCACGCGCCCGTCGGGATCGTGCAGCACCACCCCGTACTGGCGCGTGTCCGCGACTCGCTTGACCGAGAGCGTCGCGATCCCTCCGGCATCGCGGTGGCGCGCCGCGAGCGCCGACAGGTCGATGTCTGTGAGGGCATCGCCCGATATGACCAGGAATGGCTCCTCGCCGAAGAACTGGGCACAGGCCCGCACCCCGCCCGCCGTGCCGAGAAGCTGCTCCTCGAAACGATAGGAGAGGCGCTCTCCGAAGTAGTCCCTGATCGAGTCGGGGAAGTAGTGGAGGTTGGCGATCACCTCGCTGAAGCCGTGGCGCTCCAGGAGCTCGAGGATGTGCTCCATCACGGGGCGATCCAGCACCGGCACCATCGGCTTGGTGATCTCGTAGGTCAGTGGGCGCAGCCGGGTTCCCAACCCGGCCGCGAGGACCATCGCTCTCATCGGCTCCTCATCCTTTCAATTTCCACAGCTCACAGGCTCAGCCGTCCAGACGGTCGCAGCCCTGCCGGGCCGAGGACGCCGCATGGCGCCGGCCACCGTGCATCTCACAGAGACGAACGGAGGCCAACGCAGGCGGCGTGGCGTGCTGTGCACGCGAGCCGCCGAGGACGCCGCATGGCGCCGGCCACCGCCCGTCTGGGGTTAGTAGCGGTAGTGGTCGGGCTTGTAGGGCCCCTCGACCGGCACGCCGATGTAGGCGGCCTGATCGGGGCTGAGGCTTGTCAGCCTCACCCCCAGCGCGTCCAGATGCAGGCGAGCGACCTTCTCGTCGAGGTGCTTGGGCAGGACGTAGACCCGCTTCTCGTATTGATCGTTCTTCGTGAACAGCTCGATCTGGGCGATCGTCTGGTTGCTGAACGAGTTGCTCATCACGAAGCTGGGATGCCCGGTTGCGTTGCCGAGGTTCAGCAGCCTGCCCTCCGAGAGCAGGATGATCGCGTGGCCGTCCGGGAACACCCACTTGTCGACCTGCGGCTTGATGTTGACGCGATCGATTCCCGGGATCGCGCCGAGCCCGGCGACATCGATCTCGTTGTCGAAGTGCCCGATGTTGCCGACGATCGCCTGGTGCTTCATGCGCTGCATGGAGTCCGCCGTGATGATGTCCTTGTTGCCGGTGGCGGTCACGAAGATGTCGGCCGTCTCGAGGACTTCGTCGAGCTTGCGCACCTCGTAGCCCTGCATCGCGGCCTGCAGCGCGCAGATCGGGTCGATCTCGGTGATCACGACGCGTGCGCCCTGGCCGCGCAGCGACTCGGCGCAGCCCTTGCCGACATCGCCGAAGCCGCACACGACGGCGACCTTGCCGCCGATCATCACGTCGGTGGCGCGGTTGATCCCGTCGATCAGCGAGTGCCTGCAGCCATAGAGGTTGTCGAACTTCGACTTGGTCACGGAGTCGTTGACGTTGATCGCCGGGAACAGCAGCTCACCGGCCTCGACCATCTGGTAGAGCCGGTGAACGCCGGTGGTCGTCTCCTCGGTGACGCCTTTGATGCCCTGGCCGATCCGCGTCCAGCGCTGCGGGTCCTCCTGCAGCGAGCGGCTGAGCAGCGAGAGGATCACCCGGAACTCCTCCGAGTCGGCGCTCGACGGATCGGGTACGGCACCGGCGGCCTCGTACTCGGTGCCCTTGTGGACCAGCAGCGTCGCGTCGCCGCCGTCGTCGAGGATCATGTTCGGCCCGACGTTTTCCGGATCCCCGTCATCCCAGCGCATCACCTGTTCTGTGCACCACCAGTACTCCTCCAGGGTCTCGCCCTTCCACGCGTAGACCGGCACCCCGCGCGGCTCCTCGGGCGTCCCTTCGGGCCCGACCGCGACCGCCGCGGCGGCGTGGTCCTGGGTCGAGAAGATGTTGCAGCTGCACCAGCGAACCTCGGCGCCCAGGGCCGTCAACGTCTCGATCAGCACAGCCGTCTGGATCGTCATGTGCAGAGATCCGGTGATGCGCGCGCCCTTCAGGGGCTGGGCGTCGGCGAACTCGCGCCGGATCGCCATCAGACCGGGCATCTCGTGCTCGGCCAGCGTGATCTCCTTACGACCGAAGTCGGCCAGCGAGAGGTCGGCAACCTTGAAATCGGCGTCGGTGATGGTGGCGGTGGGGGTCATTGCTGACATGACGAAGCCTCCTGTCCGGTCAGGTGAGCGCCCTTGCTGCAGAGAGGTGGACCGAGCGTGGCGGATCGGAGCCCGTCGCAGCGCTCCTCGGCCGTCCTGCTGACCGTATCACACGCCTCGGGGGCCTCAGGACACCGGGCCCGGGGGCTAGAGCTTCGCGAGCTCGGCCTTGAGCTCGTCCAGGACCTTGACCGGCCCGGGGTCGACCCCCCGCAGGGTGGCGAGGTAGATAGAGACGAGATCGCCCAGCAGCACGAGCGAGAGCACCCGCTCGATCGCGGTCTGCCCGCGCGTCTCCAGCCGGAAGCTCGAGACGGCGCTGCCCGCGATCATCTGCTCGGTCAGGTCCATCCGCTGCTTGACGCGGGGGTGCGCGTCGGAGTCGTCCAGGAACACGGCCGAGAATCGCCCCACGTCGGGCGCGCCTTCCCAGCCGGCGAGCTCGTTGTGGTCGAGCTCGGGCAGTTCGTGCGAGAACGCCGGCTGCTTGGCGTTCTCGTTGATCTGCGTCTTCCAGCGGTAGGCGATCGGCGTCGTCAGCCCTGCACCGGCGATCACCGGGGTGGTGCCGAGCAGGCCGCGGGCGACCTCCTTCGCCAGCGAGTCCTCCGACGCGTCGGGGCCCCACTCGGCGACGAGCTGCTCGATGTGCGAGGCGGCGACGTCGATCTCCGAGGTCAGCCGCGGCCCGGCTCCGCAGAGCGCCGCGACCTCCAGAGCGGCGACGATCATGTAGGCCACCGCAGCCCGCGGCTGGAAGCCGCCGGGCAGCGGGATCACCGGCACGCCGTCGGCGCGGGCCATCTCGGCCAGGCGCCCGCCGGTGGTCACGACGGTACGCCTCGCGCCGAGCGCACCGGCCGACTCGTAGCAGGCGAGTGTCTCCTCGGTCTCGCCCGAGTAACTGGCCAGCAGCACCATCGTGTCGGGCGTCGTCCAGGTCGGCAGGCCGTAGGCGCGGGTCACGAAGATCGGCCGCGAGGCGTGGTCGCCGAGCGCCGCGCGCGCCAGCGCCCCCCCGATCGCCGAGCCGCCCATACCGGCGACGACCAGCCCGGCGGAGGTGTCCCAGTCCTGCATGATCGCCGACTCCACTCGCCAGACGGCGTCGCGCAGGTGCTCCGGCAGCGCGAGCACGTCGTCGAGCTGCCCGGTCGAGTCGACCCGGGCGATCAGCTCGCGGGAGATGTCCTGCGCAGCGGGTGTCGCTGTCAAGCCTCCGTCGCTCATCTGGTGGGCTCCTGGCGTGGTATCGGAATGGTCGTGATCTCCATGTCGCTGGTCGTTCGCCGGGTTCCGCAGGGGCTCTGCCTCAGAACTCGATCGCCCCGTCCGGCAATTGCACTCCCGGGAAGATACGCGCCCCGCGGGTGATCACGTTGTCAGCCCCGACGTCAACCCCTTCCCCGAGGACCGCTCCGCCCGTGATCTTGCTCGCCGTGCCGATCCGGCAATCGGGTCCGACGATGCAATCCCGCAGCTCGCAGCGCTCCCCGACGCGAGTGCCCTCGAGGATCACCGCGCGTTCGACCGTGCTGCCCGCGCCGATCCTCACGTTCTCCGCGAGCACGACCAGGCTCCCCACCTGAGCGCCGCGGGCGACCCTGACCCCCCGCTCGAGAACGGCCGGCGGGATCGCCCTGCCCAGCAGCTCGGCGCCAGGCTCCATCACGATCCAACCGTCCCCCATGCGGTCGCGGACTCCCGTCTGGACGTTGCCCTCGATGATGTCGAAGGTTCCCTTGAGGTAGCGCTCGGGCGTGCCGATGTCGAGCCAGTAGCTCTCGGAGGCGCACCCGTAGAGCCCATCGCCCACCAGCCGCGGCCAGACCTCCCGCTCGATCGAGACGTTCCGGTCCGGGGGCACAAGCTCGAGGATCTCCCGCTCCAGCACGTAGGCACCCGCACTGATCAGGCTGGCGGAGCGGTGCTCCGCGCTGGGCTTCTCGACGAACTCGGCGACCGAGCCGTCCTCGTGCAGCAGCACCATCCCGTACCCCGTCGGGTCGGGCACCCTGACCAGCGCCAGCGTGGCTCGCGCGCCCGTCTGCAGGTGCTGGGCGATCTGCGCGCCGAGGTCGATGTCGGTCAGCACGTCGCCGTTGAGCGCCAGGAACCGCTCGTCGAGCAGCGGCTCGGCCAGCTTCAGGGCACCGGCGGTCCCCCGCGGCTCCGGCTCCTCGACGAAGCGCAGGCGCAGCCCCATCGAGGACCCGTCGCCCAGCACCGCGCGCACGCTGTCGGCCAGGAAGCCGCACGACATGATCACGTCCTCGATCCCGTGGCCACGCAGCCACTCGAGCATGTAGGAGATGAAGGGACGGTCGACGAGCTGCACGACCGGCTTCGGCACGGTTGAGGTGAGCGGCCGCAGACGGGTGCCCTGCCCGCCGACCAGGATCACCGCCTGCACTGACCTACCGCCTACCGATTCCCTCGTATTGCAGCCCGGCGCCCCGCACGGCTTCGGGGTCGAGGGCGTTGCGCCCGTCGACGACCAACTTGCCACGCATCTCCGTGGCGACCTCGCCCCAGTCGAGCTCGAGGAACTGCGCCCACTCGGTGACCAGCACGACGGCGTCGGCGTCCCGCACGGCGCCGAGGGGCGAGTCGGCGAACTCGATCCCGCTGACCATCGCCCGTGCCTGCTCCTCGGCGACGGGGTCGAAGGCGACGATCTGCGCCCCGTCGGCCTGCAGACGGGCCGAAAGCACCAGCGAGGAGGCCTCGCGCATGTCGTCCGTGTTGGGCTTGAAGGCCAGCCCCAAGAGCGCCACCCGCCGTCCCGCCAGGTTCCCCAGGTGGCGCTGGAGCTTGCCGATGACGCGTCGCTTCTGCAGGTCGTTGACCTCGATCACGGCGGTCAGCAGCTGGAAGTGGTAGCCCGAGTTTCCGGCCAGCTGCTTGAGCGCGTCGACGTCCTTCGGGAAGCAGCTGCCGCCGAAGCCGATGCCGGCCTGCAGGAACTTGCCACCGATGCGCTCGTCGAGACCCATGCCCCGGGCGACCTCGACGACGTCCGCGCCGGTCTCCTCGCAGACGTTGGCGATCTCGTTGATGAACGAGATCTTCGTGGCCAGGAACGCGTTGGAGGCGAGCTTGACCATCTCCGCGCTGGCCACGTTGATGCGCACAAGCGGCGCCCGCAGCGGCGCATACAGCTCGACCACCGCGTCGCCCGCCCAGCCGCCGTCGTCGCCGACGACCACCCGGTCGGGATGCAGGAAGTCCTCGACGGCCGAGCCCTCCTTGAGGAACTCGGGACAGGAGACGTAGCCCAGGCCGCCCTTGCCCTGCTGGGTGAAGGCGCGGCGCAGCGCGACGCCGGTGCCGCAGGGGAC
>JBKQOO010000050.1:0-15198 GCA_052145475.1 Solirubrobacteraceae bacterium
AGATGCGCCACTCGACCCCACTGATCGCCTCCCTGGGCGAACTCTAGAACGTGCGCCAGCCGGGAGAGTTGCGCAGGTACCGTGCGGCCGACGCGGCCGGTTCGCCTCAGGCGTCGGCGCTGAGGAAGCTCGCACGGGTGGTCTCGGGGCCTGCGATATGTTGCGCAGGTGAGCAGCAGGCCGTTGGAGAGCAGACGCAGGATCGCTGCTGACCGGGTGGACGAGGTCCTCGCCGCGCGGTTTGGGCGGGATCCGCGGGTCGTCGAATGAGTCGTGCGCGCCGCGCGGGAGCGCCGCGTCTGATCGAGTGGACCGGCGAGAGGTGCGTGCCGTGGGCGCCGGATGTCCCGGTCATCTACGAGCACTTCCATCGCTACCTGTGGGCAGCCCGAGTGCTTGCTGGGCGTTCGATCCTCGACGTGGGCAGCGGCGAGGGCTTTGGCGGGGCGATCCTCTCCGACTCCGCCTCCAGTGTCACCGGGGTCGACGTGGACGAACGGGCGGTCGAGCACAGCCGGCTCAACTACTTCGCGCCGAACCTGCGGTTCGACGTCGCCTCTGCGCTGGATCTTTCGGCCTTCGAGGAGGGCTCCTTCGGAGGGGTAGTCGCCTTCGAGATCATCGAGCACGTAAGTGAGCAGGAGCGCGTCCTGGACGAGATCGCCAGAGTGCTGGCGGAGGATGGGATCCTCGTAATCTCCACGCCCGACCGCCGGGCGTATACGGAGACCAGCGGGAACGTCAATCCGTTCCATGAGCACGAGCTCGCGCTGGAGGAGTTCCTCACACTGATCAAGCGGAATTTCCCGAACGTGGCCTCCTGGGGGCAACGGACGATCACGGGATCCCACATGAACCCGCTCGACCGCCCTGGCTCCGAGCAGAGCATGGCCGCGCCGGCTGACTTCTTCCTCGAGCGCTCCGGCGAGGAGTGGCGGGTGCCGGGCGACCCGGCGCCCCTCTACTGCGTGGCGATCGCATCCAGGATCCCGCTGCCTGCCGTGCCGGCGAGCTCCACCCTCGCCGATTGTGACCTTGAACTGCTGCGCTTCGGCGAACGCGAGCAGGCCGAGCGTGTCCGACGCCAGCTCGATGGCGAATGGCGGCGCGAGCTCGCGGATGAGAAGGGGCGGGATGCCGTTGCCGTCCGGGAGCTGCAGGCGCAGGCGCGGGAGGCGCAGCGCATCCGCGACCGGGACATCGACCGACAGCGGGCCGATATCGAGGCGCTCCGGCGGGAGGTGAGCGCAAAGCAGGAGCTGGTCGTGGGGCTCGACGGTGAGCTTGCCGAGGCGCGGCTTCTCAACCGGCGAATCGAGGAGTCGGTGCTGTGGAACGGCTTACAGGCCGGGCGCGAGCGCTTCTACGGCGCGATCGGAGGCGATCGGTCGCTCCTTGCGCGCGCCTTGAGCATGTTCCTGCGACTGGCGGGCCGCGCATTCATGAGGCCCGCTCCGCGCCCGACGCCGCCTGAACCCGCCGAGGAGCCCGCGGAGCGCGAGCTCCTGACACTCCCCGACCATCCGCGGCCGAAGGTCTCGATCGTCATCCCCGTGCATGCACGGGCCGACCTGACGCTGGCGTGCCTGGAGTCGATCCACTACCGCACGACGCGCGTGAGCTACGAGGTCATCATCGTCGAGGACCTCGCGGATGCCGAGACGCGCAGTCTCCTCGCGCGCATTGGCGGGGCCAGAATCCTGCACAACGAGCGCAACCTCGGCTATCTCCGCAGCGTGAACCGCGCCGCCGCGACAGCCCGGGGTGAGTGGCTCGTGCTGCTCAACAACGACACCGAAGTGGCCGACGGCTGGCTGACGGCGCTGCTGGAGTGCGGGGAGTCCGCCGAGGATGTGGCGATCGTCACACCCAAGTACCTGTACCCGGACGGCACGCTCAACGAGGCCGGGGCGGTCATCTGGCGGGATGGCACCGGCGCGAACTACGGCCGCGGCGAGGACCCCGCGAAGTTCGAGTACGAGTACCGGCGTGAGACCGACTACGGGTCCGCCGCTGCGCTACTGGTCAGGGCCGACTTCTGGCGCGAGGCGGGCGGCTTCGACGAGCGCTTCCTGCCGATGTACTACGAGGATGTGGATCTCTGCTTCGAGGCTCGTGAGCGCGGGCTGCGGGTCCTCTACGAGCCGGATGCCGTCGTCATCCACGTCGAGGGGGCCACGGCAGGCAACGACGTCGAGGCCTCGCACAAGCGCCATCAGGAAGAGAACAGGCCGCGCTTCGTAGAGAAGTGGCGACACCGGCTCGAGGCGGAGCACCTGCCGCCGGGGCCCCGCAACCTGCGCCTGGCGGCGGACCGTCACCGAGGCCCCCACGTCCTGATCGTGGATCACTTGGTCCCGATGTGGGATCGCGACGCCGGCTCGCTCCGGATGCTGGCCATCATGCGGGCACTGATCGGGCTGGGTGCCCGGGTGACGTTCATGAGCGAAAACCTGGCTGCCATCCAGCCATACACACGGAGGCTCCAGCGGATGGGGGTCGAGGTGCTCTACGGGCCCCTGGACATGAACGCCGAGCTTGCCACCGTCGGCCCAACGCTGAGCGCGGCGATCCTCTCGCGCCCCCATCCAACGAGCCGCTGGCTCGACTCGATCCGCGAGTTCGCTCCGGCGGCCCTTGTCGCGTATGACACGGTCGACCTCCACTGGCTGAGAGAGGCGCGAAGGAATGCCCTCGGGAGCGGGGGGCGCGATTCGACCCACGCCGACGACGGAGGACTCGAGCTCGCGATGATGGGCGGGAAGGCGGAGGCGCTTCGTCAACTCGAGCTCGCGTTGATCAGGGCGAGCGATGTCACGATCGTGGTGAGCGAAGCCGAGCGAGAGCAGGTGGCGCGCGACGTCCCCTCCGCGCGCACGCTGCTCGTGCCGATGGTTCACGAGGTCGAGCGTTTCGTCCCGCCTCCGCAGGGGCGCTCGGGGATCCTGTTCCTGGGGGGCTTCATGCATCCTCCGAACACCGGCGCGGCGATCCGGCTCGTCCGCGAGGTGATGCCGATCGTGTGGCGCGAGTGGCCCGATGTGAAGGTCACGATCGTCGGTTCGGATCCACCTCCGGAGGTGCTTGCGTTGGCCTCACCGTTGGTCGAGATCGCCGGATGGGTCGAGGATCTGCAGCCCACGCTGGAGCGCTCGCGCATGCTCGCCGCCCCGCTGACCTACGGCGCGGGCCTGAAGGGAAAGGTCACGCAGGCGATGGCCGTCGGCCTTCCAGTCGTCACAACCGCTACCGGCGTCGAAGGCCTCCAGGGAATGGATGACTGCGCGCTCGTCGCCGAGGATGCCGCGGAGCTGGCCGCCCATGTCATACGCCTGCTCGAGGACGACGAGCTGTGGTGGCAGCTGTCTGGCGCGGGTCAGGAGCTGATCCAGCGGAACTGCTCGCCCGAGGTGCTCGGGGAGCGGCTTGGCGAGCTGCTGGAGAGCCCGCGTGGAGCGGCCATCTCCGCATAGGCCCCCGACGCGGTGGTACGCGGCGTACCTGATGCCTACCTTGGGAAGCGAGGGCGGCTTTCGGTGGCATACTTGCGCTCGCTCGGAACCACGCACATGTCATCGATCAGAGCACAAATACGCGACGCCGTCGCCGGCCTACGACCGTCGAAGCCCGAGGGCGGCTGGTTGCGGCTTCCAGAGGGGCGACCGTCCGACGAGACCGTCAAGCCTGTCCCGTATCTGCCCATCTACGAACAGCTGTTGCACGAACTCCGTGGGAGGTCATTCACCTTGCTCGAGCTCGGGGTGTGGAAGGGGCACTCCCTGGAGATGTGGAGGGATGCCTTCCCGCTCGCGACGATCGTGGGAGTCGACCTGAGGCCGCCAGAGCTCGATCTCGGGACCCGCGTCCACATCGTGGAGGGTGATCAGACCGACCCCGCGCTGATGAGGCGGCTGCGCGAGTCCCTCGCTCCCGGCGGCTTTGAGGTCATCATCGATGATGCATCGCACTTCGGCACGGTCACGGCGCGCTCGCTCCAAGCCCTGTACTCCGAGCACCTCTGCCCCGGGGGTCTGTACTGCATCGAGGACTGGGGTACGGGCTACATGCTCAACTGGGAGGACGGCGGACGCATCGAAGAGCCTCTCCAGGCCGCGAACCTCGACAACGTCTCCGCGGTCGACGGCCAAGACGTCGAGCCCCCGATCTCGATGCCGAGCCACTCGCTCGGCATGGTGGGCTTGGTCAAGCGTTTGGTGGACCACACGGCTCGCAACACCGCCCGATGGGCCCAGCCGGAGCGGGTTGGCGATGCTCTCGAGATTGAGACCATGCACGTGTGGGACGGCATAGTCGCGCTGCGGAAGCCTGCCACTTGAGCCTAATCGGCCGTAGGCTCAGACAAAGCAGTGATGTGCGACGGCTCGCATTGATGTCAGCTCGATGTTCTCTTGAGGTGTCGGCGGGGGAAAGGCCTCCGCGACCGGCGGACCTGCCGCTGGAGGCGCTGTTACCTGGAGGGTCGCGCTGCGGATTGGCGGGGAGCCCACAGCCTTCACGCATACCTCGAGCATTCCGTCGTTCTGCATGGTGCGGACTCCCGGCTGGGACGTGACCGTGACCGGTCCGAGGGTACGAAAGATCAGCTTTGCCCACACCGGCCCGAGGGTGGGGCCCACGACATACAGCTCAAGTGGCGACGGCGGTTGTAGCCACGCCGCCCCGGAGCGGTCAAGTCGGGCGAGCGGCGCCGCCAACCCGGAATAGGGCAGTACATCGAGTGGCTGGGTACGCGCCTCCAGTGCGATCCCACCGCTTCTGGTGATGACCCGACGGCCGCTGTTGATCCCGGCGAATCTCGTAAGCACGTAGTCATAGTCGGGGTGAAACTCCGGGCCGGGTGGCTTGACCACCCCGAAGTCCAGGTACTGGAGAGCGCCGTAGAGGTTCGAGCCGAGGACGATCGAGGTCCGCCCGCGTGCGTGCTCGTCTGCCAGGTAATACACAAGCGGCTGCTCAGCTTGGGCGCTGAGGGTCTGCCCGAACCCTTCGAGCTGGATCGCCCTCGCATGCGGGGGCAAACGGGCAAGCGCCTCGCGATCGGCCGAGTCGAGGAAGTATGAGCCGTTGGAGAACCGCCGCAACTCGACATGGGTTCGCTGCCCAACGGCCACGATCGCGAGGAGCACGATTGCGCCCGCGAGCCATCGCGTCCAACGCTTCTGAGCTGCGAGCATCGCGGCCAGACCGATCGCTAGCAACACCATCCCGATCACGGCCAGCGGAAGCAGGTCGCGCTCTGCGCAGTACGTACACGCATTACGGCTTGAGTACGCGTACTCGGCGAATACGGCACAGACCGCGCCGAGCGCGAGGAGCGCGACCGCGAAGCGATTCCTGCGAACCGCCACGATCATCACTGACAGGAAGACGAGCGGGATCAGGACAGCGAGGATGATCTGCTTGAGGCCGCCAACGCCGAGGCTGGGCAGGTACCAGAATTCGCGCGTCTGAAGCAGCCAGCCGGGAAGTATTTCGGGTGAAAGATGCCAAGGCACCCGTGGAAGCGGCACCTCGTTCTCGAGCAGTTTGCGGTAGTAGCCGACGACGTGAACGAAGCCGACGTTGGTGAAGGCTAGAACGAGCCCGAGGAGGACCCCGGTCGGCACCGCGACGGTGCGAGCGACGCATCGGAGACTCCACCCCCGACGTCGGGACTCGATGGCCAGCGTTACGATCACGAGCGCTCCGGCCACGATCACGATGGGCACAAGGACGGGGTAGACCGTAAGCAGGCAGCCGAGAATCAGGGCCAGCACGACGACATCGGCCGCGCGGCGTTCGCGGATCACCTCGTTGCCCACGACCGCGAGTGGCATCAGGAGCCCGAGGGCCATGATGGCCGCCTCAAACGTGTCGAACCAAAGCTCGAGAAAAAAGGGCCCTCCGAAAAGGCCTCCGGCGAGCGCCGCCATCCAGGTTGGGGAGCGGGTTGCATAGCGGACTGCCGCGAACACGCCGAGGGCGCCGGACAACATCAGGACGATCAGGAAAGCAGCGTTGGTATCGGTCGCACCGAGGCCGAGCAACTCATCGAGATTCGCGTCCAGCGGGGCTGCGTTCGGATTCGCGTTGAACGAGGCGAAAAATGACCAGTCCCATGCGGTGAGATCGGCAAACCGAGCCCCGGTCCTCACAGAGGACGCCCATGCCGATCTCGCGGACGCGATTGACATCGTACGAGCGCCGTCCTCTTCTCCGACGTAGTTGTCAACGTCCGTGTATGTGTACGCGACAGGCCCGACCGTGTGATGTGAGTGCAGCACGGCGTTGAGGGGAACCGTGACGACCATGCAGACGATCAACAGTTGGGCCACGTCTCGTGCCGTCATCGCGAACCGACTCGCGCGAGATCGCGCCGTACGCAACGCTGCCAGGCAAATGGAGAAGGCGGCGACCGGGATGAGGATCCAGTAGCTGCTCTGCGCGGGCGTGATCTGCAGTACGGTCGTAGAGACGCACGTCCCGAGGCAGAATCCGAGGGCAGGGGCGAGGGCGAGGCGGGTGGTCGCGTCGAAGCGCGCGGATAGGAAAGCCGCGGGAGCTGCGCCGAGCGCCAGCAGGAGGATGAGCAGCGCGCCCTCGCGCACCAGCAGGTCAGTCCAAATATGCATTCTCTCTGGAGGTCCCGGCTCGTGATCGGCGTCGCAGAGGGCGGTATGCCAGTCCTGCGAAGGCCCCTCGCAGCGGCGGGCGCCGCTCGGGCGGTGGATCATATGGCAACGACCAGCGCTTGAAACCGAGCAGGAGCGTCCTCGCCTGTCTCCAACTACGATTGGGCGCCATGACGGCTCCACCGCGACCCGAGGACGAGCTGTCGCGGCTCGCAGGCTGGTCGGGCGCGCCGATCGAGATGCGGCTCGATGAGCAGCTTCGGCCGTATTGGCTCGAGCGGGCAGCCCGTCACACCCACGACTCCTACGCGGGTGTGCCAATGGCCAAATTCCCCGAGGATCTTCGCGTCTATGAGCATCTGCTGTGGACATGCCGACCGGAAGCGGTGATCGAGCTCGGAACCCACCACGGCGCAAGCGCGCTGTGGTTCAGGGACCGGCTCCGCACGCTGTGTGACTACGGGCTCGTATCGGTGCCGCGCGTCGTCACGGTGGACGTGGAGGCAGACCGAGCGCGGCCCTTCCTGGACAGGGCCGACCCGTCGTGGGAAGAGCAGATAACGCTGGTGAGCGGCGACGTCTGTGACGAGGCGCTACCGGGGCGTGTCGCCCGTCTGCTGCCGTCCGGGGCAAGGTGCTTGGTAGTGGAGGACTCGGCCCACGTCTATGACACGACAATGGCAGCCCTCACCGGCTTCGCTGAGTTCGTTCCGGTCGGCGGGTTCTTCGTGATCGAGGACGGATGCGTGGACGTCGAGGAGATGCGATTGGAAGAGACCTGGCCGCGGGGGGTGATGCCAGCTGTCGCGGACTGGCTGGCGCTCAGCGCCGGAGAGTCCTTCCGAGTCCGCCGGGACCTCGAGCTCTACGGGCTGACGTGCCATCCCGGTGGAATACTTCAGAGAGTCTCGCCCGTCTGCTGAGGCGCATCGGGGAGAGTGCATAGTGACGACAGCGATCCCGCGGGCTGCGCTTTCACGGACTGGAAGCGGACCGATCCCGGAGCGTGCTCCGCCGCGAGCGTCGCAATCGCCATGGGGCCGAGGCCGAACTCGAGAACCCACGGCCTGACGGGCCGTCTCGCCGCGGTGTTCGCAGAGGCTGTTCCGCGACACTTCAGCGTGGCCTCTCGCCGCGTCCAGGCCCGCAGGAACTCGCGTCGACCCTGCTCTGCGCCAAGCTGCGCGATCCGCTCGGCTTCTGATTCGCCCAGCAGCTTGGTCGCGAGGCGCGCGTGGTCGAATCGGCGGCCGATGATCTCCACATCCACTCCGACGGCGCCGGCACGGCTGATCGCGATCAGGGCCAGGCCCTCCGAGTGCGAGACGCTGAAATCGAGATCAGCGTACCCGCGGGCGAGCTGGGCGTCGACCACAGGCTTGCCGCTCGGCAGCTGAGAGAAGCGCAGGGAGCTGGGGTTGACGCCAAGGTAGCCGCCCAGCAGCACCCGCAGCACGGCCCGCGCGCCGCCACGCCGAAGCCGCTTGCGCTCCAGGCCGGGCCGGTGGGCAGCTGCTCGCTCGGCAGCTGACAGGACGCTGAGCGGCCCGTGGCCGATGTCGTCGAGGTGCGCCCGCCACACGTGAACTGCGCCCTCCCTGAGCGAATGAGCGGTCGGCGCAACGTGCCGCACCGTGGCTGCGCATGCCAGATGAGCAACAGGGATGGTCAGTCGATCCGTCGAAATGGGAATTCTGCTCTCAAAGGAACGGCAAAGGTGCCGATAGGAGCATGATGCAACGACAGCCTTCGAGACGATCCGCAGTTTCCGTCCGGCTCGTTGTGCTTCGGCTGCTGGCCCTGGCCTTGACGACGGTTGCGTGCGCTGCGGCGCAAGCCGCCCCGGCCGGCGCGGCCGAACCGGGCGTGAACCTGCAGGGTCCGGTGGTCGGGAAAGTCCCGGTGATCGCCTCGCTGGGCACCCATTGGGTGCGGATGTTCCTGACCTGGCCCGACGTCGAGCCGAGCAAGGGCGTCTTCGCCCAGAACTGGTTGGCCTCATACGAACAGACCTTCAAAGCCTTCCCGGCCGGCACCAAGGTGATCCTCGACGTGGTCGACACGCCGTCCTGGGAGACCGGCTCGGCCGACGTCAACATGCCCCCGGCCAACCCGGCCGACTACGCCGCGATGATCGGCGCGATCGCCAAGCGCTTCGGCAGCCGCGTCAGCGCATATGAGGTCTGGAATGAGGAGGACGCTCCGAGCTGGTGGACCGGGGCGCCCAACCCGGCCGCCTACGTGCAGCTGCTGCAGGCCGCCTACCCCGCGGTGAAGGCGGCCGAACCGAACGCGACTGTCGTGCTGGGCGGGCTGACGGGCAACGACTACTCGTTCCTGGAAGGCGTCTACGCCGCCGGCGGCAAGGGCTACTTCGACGCGGTCGGCGTCCACACGGACACGGCCTGCAACATCCTCTCCCCCTACGAATACCTGCGCGGCCCGGACAACCGCATCATCCCCGACTCGTTCCTGGCCTACCGCGAAGTCCACGCGGTGATGCTGGCCAACGGCGACGACAAGCCGATCTGGATGACCGAGATGAGCTGGCGGACGACCAGCGCGGTCTGCTCGGAAGGCGCCTGGGCGGGCCAGAAGGCGGGGGGCGTCAGCGACGAACAGCAGGCCACCTTCCTGGCCCAGGCCTACCACTGCCTCCGGGAAGACCCCTACGTGCAGGTCGCCCTGTGGTTCCCGGTGCAGGACGAAGGCGTCCTCACCTCGGGCCTGCTGCGGGAAAACGGGTCGCTCAAGCCGTCCTTCATGGCGATGCGCGAATACGCCCGCTACGGCGACAAGCTGACCGAACCCTGCGGGGTCTTCACCGGCCCGAAGATCAGCGTCGCCTCGCCGTCCAACCGCGTCGCCTACTCCGGCCCGCTGCCGATCCACGTCTCGGCGGCCAGCAAGGAGGGCGTGTTCAGGATCCGCCTGGAGATCGACGGCAAGCTGATCCGCAACTACGACGGCAACAGCTACCCGAGGGTGCTCTCCGGCAGGCTGGACTGGCAGGGTGCCAAGCACATCCCCTACGGGCGCCACACCCTGACCTTCCTGGCCTATGACAGGGAGCGCAACGTCTCGCAGGTCAGCATCACGATCATCCACCTGCGGCCCAAGCCCAAGCACAGGCACCGGGGACGCTAACCTGCGCGCTCGTGCGCGCCCTGTCCCTGCGTCTCCCCGGCCTCGTCGCGATCGAGCCGGCCGTCCACGGCGATGAGCGCGGATTCTTCGTGGAGACCTACCGCCGGCAGTGGCACGCCGAGATCGGCCTGCCTCCGCAGGAGGCCTTCGTCCAGGACAACCACTCGCGCTCGAGCCGGGGGGTGGTGCGGGGAATGCACTTCCAGATCGGCGACGGGGTGGCCAAGCTGGTTCGCTGCTCACGGGGGCGGATCGTCGACGTCGCCGTCGACCTGCGCGCCGGCTCGCCGACCTACGGCGAGTGGGAGGCGGTCGAGCTGGACGACGAGACGATGCGCGAGCTCTACGTCCCGGTCGGCTTCGCCCACGGCTTCTGCGTGGTGAGCGAGGTCGCGGACGTCCTGTACAAGCAGACGGCCTACTACGACCAGGAGGTTGAACGGGGGATCGCCTGGAACGACCCCGATGTCGGGATCGAGTGGCCGCTGCCGGTGCAGGAGCTGATCGTCTCCGAGCGCGATGACGCTGCGCCGCGGCTGCGCGATCTCGCCGCCGAACTGCCGTTTCGGTGGCATCCTTAGGGACATGAGCGCCAGGCTCGAGCGCCTGCGGGAGCGAACCAACGGCTACACGGTGACTCCGGCCCAGTACGTCCGGATCGCCCAGGTCGCGCTGGGAGCGCTGACCTTGATCGTGCTGACCGGCGCGGCCGTGCGCCTGACCGGCTCGGGCCTGGGCTGCCCGACCTGGCCGAAGTGCTACGGCAACGTCTACCCGCCCCTGAACAGCCACGCGGTGATCGAGTTCTCCAACCGGCTGATCACGTTCCCGGTGTGTCTGGCGGCGGGAGCGGCCTGGCTTGGCGCGCTGCGCCGCCGTCCCTACCGCCGCGACCTGACCTGGCTGAGCGCGCTGCTGCCGCTCGGCGTGATCGGGCAGGCGGTGCTGGGCGGGCTGACCGTCAAGGGGGCACTGGACTACGGCTGGGTGATGGGCCACTTCGCGCTCTCGATGCTGATCCTGCTCGCCGCCGTGATCCTGCTCTGGCGCGCCTCCCACGAGCCCTCCGAGGTGGCGGCGCAGGCTCAGGCGAGCCCGCCGGACCGCGGCCTGGTCAGGGCGCTGGTCGCGCTGGTCGGGCTGGGTGCCGTGACGATCTTCGCGGGGACGGCGGCCACCGCGGCCGGCCCCCACGCGGGTGGATCGCCGGGCCAGAAGATCAATCGGCTGAGCTTCGACGGCAAGGGCACGATGGATTTCGTGATCCACCGCCACGCGGAGATCGCCCTGGTGTTCAGCCTGGCGGCCGTCGCGATCTGGTTCATGGCGCGCCGCCGGGAGGCGCCCGCGCAGGTCCGGCGCCCGCTGACGATCCTGTGCTGGCTGCTGGCCCTGCAGGGCGCCGTCGGGCTCGATCAGTATGAGACGCACCTGCCGACGGAGCTGGTCTGGGTGCACGTGGGGCTGGCCTGTGGCGCCTGGATCACGACGCTGTGGGCGGCCTGCGCCGCCGGTGCGCTACGCCAGCCCTCGCGCGCTGCTGCGCGGGACCGCCGCGCCGAGGGCTCGCTGCGGACGACGGCGCCGCTCGAGTTCCCCGGAAATTAGGGACTCTTCGGCCGGTAGGCCCCGTGTTTATTGGTCTCGTCGTCCGCATGAGCGGTTAGCCTCCTCGGGAGCAAAGACACTCGAGAAGGGAGTGGCATGACCAAGAACGAGCTAGCTGAGCAGGTCGCTTCGCGCACCGGCCTGGCGGGAAGCCAGGCACGCCAGGCAGTGGAGGCGGCGATCGACTCGATCTCCGACGAGCTGGCCGCCGGGGGGGAGGTCGCACTTGCCGGCTTTGGCAAGTTCAGCGTCAGCCAGCGGGCCGCCCGTCAGGGGCGCAACCCGTCGACCGGCCAGACGATCCAGATCGCTGCCTCGAAGGCCGCGAAATTCTCGGCTGCGAGCGCCCTGAAGAAGCGTCTGAATCCCTGAGAGGGCTCGCGTGTCACCGGTTCCTCCGAGCCGGTGGCACCACCTCTCCCGCCGCGCCGCCCCGCGCCGGGGCGAGCGCTCTCCGGCTGCGGCCAGGGTCACGAGGAATCCTTACGACGCGGTAACCAATCGTTAAGCCGCAGGCGCGAAGGTGCTTCCACCAACCTTCCCCTCGAAGACGGGTGGTCACGATGACTTCCTCAGACGATCCAGACCCGGGAGGGCCACTCGAGCGTTACCCCTCGCTGGCGGCCTTCTACAACGCCGATCGGGCCCGCCTGCGGTCTCCAGAGCGCGATGTCGGCCTGTGGTGGCGGGGCGCTGCCAAGGGCCCGCTGCACAGGGCCGCCTGGGTCAGGGACACCGGTGAGCTGTACCTCACCCGCCTGGGCCCGGAGGACGAGGGAGGCGGCCGGGTCGAGGTGCTCGCCCGCGTATCGAGCCTCGAGCGACTGGAGCTGGCGCTGAAGGGCTGGCGGGAGCGCTGCGGCGGCCCCGGCTCGCTGTGGTGGCTGCGAGTACGGGCCGAGACGCTGGCCAAGTGCGCGGCGCGAGGCGGACCCCGAGCCCCGGCCGCTGCCGCGCCGCGGCTCGTCTAGCGCCCGGCGAGCCGAGCCGCGGCTCAGGCCCCTCGCGTGCCGGGATGGCGCGGAAGGCCGTCCTCGGGAATCGGCTCCCACGGCGCGGCGAAGTCGACGAACTGTCTGTATTCGGGGCGGATCCCGGGGTCGCCGTCCAGGGTACCCAGCCGCACCGCGACCTCCTCGTCATGAAGCGGCCGGCCGCTGAACAGGGCGGAGCCGCACTCGGAGCAGAACACCTTGGGCTTGCCCTGTGCGGGCGTGTAGGTGCGCAGCTGCTGCTCGCCGCTGAGCAGCCTGAAGCCATGACGCGGAACCCGGCCGTTGGCCGAGGAGCCCGTCCCGGTCCGTCGCTGGCAGCGAGTGCAGTGGCAGTAGCCGGCCGACAGGAACGGAGCGGTGATCTCGTAGCGGACCGCCCCGCACAGGCACCCTCCCTGCAGCGGAGCCTCCGGTGAGGGCGGAAAGGCCTTGCCGCTCATCGGGCAGATGGTAGGTCCTCGTCGTTCGACCGTTCGACTAACTGCGCCCCTGAGCCCCAAGCGTCAAGCAGATCAAGGACGCAGGGAGCGTGGCGTGCTGCGCACGCGAGCGAGCGCGAAGTTCCCCGATTGGGTAAGGACGCTGAGCTGGCGAACGAAGGGCAAGCAGGTCAAGGACGCAGGGAGCGTGGCGTGCTTCGCACGCGAGCGAGCGAGGACGCAGAGATGCGCTGCTATTCGTTCGTCAGCCGCAGCCGGTGTTGTTGCCGCAGGAAGAACAGGTGTAGCAACTCCCGGTCCGCTGCATCATCCCGCCGCACTGGCTGCAGGCGGGCCCGAGGTCGAGGCCCTGCAGGCGGGCCGGAACGACGGGCGGGGAGTCGGTGAGGGCGGAGGTCGGGGCGGTCGGCCCGGCCTGCGCCTCGACCGAGCTGCCGGGCCCCGCAGTGTCGCCGAGCGGCTGCGCGGCCTCGACGGCGGCCTGTCGTGCCCGGACCTCGGCGGTCAGGATCCCGAGTTCCTCCTGCGTGTCGGCATCCAGGAAGCGGGAGGCGAGCCAGCGCATGATGTAGTCGGGCATCGATTTCGCGAACGGGATCTCCGGGTTGCCGGTGATCCCCTCGGGGTCGAAGCGCATGTGGCTGAACTTGTGCACCAGCGTCTCCAGCGGCACTCCGTACTGCAGGGCGATGGAGATGGCGGTGGCGAACGAGTTCATCATGCCTCGCAGGGTCGAGCCCTCCTTGCCGATGTCGGTCAGGAAGATCTCGCCGACGGTCCCGTCCTCGTACATGCCGGCCGTGATGTAGCCCTCGTGTCCCCCGATCGAGAACTTGTGGGTGATCGACTGTCGCTCGCGGGGCATCCGCTTGCGGCGCGGGCCGACCTCGGCCAGCGCCTTCGCGACGGCCTGCTCGACGATCTCCTCGACGACCGGCTCAGGCTTCTCCTGCTGGGCGTCGGTGCGCAGCGCCTGTGCCGTCTTCGAGCCGTCCCGGTAGATCGCCAGCGCCTTGATCCCCTGGCGCCATGCCTGCAGGTATGCGTCGGCGATGTCCTCGACGGTCGCCTCCTGGGGCAGGTTCACGGTCTTCGAGATCGCGCCCGAGATGAACGGCTGGACAGCGCCCATCATCCGGATGTGGCCCATGTGGGAGATGGCCCGTTCGCCGACGGCGACGTCGAACACGGGCAGGTGCTCCTCGGCCAGTCCTGGCGCGCCGACGATCGTGCCGTGCTCGGCCAGGTACGCCTCGATCTGCTCGATCTGCGGCTCGGAGTAGCCCAGCGTGGCCAGCGCGAGCGGCACGGTGCGGTTGACGATCGTCATCTGGCCGCCACCGACCAGCTCCTTGAACTTGACCAGCGAGAAGTCCGGCTCGACGCCGGTCGTGTCGCAGTCCATCAGGAAGGAGATCGTGCCGGTCGGCGCCAGCACGGTCGCCTGGGCGTTGCGGTAGCCCATCGCGTCACCAAGCTCGACCGCCTCGTCCCACGAGCGCGTGGCAGCCGTCAGCAGCTCGCGGTCCGGGCAGGATTCGCCGGGGATGGCGTGGGCTGCGTCGCGGTGCATGCGCATCACGTTGTTGTGGGCCTCGCGGTTCTCCCCGTAGCGATCGTACGGGCCCAGCGCTCCAGCGATCTCGGCCGAGCGGCGGTAGGCGCGTCCGGTCATCAGCGCGGTGATCGCGGCGGCCGCGCCGCGCCCCTCGTCGGAGTCGTACGGCATGCCGTTGCTCATCAGGTAGGCGCCCAGGTTCGCGTAGCCCAGCCCGAGCTGGCGGAAGGCGCGCGCGTTGGCGCCGATCTCCTCGGTCGGGTAGCTGGAGGGCCCGACGACGATCTCCTGCGCCAGCAGCATGATGTCGACGGTGTGCTCGAAGGTCTCGACGTCGAGGCTGCCGTCGGCGCGGCGGAACCGCATCAGGTTCAGCGAGGCGAGGTTGCAGGCCGAGTCGTCGACGTGCATGTACTCGCTGCAGGGGTTCGACGCGTTGATGCGCCCGCTGGCCGGCGAGGTGTGCCAGTTGTTGATCGTCGTGTCGTACTGGACGCCCGGGTCGGCACAGCGCCAGGCCGCCTCCGCGATTTCGCGCATCAGCTCGCGGGCCGAGACCGTCGCGACGGGCTCGCCCGTGGTGCGGGAGGTCAGGTGCCACTCGGCGTCCTCCTCGACGGCCCGCATGAAGTCGTCGGTGATCCGCACCGAGTTGTTGGCGTTCTGGTACTGGATCGAGAAGAAGCCGTCTCCGTCGATCGACATGTCGAAGCCCGCGTCGCGCAGGGCTGCCGCCTTGTCCTCCTCCTTGGCCTTGCACCAGATGAACTCACGGATGTCGGGGTGGTCGACGTCGAGCACGACCATCTTGGCCGCGC
>JBKQOO010000051.1:0-3430 GCA_052145475.1 Solirubrobacteraceae bacterium
CTGGCCGAGCACATCGGCATGGACGCGGAGTTCTGCGAGCGCCTGCGCCATGCCGCTCCGCTGCACGACGTCGGCAAGGTGGCGATCCCGGACGCGATCCTGCTGAAGCCCGGTCCGCTGACCCCGGAGGAGCGCGCGATCGTCGAGACCCACGCCGAGGAGGGCCACCGCCTGGTGCGCGGCTCGTCCTCCTCGATCCTCGACATGGCGGCCACGATCGCCCTCAGCCATCAGGAGAAGTGGGACGGCACAGGCTACCCGCGCGGGCTGAAGGGAGAGGCGATCCCGATCGAGGGCAGGATCGTCGCGGTGGCCGACGTGTTCGACGCGCTCACCAGTGACCGCGTCTACCGCAAGGCCTTCTCGGTCGAGGAGGCGATCCAGATGATGCGCGAACAGCGTGGACGCCACTTCGACCCCGTGCTGCTGGACGCCTTCATGGAAGTGCTGGGCCGCTCCGGACCCGACGCGCGCGAAGAGCTGCGACGCGACCCCGCCGCCCTGACCGAGACGACACTCGAGACGTTCGCCACCGCGCTGGAACGCGGGGACGCGGAGATGGCCGAGGGCGCGATCGCCACCGCGATCGAGGACGGCATCTCGCCGACGACGCTGCACGCCGAGGTGATCGGCCCTGCCCTGCGGCGCCTGGACGTGCTCTCGGAAGCCGGCGAACTCGGCCCGGACCGCGAGCACCGCGCTTCGACGATCGTGCGCCGCGTCCTGGCGACCCTCTACCGCTACATGACCGGCGGCACCGAGCCGACCCGGGAGCGTGTCCTGCTGGCCGGCGTGGCCGGCGACGAGCACACCCTGGGGCTGCAGATGGTCCACGACCAGCTGGCCGCGGCCGGCTACCAGACGATCTTCGACACGGACCTCTCGGGCGAGCGCCTGCTGGCGATGGTCGAAAGCCAGTCTCCCGACCTGCTTGTGCTGGGGGCTGCCGTGCCCGGCGAGAGCGACTCGCTGGACCTCGCCCTGCGCGAGATGCGGTGCAGCCACCCCGGCATCCCGATCGTGCTGGGCGGCCCCGCCGTGGGCGGCAGCCTGCCCCGTGAACGCGGGGGGATGCGGGTGCTCGAGCGGATCGACGAGTCGGTCGAAGCGGTCGAAGACCTGCTCGCCGGGACCGCCTCGGCTGCCTCGGTATAGATTTCGCGCCGGATGAGCAATCGCGCGATCGTGACCGGCGGCGCCGGCTTCATCGGCTCGCACGTCGTCGACGCCCTGCTGGCGGACGATTTCGATGTGACCGTTGTCGACGACCTCTCCTCCGGGAGAGCCGAGCGGGTCGCCGAGCAGGCTGTGCTCCGTGAGCAGGACATCGTCGATGCCCAGGCGCTGCAAGCGATCTTCGACGAGGTCGAGCCCCGGGCCGTGTTCCACCTCGCCGCGCAGGCCAGCGTGGTCGCCTCCGTGGAGGACCCGGGCCGCGACTGCGACGTCAACGTGCGCGGGACGCTCAACGTGCTCCAGGCGGCCGGCCGGCACGGCGCACCCGTCGTGTTCACATCCACCGGCGGGGCCCTGTACGGCGACGACGCGCCGATGCCCACCCCCGAGGACCGGATACCGGAACCGCTCTCGCCCTATGGCGCCTCGAAGTGGGCGGCCGAGGCCTACGTGCGGACATGGTCGCTGTCCTCCGGCATCCCGAACGCGGTCTGCAGGCTGGGCAACGTGTACGGCCCCCGGCAGAGCCCGCACGGCGAGGCCGGCGTGGTCGCGATCTTCACCGGCCACATCCAGGAAGGCCGAGCCCCGACGCTGTACGGCCACGGCCGCCCCACGCGTGACTACATCTACGTCGCCGATGTGGTGAGGGCGCTGCTCGCGGCCTCGGGTCGCGCCGGCGTCTACAACATCGCGACCGGCGTCGAGACCGACGTGATGGCGATCTGGAAGGGCCTCAGCGAGACCGCCGGGGTGGAGATACAGCCGCAGCTGGCCGACCTGCGCCCTGGGGAGCTGCAGCACAGCTGCCTTGACATCAGCCGCGCCGAAGCGGAGCTGGGATGGCGCCCGGAGGTCGCGATCGACGAGGGCCTGAAGCTGACCTACCGCGCCCTGATCGCCGAAATCGAGCAGGGCTAGAGCGGCCCTGCAATTCCGCGGGCACGCCTCGCGAGAGCGAGGCGCCGCGTCGAGACAAACCCCATGAGAACCCTCCGCCGGGCCGTCCTCGCGGCCCTGACGAGCGCGGCTCTGCTCTGCCAGGCTCCGGGCGCGCTGGCCCTGCCCGGCGAACCCGGGGGCGCCGTCGCGCCCGCCTCACCGCAGATCGGCGGCAGCGAGGCCGGGGTGCCCGCCAGCGTTGGGCGGCCCGTGCTGAGCGAACTCCACGTCCCGAGCTCGAGCATCGCGGGGCGGCCCCCGAGGATCACGCTGGAGCTGAGCGAGCAGGGCGCCTCCACCGTCTATCTGCGCGTGCTCGTGATCGACCTGAGCAGCCACCGCACCGCCGTCACGGCGACGATGGGATGGGTCCACACCGCGCACCGGCTCAGCGTCGTCTGGCCCGCCGGCGCCACCCTGGCAGCCGGCACCTACAGGGTGACCATCAGCGCTCACGACCGCCGCAACGGCAACCTGCTGCGCAGCGCCCGCATCTCGGGCGAGGCGACGCTGACCGTCATGGCGCCCGCCCGGCCCGTCGCGCCCCCGCCCGCCGGCCTCGAACCGGGAGTCCCGACCCCCGCGCAGACGGCGGCTGAGGGCGCCGTCTTCCCGGTTCGCGGCCCGCACAACTTCGGCGGCCCCGAAAACCGCTTCGGCGCGCCCCGCGACGGCTACACCCACCAGGGCCAGGACATCCTGACCGCCGAAGGCACGCCCGACGTCGTGCCCTTCGCCGGCACGATCGAGCAGGCCAGCTACCAGGCCGGCGGGGCCGGCTACTACGTCGTCGAGCACACGACCTACGGCTTCGACTTCATGTTCGCCCATTGCGAGGCCTCCTCGACGTCGGTGGCGGCCGATCAGGCCGTCACGGCCGGTCAGCAGATCTGCCTTGCCGGTCAGACCGGCGACGCGACCGCGCCACACCTGCATTTCGAGATGTGGGTCGGAGGCTGGAGGACGGCCACCGGACACCCGATCGACCCGCTGCCCTATCTGGAAGCCTGGGAAAACGACGGCGCCTCGTGACCGCGCGGCGTCGCGCGTGCACCGGCACGGCGTCGTTCGCCGAGCCGTCGGCGACTCGGTAGCATCGGGCCCGATCCACAGCGGCGAGATAGCTCAGTTGGTAGAGCACACGACTGAAAATCGTGGTGTCCCCGGTTCGAGTCCGGGTCTCGCCATCCGGAGACTGCAACCTAGAGTGCTCAATTTGGCCCTGCGGCGGTGGTTTGGCTCTGGATCAAGGGTTTTTACTACCGCTGCGGGTCGCCGTCACGGCTACCCGGGCGCCCAAGGGGGTTGTTGG
>JBKQOO010000052.1:0-6649 GCA_052145475.1 Solirubrobacteraceae bacterium
CCGGGGTCAGCGGACCGGGCTTCAGCAGGATCGCGTCCGGGATCGCCACCTTGCCGACGTCGTGCAGCGGAGCGGCATGGCGCAGGCGCTCGCAGAACTCCGCGTCCATGCCGATGTGCTCGGCCAGCAGCACGGAGAAGCGGCCGATCCGCTCGATGTGCGCGCCCGTGTCCTCGTCGCGGAACTCGACCGCCATCGACAGCCGCTGAACCGTCTCGGCCTGCGCGATCTCGAGCTCGGACAGCGCCCTTTTCAGCTCGCTGGTGCGGTTCTCGATCTCGTCCTCGAGCTCGCCGATGCCTTTCCCGCCGAGCCGCCGGCCGATCGCCAGCAACGCGACCGCAAGCACGACAACGCATCCCGCAACGGCAGCCGAGGCGCCGGTCAGGACCACTCCGACGGCTGCTGCGACAGCAAGCGCGCCCCACGCCGCCAGGCCTGTGAGCGACGGCCTGCGCGGGCCGCCCGCCTCGGCGCTCTGCTCGTATGCCGCGCCTGCGGGGCCCCCGTGCCCGGAGCGCCGGCCGAGCCGGGCAGGGCTACGCATCGGCGCACCGATCCGCCCCCGGCCCGCGCCGTCCTGTTCGGGGCCGCTCAACGCAACCCCGCGAAGCCGCCCGATCGGGCCGGCTTGAAGCACACCATTCACCGAGAACTCTCGCATCCTTGACCGGTCCCAGGTTCGCACCGCGTTGCCAGAGGGGAATCGACACCGCCGCGAGCTTCCTTGATCCGTACTGCGCGCAGATGGACATATGTACGAATCGGCTCGTCAGCCGCCGCTCTGAAGCTTGCTGATGTCGATTGCGTTCGCCGGCGGCGTGATCGTGACGGGCTGATCCCAGCGATCGAACACGACGCGGCCCGGTTCGTCGCCCCCCTTGGTGATCTGGAGCGGGTAGGGCTTGCCGGTCGTCGCCACGTACAGAGCCCCGCCTCTGGAGACATCGTTCAGCGTGATCGCCTTCTGGCCTTCGATCGTCGTGGTCGAGCCCTTGGTCAGCGTGCCGTGATCGGCAAGCGCGGCGTCGATCAGCTTGCTCAGGTCGGTCAGCGAGGCCAGGGACGCGAGTTCGCCGCTGCCCTCCGGCGCCTTGAGCCATTTGCCCTGCAACAGCTCGGCGGCGGCCGGCCCGGAGACGTGGCGGTAGAAGGCGGCGCTGCCGTTGATGTACACGGCGCCGCCCGACTGCACGATGTTGATCGTGAAGCCTTCCTGGGAGATCGTGCCCTTGCCGCCCTTGCCCGCGAGCAGTTCCATGTTCAGTGATATCGGCTTCCCGCCGCTGTTGATTGAGCCGGCGATGTGGACCGAGGCCGCCTGCCTGGCGGCCGCTTTTGTCGCTTCCAGGATCTGGTCCGGCGACTTGGCCGCGACGCCGTTGTCCGACGATGAGCCGCCGCAGCCCGCGAGCACGAGCAGGAGCGCGAGAGCCAGCAGGGCGAGCGCCGAGACTCGGGCGGACCGTCTGACGGGAGGCATCAGCCAGACTGTAGCCGCCTCACCAGTCGCCCAGTGCCGGTCGGCTGGCGCGCGATCGCGGCCGGAATTCTCTAGGTTTGACAGCCGTGGCGGACCAGGACAAGGGCGGCCGCGACATCCGCGCCCTCTACGAGAAGCACTTCGGTGAGAACCCCCGCCGCGAGCGCCGGCTGCTCTCGACCGCCTCGTTCTTCACGACCTTCGCCACGGTGCGCGCGATCACGCACGCGATCCGCGCCGAACGCGGCCCGTTCCGCAACATCACGCCGGGAGGACGGCACATCCACCACATGACCTTCGGGATCGTCGGCCTGCTGGTCGTCGGCTACCTGTGGCTGCTCGAGATCGGGATCGTCGAAGGCCGCCTCGCCTCGCAGGTCACGGCTGCCGCCTACGGCAGCGGCGCGGCGCTGACGCTGGACGAGTTCGCACTGTGGCTGAACCTCGAAGACGACTACTGGAACAAGCAGGGCCGCGAGAGCGTCGACGCGGTCTTGCTGTTCGGCTCGCTGCTGGCGATGAGCGTCACGGGCCGCGGGTTCCTGCGGGAGCTGCTGAAAGGCTGAAAATCCCCTACGGGGGTCCATGACCGGGCCGGGAAGCCATGCCCTCGAGGCCGCCGCGTCGACCGATCGCGCTGCTTGACAGGCCGGAGTGCGTTGGCTAGGTTTCGCTCCGGCCGCGGCGGTGGCAGAGCCGGTACCTGCAGGCGTCCGCACAGCCTGGTGGAGGGGCACCACAAGGAGGCGACGTGGCAGGGGCGCAGAGGGGATCGGCGGTTCCGTTCGCGGTGGTCGCGGCGCTGCTCGCCATCGCCCTTCTCCTGCTGCCGGGCGTCGCGACGGCGAACTGGTCGCACATATCCACCGTCCGGTCGAGCACCATGCCGTTCTACGCCTGCTCGCGGGGTGGGAGCGGCCTGGCCTGCGAGCACATCGTCGACCCGCCCATCAAGAGACTCGTGCGCGGACCGGTCCGGGCCGGGGCGATCACGGCGGGCGCCGGAGCGGAACTCAGCCCTGCCCTGTTCGGCACCGGTGTCGGCGGCGGCTACTCTCCCGCCGACCTGCGCTCGGCATACGAGTTGCCATCCGAATCGGCCGGCACGGGGCAGACCGTCGCGATCGTCGACGCCTACGACGACCCGAATGCCGAAGCGGACCTCGCCACGTACCGCTCGGAGTACTCGCTCGGAGAATGCACGACCGCCGACGGCTGCTTCCGCAAGGTCAACCAGAAAGGCGGCAGCTCCTACCCGAAAGCGAGCGAAAGCTGGTCCGGTGAGATCTCGCTCGACCTGGACATGGTCTCGGCCGTGTGCCCCAAATGCCACCTGCTGCTGGTCGAGGGCGAAACCAACTCCCGCGAAAACCTGGCCGCCGCCGAGAACGAGGCGGTGGCGCTCGGCGCCACGGAGGTGAGCAACAGCTTCGGCGGCGAAGGTCTGACCTCCCGCTATGCGTCCTCCTACGACCACCCCGGCGTCCCGATCACGGCCGCCGGCGGGGACGAAGGCTACGGGGCGGAGTTCCCCTCCGACACCTCGAACGTGATCGCCGTGGGAGGGACCACGCTGCGGCCGAGCTCGGACGCCCGCGGGTGGGAAGAGACGGTCTGGTCGGGCACGGGCAGCGGGTGCAGCGAAGAACCCAAGCCGGCCTGGCAGAGCGACTTCGACTGCCAGTACCGCACCGCCAACGACGTGTCCGCGGTTGCGGATCCCAACACGCCGGTCTCCACATACGACAGCTACGAGCACGAAACAGGCTGGCGAAACATCGGCGGCACGAGCGTCGCGACGCCGATCGTCGCCGGCGCGATGGCACTGGCGAACAGCTACACGAAATCGCTCCCCGGCGCCGAGGCGCTCTATCTCGAGGCCCAGCAGAGGGGGTCCGCAGCCTTCAACGACGTCGTCTCGGGACACAACGGCTCCTGCGGTGACTACCTCTGCGAAGCCGGCCCGGGCTATGACGGCCCGACGGGGCTCGGCACCCTCCGCGGCGCCCCGGAAGCGACGCCCCCCGGGCCGGCCACGACCTTGGCCGCCTCGACCGTCAGACAGACGACGGCGACGCTCAACGCGACGGTGAACCCCGAAGGCGAGCAGGTCACCGAATGCCGGTTCGAATACGGCACCTCGGAAGGCTACGGCGCGAGCGTGCCGTGCGGTCAGTCGCCGGGTGAAGGCGAGAGCCCCGTCGCCGTCTCCGCCAGCGTCACCGAACTCGCGGCCGATACGACCTACCACTACCGCATCGTCGCGGTGAATGCGCAAGGCGCCAGCTACGGCGCGGATCGGAGCTTTGCGACGTTGCCACCTCTCTCGCTGTCGAGCCCATCGGCGTCCCCGATCACCCAGACCGGGGCGACGCTGAACGCGACGGTCGACCCGAACGGTGAAGAAGTCACCGAATGCCGGTTCGAATACGGCAGCTCCGAAAGCTACGGCGCGAGCGTGCCCTGCAGTCACTCACCGGGCGCAGCCGATAACCCCGTGGCCGTCTCCGCCACCGTCACCGGACTCACAGCCGGCACGCCCTACCACTTCCGGATCGCCGTGACAGCTACGGGCGTCACGCGCTACGGCGGCGACCGTTCGTTTACGACGACGGCCAGCGCCGGGACGACCGTCTTCAACTACACCGGCGGCGAGCAGTCCCTGGTCGTTCCCGGCGCGGTCTCCAGGCTGAGGGTCTTCGCGGTCGCCGGCAGCGGCGGCAGCGCGGGTCGCCCGGGCGGCGCGGCCGCGCAGGTGGGCGGCGAAGTCCACGTCTCGCCCGGGCAGACCCTCTACGTCGAGGTGGGGGGCAACGGCGCCGGAGAGGGATCGGGGGGCGAAGGGGGCTTCAACGGCGGCGGAGGCGGCGGAGGCGGGGGCGGCGGCGCCTCAGACATACGCACATCGCCCCGCGCGTCCGGCCTCGCGCCCGACGACCGGCTGCTGGTGGCAGGCGGGGGCGGGGGAGGGGGCGACACAGGGGAGAACAACGGCGGCGCCGGCGGCGGCGCCGGCCAGGCCGGTGAAGCGTCGGGCGGCGGACTGACCGGCGGGGGCGCCGGCACGCAGAGCAGCGGTGGCACGGCCGGCGGGGGCGGATGCAGCTCCGGCGAACCGGGAGCGCTCGGTTCGGGCGGAGCGGGAGGCACCTGCGACTTCCGGGGTGGCGGTGGAGGCGGCGGTTACTACGGCGGCGGCGGTGGAGGCGGAGGCAGCGCCAATGGAGGCGGCGGGGGCGGCGGGGGCTCCTCGCTCGTGCCCGCGGGCGGCACTGTCTCACTGGCCTCGCCGAGCGCAGAACCGCAGGTGCAGGTCAGCGACTCCGAAGGCTCGTCCGCACCGACTGCGGTGACCCAGCCGGCCTCGTCGATCGCGCAGACCCGAGCGACGCTGAACGCGACGGTCGACCCGAACGGCGCGAACGTGACCGAATGCAAGTTCGAATATGGCCGCACCGAAGCCTACGGCTCGAGCTCGCCCTGCAGCGCGCTCCCCGGGTCTGGCGAAACCCCCGTCGCGGTCAGCACCTCGCTGAGCGGCCTCAGCCCGAACACGACTTATCACTTCCGGATCGTGGCCGCGAACGCAGACGGGTCCGGGCAGGGCTCGGACGGCACGTTCACGACCTCACCGGAAGCGCCGACAGTGCTCACCGGCGCTGCCACCTCGATCGGGGTGAGCTCGGCGACGCTCAAAGCGACGGTCGACCCGAACGGGACCGAAGTGGCCGAATGCAAGTTCGAATACGGCCGCACCGACGCCTACGGCTCGAGCTCGCCTTGCAGCGCGCTCCCCGGGTCGGGCGAAACCACCGTCGCGGTCAGCACCTCGCTGAGCGGCCTCAGCCCGAACACGACCTATCACTTCCGGATCGTGGCCGCCAACGCAGACGGCTCCCGGCAGGGCTCCGACGGGACGTTCACGACGCTGGCGCAGGCGCCGACGGTGGCGACGGGATCGGCGTCATCGATCACGGAGACCTCGGCGAGCCTGAACGCGACGGTCAACCCGAACGGCGCCGAAGTGACCGAATGCAAGCTCGAATACGGCACGACGCTGTCCTACGGCTCGAGCGTTCCCTGCAGCCCCGCGCCGGAATCCGGCGAGAGCCCCGTCGCGGTGGCCGGCGTGGCGAGTGGACTGGCCCCGTATACGAACTACTTCTTCCGTATCTTCGCGGCCAATGCCGGCGGCAGCAGCTACGGCGGCTGGGGGACGTTCAGGACGCTGGCCGGACCGCCGACGGTTCTCACCGAAACGGCGAGCGCCACCGCCGAAGGAACAGCGACCCTGACTGGGACGCTCGACGCCAACGGGCAGTTCCTGACCAGCTGCGGCTTCACCTACACAGCGATCGAACCGGGGATCAGCGGCGGCGGTGACATCGTGCAGTGCAGTCCTTGGCCGGTCGGGTACAGCGAACGGGTGGCGGTGTCTGGCTCGGTGAGCGAACTCTTCCCGGGCCTCACCTACACCTACGAGCTGGAAGTGGGCGCGGAAGGCACGAAGTTCGCAGGCGGGCAGCAGACCTTCACCGTCCCGCCCGCTCCGAGCGGGCCGGTCCCCACGGTCACAAAGCTCTCGATCAAGAAGGCGCCAGCCGCCGGCGGCAGCTCGGTGACGATGACGGGCACCAACTTCACCGGAGCCACGGCGGTCTGGTTCGGCACGGTGAGAGCATCGACCTTCACGGTCAACTCGGACACCTCACTGACGGCGCAGACGCCGGCGGCGACGTCCGGGCTGACACAGGTGCGGGTGACCACGCCGAGCGGCGGTACGAGCTACGTCAGCGCCAAGGCGAGGTTCACCTTCGAAGCGCCGACGATCACGAGCGTCAGCCCCGACACCGGCCCGACGGCGGGCGGCACCACGGTCACGGTCACCGGCACCGGATTCGGATTCGGCAGGCAGAACTCCTCACATATCACGATCTTCGAGTTCGGCAAGGTGTACGGGGCCGAATCTCGCTGCGTCTCCTCGACCACCTGCACGGTCTCCTCGCCGGCGGCCAGCAAAGGCAAGGCCGGAACGGTCGACGTCACGGCATCCGCAGGCGGAGACACCAGCAAGAAGAGCAGGCCGGCCGACCAGTTCATCTACACGGCGGAGTAGGCGCCGCCCGAGCTCGACGCTCAGCTCGGGAACGGCGCCATCCGCACTGC
>JBKQOO010000053.1:0-15009 GCA_052145475.1 Solirubrobacteraceae bacterium
GCACCCAGCCGATCTACCTGTTCGGAAGCGAGGAGCAGAAGCGGGAGTGGCTGCCCCGCCTGTGCTCGGGCGAACGGCTCGGAGCGTTCGGGCTGACCGAGCCGGAGGCCGGCTCCGACGCCGGCAACACGCGCACCAGGGCTCGGCTGGAGGAGGGCGAGTGGGTGATCGACGGGACCAAGCAGTTCATCACCAACGCCGGAACCGAGATCTCCGGCGTCGTCTCGATCACGGCCGTGACGGCCAACGGCGCGGACGCCGCCGGGCCCAGGGAGATCTCGAACCTGATCGTCCCCAACGGGACCCCCGGCTACGAACAGGGCGCGCCCTATCGCAAGATGGGCTGGAACGCCTCCGACACCAGACCGCTCACCTTCGCCGACTGCCGGGTGCCCGAGGAGAACATGCTCGGGCCGCGGGGAGCCGGCTTCAAGCAGTTCCTCCACATCCTCGACATCGGCCGGATCGGCGTGGCGGCAATGGGTGTCGGTCTCGCCCAGGGCGCCCTCGACCAGGCGCTGCAGTACGCCCGCGAGCGGCGCGCCTTCGGGCAGCCGATCTCGAAGTTCCAGGCGATCCAGGGCAAGCTGGCCGACATGGCGACCGAGATCGCAGCGGCCAGGCTGCTCGTATACAAGGCCGCCCTCGAGAAGGACGCGGGCCGCAACTTCACGCTGACCGCGGCGCAGGCCAAGCTGAAGACGGGCCGCCTGGCTGTGCGCTGCGCCGAGGAGGCGGTGCAGATCCACGGTGGCTACGGCTTCATCGAGGAGTACCCCGTCTGCCGTTTCTACCGGGACGCCAAGATCCTCACGATCGGCGAGGGCACCGACGAGGTCCAGCAGATGGTGATCGCCAGGGCGCTGGGCGCCTAGCGCGGCTCCAGCACCACCAGCGGGATCTCCCGGCTGGTGCGCTGCTGATACCCCTCATATCCGCCGTACACCCCGACGACCAGCGGCCACAGACGCTTGCGCTCCGCGGCACTCGCCTGACGGGCGTGCACGGCGTGCCGCCGCGAGCCGATCTGAACCGTCGTGTCGGGGTTGGCCATCAGGTTGTGAAACCAGGCCGGGTTCTTCTCGTAGCCGCCCTTGGAGGCCACGAGGATCACGTCCTCGCCGTCGCGGGCGTAGAGCAGGGGGCTCGTCCGCTGCCTGCCGCTGCGGGCACCGACGTGGTCGAGCAGCAGGGTGGGCGGCATGCCGGGCAGGCGGTGGCCGATCAGGCCTCCTGACGCGCGGTACACGAGGGTGTGGCCTCCCATCAGGCGCCGCAACAGCGGCCAGCTGCGATCGGCGAGGTCGAGCGGGTCCATCGCAGCCGACCCTACTCGCCGGCGCGCTCCAGCGCCGCCGCGCGCTCGAGCAGCGTGCCGGCGGCGCTGGCCGGATCGAGACGCCGCTCCACGACCTCCTCGAGCAGCTCCTGGAAGACCGTGTCGGTCTGGAGATCCTCTTCCAGGCGCCGGCGCAGGCGAGCCGTCGCGATCGCCAGCACCTCGTTGCGCAGGTTGCGACGACGGCGCTCGGCCAGCTGGCCGGCCGCGAGGATGTGGCGCCGGTGCTCGTCGAGCCGCTGCACGAGCTCGTCGATGCCCTCGCCCCGCGTGGCCTCCGTGCGCACGATCGGAACCCTCCAGGTCTCCTTGACCTCCTCCGGGGAGCGGTCCAGGTTCGCCAGCGACAGCACGCCGCGGATCTCCCTGACCATCGTGTCGGTCAGAGGATGGTCGGCCTTGTTGATCACGATCACGTCGGGTATCTCCATCACGCCCGCCTTCAGCGCCTGGATCGAGTCGCCCGAGCCGGGCATGAGCACCAGCACGATCGTGTCGGCGTGGTCGATGATGTCGATCTCCGCCTGTCCCACGCCGACGGTCTCGACGAACACGTCCTGGCGGCCGGCCGCGTCCAGTAGCAGGGCCGCCTGCAGGGCAGCCTCGGAGAGTCCGCCCAGCGCCCCGCGGTTGGCCATCGAGCGGATGAAGACGCCGGGGTCGAGGAAGTGCTCGGTGAGACGGATCCGATCGCCCAGCAGCGCACCCTGGGTGAACGGCGAGGAGGGGTCGATCGACAACACCCCGACCGTTCGGCCCGCCTGCCTGCGGGCCCGGGTCACCGCGCCGATCAGCGTCGACTTGCCCACGCCTGGTGGCCCGGTGAAGCCCACGACCTCGGCCTCGCCGGTGTGCGGGTAGACCTCGCGCACCAGCTCCCAGCCCTCGGGACGATCGTCCTCGACCAGGCTGATGGCGCGGGCCAGAGCGCGGCGGTCACCGTCGAGCAGCCGGGTGGCGAGCGAGGGCTCGGTCATCGAGCGGGCATCATCGCAGGGGCGCTCGAAGTCCCGCCCGCCGGAGCTAGGATCCGCGGGCATGAGACTCGTGGCCGACGCTGCACCCCACGCCCCCGGTCAGGGCGGGGGCGTGCGGGGCGAGCCTGCGCCGCGACGCGGGGGCCCCTTGGCGCTGGCCCGGTTCCTGCATGCCAACGGCATGCTGCGCCCAGGCTACGCCATTCTGCTGGGCCGTCTGCTGGTGCTCAAGCTGCGTTTCGGCCGCCGCCTGCAGACCGACGGGATCTGCTTCGTCTGCCCACGGGTCAAGCTCGAGATCGGGCCCGACGCGACATTGCGCATCGGGCGCTGGGCCTGGATCGGGCACGGCTGCAAGATCCGCGTCCACGAGGGCGAGGTGGAGATCGGCGCAAAGACCGTGATCGGCCAGGACTGCACGATCTCGGCCTTCCAGCACGTCGCGATCGGACGTGAGTGCATCATCGCCGACAGGGTGATGATGATCGACTTCGACCACGGCGTCGAAGAGGTCGAGCGCCCGATCCGTTTCCAGGGCATCTACAAGCGCGACGTCGACCTCGGTCACAACGTCTGGGTCGGCTATGGCGCGTGCATCCTGAGGGGCGTCAGCGTCGGCGACAACGCGGTGATCGGAACCGGCTCGGTGCTGACCCGGTCGTTTCCCGCGAACGCCGTGCTGGCGGGCGTGCCGGCACGGGTGATCCGCATGCGCGACACGCCGACCGGGCTGCGCTGGGAGTAGACCCCGGTCGCGCTCCGACCGCGCCTCCAGCGCACCTCGAACGCACCTAGACAGGCGCCAGCAGGGAGGCGGGGTCGGCGTCGACGGCCAGGTTGCGCAGCTCGGCGAGCCCGGCCCCGGGCTCGCCGGCCAGAGCCCGGGCGAGTCTGCGCAGGTGTCCCTCGAGCCGCTCTCGCGCGTAGGGCGCCGCAAGCTCCCGCGCGACCAGGAAGGGCCAGTCGCTGGCCTGCACGGCCAGCAGCTCGCGCAGGGCGGCGCTCGGCACGGCCCTTCCCGCCGCGAGCAGCCGCAGCTCGGCCGCCCGCACCGCGAAGCAGAGCTCGGCGACGGCGGGACCCGACCAGGTCGAGAGGTCCCCTTTCTCGCCCCAGCTGCTGGCCGGCCAGCCCGCCGTGTCGACGACGACGGGCTCGCAGCGCTCCACCGCATCGTCGAGGCGGATCAGCTCGAGCCCCTGACGTTCGCACTCGCGCACGACCGCTCCCAGCCATGCGCTGCCCTCGTACCACCAGTGGCCCAGCAGCTCCGTGTCGAGCGCGCAGACGACCAGCCCGCCGGCCGGGAGATCCGAGCCACGCTGCTCGAGCCGGCCGATCGTGCGCCGGACGAAGTCTTCAGCGTGCTGCTCGGCGAGCGCCAGCGCGGCCGCGTGCTCGTAGGGCCCGCCCGCGTTGTTCCACGGGTTGTGGTGGTGGACGGTGTGGTGGTGATAATCGCGGTAGGCGCCCGCCGCCGGATAGCCCTGCGTGCTCCAGAGGAGCGACATCGTCTCGCGGTCGACCGGCACCAGCAGCAGCCCGGACTCGCTGCGGATCGGCCGCAGATGCGCGGCCGACCCGAGCCCGAAGCGGTTGGTCAGCTCGACGCAGCTGACCTTGACCCCCGCCTCCAGCAGCGTCGGCTCGAGCCACGGCTCGTGCGCGCACTCGGGCAGCCAGAACCCTCCGCGCCAGCCCTGGCCGAAGCGGCGCAGGTGCGATCGGACGCCGGCAGCCAGCTGCTCACGAAGGCCGGCCTCGCTGGCCATCAGCGGCAGCACCGCGTGGGTCGCCGCGGAGGTCCACTGGACGTGAGGGCGCAGAGCGCCCAGCAGGTCGCCGCCAAGCTCCTGCATACGCCGCTGGGCCAGCTCGTACTCGCGCCAGGAGCGGTCGAGCTCGCCCGCCAGGCGCTCGTGCCCCCCGGCCCGCAGGCCCGCGGCATCCTCCTCGTGGGTGCGCCGGCGAACCTCCTCGACGAAGCGATCGAAGCGGGCCTCGATGCCGGAGACCTCGAGCTGGTCGCACAGCACCGGCGTCATCGAGACGGTCAGCGGCGCACCCTGATCGAGCAGATCGAGCAGGGGCAGGTAGCTGCCGGCGATCGCCTCCCAGAGCCACTCCTCCCCGAACGGCCAGGTGCCGAAGCCCTCGACGTAGGGCATGTGGGTGTGAAGCACGATCGCCAGGGCGCCGCGGTCGCGGCCGGCGCTCACGGGCGGCATACCGCCAAGAGGTCCAGGGCCCGACCGAGGCTCGCGCCGGGACCCGGACGCACGACGAAGTCGCTGGCGGCGATGGCCGGCGTGAACCACCCGTAGAAAGGGCCGGTCAGGCGCAGCGCGGCGTGCACCCGATCCCATCCCAGCCGCAGGGCCAGCTCGTGCGCGCGGAGCTTGCGGGCGTGGAACAGCCCGTGCATCTCGACGTCGCCGAAATGCTGGCGGCAGAGCCGCTCGAACTCCTCGGGAAGGTACTCGTGCACATGCCAGGGGTTGTCCGAGCGGGAGGCCCCCCTGGGGGCGAGCGTGAGCACGTTGGGCGTCGACACATACACCGTCCCCTGCCGCCCGACCAGCGTCGCGAAGTGATCCAGCGTCGCGCCCGGGTCCTGCAGGTGCTCGATCGTCTGCAGGAACACGACTGCGTCGGCGGGCTCGGAGAACTCTTCGACGGGCGCCCGCGCGAAGCGCAGCTTGGGGGACCTGTAGCGCAGCCTGGCGTGCTCGTGGGCCTCGGGGTTGGCGTCGACCCCCACGACCTGCGCCGCGGTGCGCGCCAGCACCTCGGAGCCGTAGCCCTCGCCGCAGGCCATGTCGATGACGCGCTTCCCGGACACCCGTGGGGCGATCCACTGGTAGACGGCCAGATGCCGCCGGTACCAGTAGTTCTCCTCGGGAACGTCGGGCAGCGTCCGCTCTCCGGTCAGCGCCAGCGGCGGCACCCCGGCGGGCTGATCGCGCTGTAGGAAGGAGTGTGTTGGGCTTGTGCTCACGAGACGCTCTCGGTCAAAGACGTCAGACGCGCGGCTGGCGGCGGAGCCGGGCGCGCGAGTATATGGTGCGACCCCGTGCCGCCACTCCTCAGCGCCGAGCAGATCCGCGACGCGAACACCCGCTACCACGACGTCGCGGCCGACCATTACGACTCGAAGTGGGGGATCGACTTCGGCGAGATCGGGCAGGCTCAGGTGCTGGCGAAGGTGTGCAAGGCACTGGGCGACACGCCCAGGCGATGGGGGCGGTCGCTGGAGATCGGTTCGGGAACCGGCTACTTCAGCATCAACCTGCTGCGGGCCGGACTGATCGACGAAGCGACATGCACCGACATCTCGCCGGGCATGCTCCGCACGCTTGCCCGCAACGCCAGGCGAGTGGGAGTGGAGGTGCACACCGCCCGCGCCGACGCCGAGCGCCTTCCCTTCCCCGACGAGAGCTTCGACCTCGTCCTGGGCCACGCGATCCTGCATCACATCCCCGACCTGCCCCGCGCCTTCACGGAGTTCGCGCGGGTGCTCGCGCCCGGCGGCACCGTGCTGTTCGCCGGCGAGCCCTCGCGCTACGGCGACCGCCTGGCCAACGTGCCAAAGCGCCTGGCCGGCGCGATCGCGCCGGTGTGGAGGCTCGCGATGCGAGCTGGTCCGGCGCCCAAGGACGGACAGGCCGAACCCGACGCGGCGCTGGAGCGGGTCGTCGACGTGCACGCCTTCGCACCGGGCGAGCTGGCCAGGGCCGCCCGCGCGGCAGGCCTCCTCGACGTGCGGGTCACGGGCGAGGAGCTGCTGGCGAACTGGTTCGGCTGGACCAACCGCACGCTCGAGGCGACGGCCGATCCGGAGCAGGTGCCGTGGGCCTGGCGGCAGTACGCCTACCGCGGCTACCTGGTGCTGCAGGAGCTCGACCGCCGCCTGCTCGAGGGGCGGCTGCCGCCGGCGCTGTTCTACAACCTGATGCTCACCGCGAGCGGACCGGACCGGTAGCCCGGCGACGAGTGTCCCCGCGGCGGGCCTAGACTCAGGCCATGCCGGAGCCGCCAGTCAGCGACTTTCCGCTCTTCCCGCTCGGCCTCGTGGCGCTGCCCAGCGAGGGCGTCCCGCTGCACATCTTCGAGGACCGCTACCGCAGGATGATCGATCACTGCCTGCAGGAGGAGGGCCAGGAGTTCGGCGTGCTGTGGCTGTCCGACGAGGAGCTCAAGCACACCGGCTGCGCCTGCGAGATCGAGCAGGTCCTCGAGCGCCTGCCCGACGGCCGCATGAACATCGTCGTCCGCGGGACGCGGGCATTCAGGCTGCTCGAGCGCCAGGACGACCTGCCGTATCCGGCCGGGGTCGTCGAGTTCCTCGAGGAGGAGCCCGAGGAGCTCGACGGGCCCGCCGCCGACAGCGCCCACGAGCTGTATGGCGAGCTGGTCATGCAGGCGACCGACAGGGAGCTCGAGCAGGACGAGCTCGCCGAGCTCGACTCCTACCGCATGGCCGCGACGGTCGAATTCGAGCTGCCCGCCAAGCAGCAGCTGCTCGAGCTGCGCTCCGAGAACGCCCGGCTGCGCCTGCTCGCGACGCTGCTCGGCTCGGCGATAGAGCGGCTGGAGCTGCTCGAGCGCGCACAGGTCCGGGCGATGTCCAACGGCAAGGTCAGGTTCGGCTAGAGCTGCCCGGGCTCACTCCGGCAGATGGCAGACCTGCTGGGAGGTCTGGAGCACGAACAGGGCGAGCTGCCTCAGCACGGCCGGCTGCCCGTGGGAGTTGTCGGCGAAGCGCACAGTGCCTTCGGGGTCGCGCACGTAGTAGCTCAACACCGAGCCCGGGGCGGCCGAGAGGCTGAGGTGGCTCGAGGCCGCATCGTGCAGTTCTTCCTGAATCGCGCGCGCCTTCACGATCTGCGGGTCGCTCAGCTTCAGTTCTGGGCCGCCGTTGCAGTGCACGCCGCCTTCTTCGTCGACCAGCAGCGTCAGATCCGCGCCGGGGCCGGAGCCGGTCCGCTGCACCAGGAACAGGTCGGGCGACGTGATGCCGCCGCACCCGGCCAGCGCCAACGTCGCCAGCAGGAGGATCGCCGCCGTGGGCCTCACGCGGCGATCGCCGTTCCGCCGCGCCGGGGGTCGCCCGCGCCACTCAGCGCGCCGTCCCGGCGCAGCGCGGCCTGAACGCCGCCGAAGAACAGGTTGAGGGCGCCGAAGCGAACCGTGCGCAGCTCCGGGTCGAGCCCGTCCAGCGGGATCCCGGGCTCGGCGAACACAACACCGTCCTCGTAGTGCACGCGCGGAGCCTCGACGGCCTCGCGCACGCCCAGGCCGTGATCGACCACGCCGATGATCGTCTGCAGCAGCGCGGAGCGAATCCGGTTGGAGCCGGCGCTTCCAAGCACGAGCTCCACCTCGCCATCGCGCAGCACGACGGTCGGCGCCATCATGCTCGGCATCCGCCGGCCCGCCGGGTGCAGGTGAAAGCCGAGCGGATTGAGATCCTCCTCCCCCATCACGTTGTTGAGGTGAAGCCCGGTTCCGGGGACGACCACCCCCGAGCCCTCGCCGTTGGTCGAGGTCGTGCTGCAGGCCATGCCGTCGGCGTCGATCACGGAGATGTGCGTGGTCGAGCCCAGCCTGCTGGACATGAAGCGCTCGAGATAGTCATCCTGGGAGAGCCCCTCGAGGAACTCGGGCCCCCGCTCCGACTGGGCGGCCGCCATCGCGCTCACCACGCCGTTCAGCGTCGGCGGCTCGGGCCCCCGGTCGAGCAGGCCGAGGGCGTAGGCGATCAGGATGCCGCCGGCCGACGGGGGCGGGTTTGTCAGGATCTCGCGGCCGCGGTAGGAGACCCGCACGGGCTCGCGCTCGACCGACTCGTAGCCGGCCAGGTCACTGCAGCTGAGCGACCCGCCGCGATCGCCCAGCCACTCGCAGACCGCGGCGGCGATGTCGCCCCGGTAGAACGGCTCCGCGCCGTCGGCCCCCAGCCGCGCGAGCGCGTCGCCGAGCTCGGGGTTTCGCAGCTCCTCGCCCTCGCGCAGAACCCGTCCGCCTGGTGCCCACAGCGCCGCGCACTCGGGCGTCGAGGTCAGCAGGTCGGCGAGGATCTCCGCGACATAGGCCTGGGCGGCATTCAGCGGCACGCCCTCCCTTGCCATGCGTGCGGCCGGCTCCACCAGCCGGCTCAGCGGAACCCTCCCCCAGCGGGCCGCCGCCTCGCACACCCCGGCGGGCGTCCCGTAGACGCCGCACGATGCAGGTCCGACATGGAAGACCTGGACTGCGTCGCCGAAGGACACGTCGACGGCGCGCAGCTCGGCCTCGGTGCCGTCGTCCCGGCGGGTCGGCGCCTGCACGAAGAAGTCCAGCAGCGTCGGCGCCACGGAGGGGCCCGCCACCAGCATGTGCCCGCCCGCCCCCAGTCCGGTCAGCAGACCCTCGGTGACGAACGAGACCAGCATCGCGGCGAGAGCCGCATCGACCGCGTTACCGCCTTCGCGCAGCACCTCCGCGCCCGCCTCGGCCGTCAGCGGATGGCCCGCCGCCACGACCCCCTTCTCAACCGAGCCCATTGCAGAGCGATACCACAATGGCCGCTGCGCGACCTGACGACGCGCCGACGACTCTCACCTGAGAGTCGCCGGTCGAGTCAGCCCAGGACGCAGGGAGCGTGGCGTGCTTCGCACGCGAGCGAGCGAGGACACCGGCTGACGACGCGCCGACGGCTCTCAGAGGTTGGGGATGAACTCGGGCACTTCAAGCTCATCCAGCCCGCCCCTGCTGCGGCCCGGCGCGGGCGGGGAGTTCCGCTGCGCCCTGACCTCGCCGGCGGCCGGCTCCTTGAAGCGGCTGACGCTCTTGCGGCGACCCTCGTCGCCGTAGCCCGTGGCCACCACGGTCACCCAGACCTGGTCGTCGAGCTTCTCGTCGACCATCGCCCCGAAGATGATGTTGGCGTCCGGGTGGGCCGCCTCGGAGACCGACTTGGCGGCCTCGTTGACCTCCCAGAGCGAGAGGTTGGTGCCACCGGTGATCGACAGCAATATCGATCGGGCGCCCTCCATCGAGGTTTCGAGCAGGGGCGAGGACACGGCCTGCACGGCCGCCTCGGTGGCGCGGTTCTCGCCGACTCCCATGCCGATGCCGAGCAGGGCGTTGCCAGCCTCGCTCATGATGGTGCGCACGTCGGCGAAGTCGAGGTTGATCAGCCCAGGCAGGGTGACCAGGTCGGAGACCCCCTGGACGCCCTGGCGGAGCACGTCGTCGGCGACCCGGAACGCGTCGACCATCGACGTCTGCTTGTCCAGCACGGCGAGCAGGCGGTCGTTGGGGACGACGATCAGCGTGTCGACCTCCTGGGCCAGCGCGGCCACGCCCCGCTCGCCTTGCTCGCTGCGGCGCGTGCCCTCGAAGCCGAACGGCTTCGTCACGATGCCGACCGTCAGAGCGCCGACTTCGCGCGCGATCCGAGCGACGACGGGCGCCGCGCCCGTACCGGTGCCGCCGCCCGAGCCGGCGGCGATGAAGACCATGTCCGAGCCCTTCAGCAGCGCCTTCATGCGGTCGTAGTCCTCCATCGCGGCCTGCCTGCCGACGTTCGAGTCCGAGCCCGAGCCGAGCCCGCGGGTCAGCTCGGCGCCGATGTGCAGAGTCAGGTCGGCGGTGGACTGCTGCAGCGATTGCACGTCGGTGTTGACGGCGAGGAACTCGATCCCCTCGACCTCGGCCTCGACCATACGGTTGACCGCGTTCACGCCGCCGCCACCGACGCCCACGACGCGGATCACGGGTCGGCCGATCTCGCGCGGCGCCGGCGCGTAGGACTGCTCGCGGGCGTATTCCGGGGTCGCCGGGGGCGGCCCCGGGCGCTCCATCAGGCTCTCGGGGATCTCGGAGGAGAAGGCGTGGCGAAGGCGCTCCTGGGGCGAGGGCACGTGCGTCTCGCGCTCGGGACTCTGCGGCGTGGCGCTCAGTCCGGGATGGGGCAGTCCCGTCTCACGGGGGTGTGCCGGGGGCGGGCTCTGCTCGCGGGCCGGCGCAGCGGCCTCCGCGGGCCGTCCGGCCTCGGCCTGGAGCTCCTCTGCCTCTTCGGTCTTGCGAAACAGCGCGGCGAGAGGCCCTTCGCGCATGCTGGCACGCCTAGGGTTGGCCATTGGTGAGAACCTCCTGGGCGAGTTGCCTGTAGGACTGGGCCGCCACGCCGTCGGGCTCGTACTTGAGCACCGACATCCCCTTGACGGGGGCCTCGGCGAAGCGAACGGTCTTGCGGATCCGGGAAGCGAAGACGCGGTCGCCGAAGTTTTCCTCGAGGATCTCGATCGCCTCCTTCGCGTGGATCGTGCGCGAGTCCACCAAGGTCGGGAGGATACCCTCGATGTCGACGCCCGGATTGAGGTTCTCCCGGATCATGGCGAGCGTGTTCTGCAGCTGGATCAGTCCGCGCATCGACAGATACTCGCATTGCACGGGGACGATCACCTTGTCGGCGGCGGTCAGCGCATTGATCGTGAGCAGCCCCAGGCTGGGCGGCGTGTCGATGCAGATGAAGTCGTAGTCCTCCAGGATCGGTTCGAAGGCCTTCTGCAGGGAGCGCTCACGGCCGATCATCGTCGACATCGCGATCTCCGCCCCGGCCAGGTCGATCGAGGCGCAGGCGACGTCGATCTCGCGGCGGCGGATCACCTCGCGGATCGAGACCTTGTGGACCAGCACGTCGTACATCGATTTCTCGAGCGTGTCGGGGTCGATCCCCTGTGACATCGTCAGGTTGCCCTGGGGGTCCATGTCCACGCACAGCACGCGGTGCCCCTCCTCGGCGAACGCGGCGGCGAGGTTCAATGTCGTGGTCGTCTTGGCAACGCCGCCCTTCTGGTTGGCGAATGCGATGACCTTGGCCTTTCCTTCCACGGTGGCTCCGATGCTCGATTGCTGGAAAGCCTTCCGGTGGGTATTCGGATGGTGAGGGCCGATTCCTGCATGGGAACTACGATCCCGGGATGGCCGCGGGCACGCACTCCACACCGCCTGCCCTGGCCAGCCGTCTGGCAGGCAAGCGGGTGGTGGTCACGCTGGGCGCCGGCGGCGTGGGCAAGACGACGACCTCGGCGGCGCTGGCCCTCGGCCTCGCGATGAGCGGCCTCAAGGTCGCGGTCGTGACGATCGACCCGGCCCGCAGGCTCGCCTCCGCGCTGGGCCTGAGCGAGCTGTCGGGCGAGCCGCATCGGATCGAGCCGGCGCTCCTTGGCAAGGCCGGTGTGCGGGTGGACGGCGAGCTGTGGGCGATGATGCTCGACGCGAAGGCGACGCTCGATCAGATCGTCGGCCGCCTCGCCCCCGACCAGGGTGCACGCGAGGAGATCCTGGCGAACCCGGTCTACCGGGAGCTCTCCACGGCGGTCGCGGGCTCGCAGGAGCTGAGCGCGGTCGCGAAGCTGTACGAGCTCTACGAGGAGCACGACTTCGAGGTCATCGTGCTCGACACGCCCCCTTCCCGCAACGCCCTCGACTTCCTCGAGGCGCCTGGACGCATGCTGGGATTCCTGGAAGGGCGGGCGCTGCAGGTGTTCCTGGCGCCAGGGGGGCTGACGGCACGGCTGTTCGGACGAGGGACTGCCCTGCTGTTCGCGATCTTCGCCCGAGTCACCGGCGTCGACATGCTGAGCGAGCTGTCGAGCTTCTTCCGCTCGCTGGGCGGGGTGCTCGACGGCTTCGGAGAGCGCACCCGTGCGGTGCAGGAGCTGCTGCGCTCCCCCGAGACGGGCTACCTGATCGTGACCTCGCCCGAGCACGAGCCGGTCAAGGAGGCCGCCTTCCTGGCGGGGCGTCTCGCCCGGTCCGGACTGCCGGCGCCCGAGCTGATCGTCAACCGCGTGCACCTGCACGGCCTGGACGGACACTCCCCCGCCGAGCTCTCAGCGCTGATCGCCCCTGAGCTGGGCGATGACCTGGCCAGGCGTGTGGCGGCGAACCTGACCGACTTCGACGTGCTGGTGCGGCGAGACGCCGAGGCGGTGCGAGCGCTCTCGGCACAGCTCGGCGGCGAGCCGCCGACGCTGGTCGGGCACCTAGATGAAGAGGTCCAGGATCTCCTCGGCCTCGCCCGCATCGCCGAGCAGCTGGGGCTCTGAGCAGGCGGGGGCGGGCTGGCGGTGGGCCTGGTAAGGCCCCTGGCCGGCGGTCTGGCTGTAGGGCTCGGGCGCAGGGGCGACGTCGGCCAGCAGCAGCTCGTCGGCAAGTCCGGCCAGGTCGGGATCGAGATGGCCGCAGATCACGTCGCGCAGCAGGGCGCGCAGATGATCGGCGACGTCCCGCGCGAGCGCCAGCGCGCCGCGCGGGGCCGGGCTGCCGGCGATCGCCGAGCGCTCGAGCGCGATCGCCTGCACCGTGCGCTCGGTCAGGGCCGCCCTGCGCTCGGGCGTGGCGCACAGTGCGGCGAGGCGGCCGGCCAGCATCGCGCTCGCGGGGCCCTCGGGCTCGAGCAGGGCGCGGAGGGCCATCAGATGGTCGCTCAGGGCCTCGAAGGGGTCATCTCGCTCGCATCCCAGCTCGAAGCGGCGAAGCGCCCAGGCCAGCTCGTTTCCGTCGGGGGCGCGACGCGAGACGAGGTTGCAGAAGGCCCGCAACTCGTCCTCCTGCTCGGCCGTGACGACCAGCATCCCATAGGGGCGCCCGCCCGCTCCGAGCGGCATCGGCGTCCACGCCCCCTCGCCGATTCGCGCCCTGGCCAGCGCGCCCAGCGTGACGCGACCGTCGCCGAACAGGCGCAGCGCGCGCAGCAGGTCGTGCAGGACCTCGCGGCCCTCCGTCACGGCCTGGTGCGGATCCTGCTGATCGCTGCGCAGCAGCACCACCAGATGCTCCCGGCCTGCGTCCTCGCCCTCGAGCAGGCCGCCGGGCAGGCCGTCCAGCGCGTCAGGCCGGGCGATCGTGAGCCCTCCGGTCAGGGGAAGCTCGGGCGAGGTGATCGTCAGGCCGTGCAGAGCTGCGACGATCGTGACCTGGCTGCTCGTCGCGAGGGCGGTGGTGTGCAGGCGCTCCAGCGCCACGCGCAGCCGCTCGGGGCGCAGCTCGAAGTCGGACTGCTCGGCGAACGCCTCGCCCAGCAGCGAGCCGAGCGCGGCGCTCACCCGGGCCGGCCGGGTGAGCCGTTCCGGCTCGAGGCCGACGGCGCGGAGATAGCGATCGAGCCCGTCGAAGGAAGCCAGCGCCGCTGCCGCCTCTGCGTGCTGAGGCAATGCTTCCAGCGCTGCGCGGCGTTCGGTGAGGAAATGGCCCGTCAGCGGGCGGTAGCAGGCCAGCGCCGGCCCTCCGAAGCCCCCCCGGCGGGGTTGCTGGACGAGGTCGAAGGGGACTTCGGCGCCGTCCTGCAGCTCGACGCCGAGGCGATCGGCCACGGCCTCGACGTAGGCCGTCAGGGCGGTCTGCAGCTGTACGGAGCGCATGGTGCGCTGACTTCGCTGCGCCCCGGCGGGCTCCTGCCCGCGCACCCTGTCTTGCAGACTCGTGCGGGCGCTCAGGCGACCGCGAGCGTCTCGGCCACGCGCTCCGCGCAGCCCACGCCCAGCCAGTCTTCCCCGTAGGCACGCATGTCGTCGATGATCGGCAGCAGCGCCAGGCCCTTCTCGGTCAGTGCGTACTCGACCCTCGGTGGAACCTCGGGGAAGGTGTGCCGCTCGACGATGCCCTCCTCCTCGAGCGCCCGTAGGCGCAGCGACAGCGTCCTCGGGCTGATACCGGCGAGCGAGCGTTCCAGCTCACAGAAGCGGGAGTGCCCCTCGGACAGATCGCGAACCAGCAGGAGCGTCCACTTGCTGCAGACGATCTCTGCGGTCAGGCACACCGGGCATGTCTCGTCAACGGCCATCTGGCCTTTTACTTTACCAAATGAAGTAAAAGCCGACCCGGCCGTGGGCGACCGTCCGCGTGGCTAGACGCCGAGCGGCGAGCGGGGCTTGGAGAGCTCCTCGCGCCTGCTCTCGGCGACCGCGACATCCTCCATCGTGGTCCCCTGTCGGCCGTCGGCCTGCATCAGCAGCTTGAAGTCGTGCGGACTCGAGGCGACCCGCATCGCGTCCTCGAAGGTGACCCGGCCCGCCTTGACGTGGCCGAACAGCGCCTGGTCGAAGGTCTGCATGCCGTAGTAGCCGCCGCTCGTGATCACCTCGACCAGTTTGCCGGTCTGATCGGGGTCGACGATCATGTCGCGCACGCGGCCGGTCATGCGCAGGATCTCGCAGACCGCGACCCTGCCGCCGTCGGCGCCGGGTACCAGGCGCTGGGAGATCACGCCCCTGACCGTTCCCGCGATCATGCTGCGGGCCTGCTGGTGCTGGTGGGGCGGGAAGAAGTCGAGCATCCGGTTGATCGACTCGGTCGCGTCGACCGTGTGGATCGTGGAGAGCACCAGGTGGCCCGTCTCGGCTGCCGACAGGGCGGTCTGGACGGTCTCCTCGTCGCGCATCTCGCCGACCAGGATCACGTCGGGGTCCTGGCGCAGGACGCGGCGCAGTGCGCGCTTGAAGGAGGCCGTGTCCATGCCGACTTCGCGCTGGTTGATGGCCGAGCGCTTGTCGGAGTGCACGAACTCGATCGGGTCCTCGATCGTGACGATGTGCTTGCTCATCGTGTGGTTCATGTGGTCGATCATCGCTGCCAGCGTCGTCGACTTCCCGGAGCCGGTGGTACCGGTCAGCAGCACGATCCCGCGCTCCTCCTCGGCCA
>JBKQOO010000054.1:0-10906 GCA_052145475.1 Solirubrobacteraceae bacterium
AAATCGAATGCGCCCGCCACCTGTTGTTTCAGCTTGAGTGATGCCCTTCACGATCGGTCAGCTCCATCTTCCCCGAGCGGCGCTCGGTCTGGCGCTCGCCTGCGTCGCAGCGCTGGCGCTCTGCCCGCGGTCCGCGCTCGCGGCGGGGGACCCGTCCCGCTATCCTGCCGGCGCGACCAGGCCCGCCTTTCGCGCCGCATCCGGCCAGCTAGGAGTGGCCGCAGGCCGATCCGGGCGGCGGGCGCATGCTTCGTCAGCCTCGCGCAAGAAGCCCTCCAAGCCGGCTCTGCATGGCGATCCGGCGCGCGCACTGGTCAGTTTCCAGGCGATGCAGAAGGCCTACTACGTCCTTGGCACGGGCTTGTACCAGGGGGAACCGTTCTCCTTCCTGTGGCCCTTCTCGCAGGCGCTGGCGGCGACCGTGAGCATGGCCGAGATCCCAGCACTGAAAGCGACCATGGGCCGCGAACTGAACGCCCGGCTGGTCGGCCTGCGCTCCTACCTCGACACCGACAACTCGGGAGCGCCCGAAGGCACCTACGGCAGCTCGCTGGCGGCCTTCGACGGAACCGTGGCGCCGCCGGCCGGCCCGGGGGGAGCCAAGTACTACGACGACAACGACTGGATCGGCATCGAGCTGATGCGCGCCTACAAGCTGACCGGGAACCCTGCACTGCTGGGCAGCGCCGAGGGCATCATGGCCTTCGAGATGGCGGGCTGGCAGACCAGTCCCGAACTCGGCTGCCCGGGCGGCCTGCCCTTCTCCAACCTGGCGGAAAACACCGATCGCAACACGATCACGACCGGGCCGGCCGCCGAGCTCGCGCTGCAGCTCTACAAGGCGACGCACGAACCCCGGTACCTGCAGTTCGCCCTGCAGGCATACGAATGGGTCCGAACCTGCCTGCTCGAGCCGAACGGCCTGTACGGAGACCACCTGAACCGCCAGGGCCAGATCGAACCACACCTGTGGAGCTACACCCAGGGGGCCATGATCGGCGCCGGGACGCTGCTCTACCAGGCCACCGGCAACGGCGCCTATCTCTACGAGGCACGCCAGACGGCCAAGGCGGCACTGTCCTATTTCACGCCGGAAAGGCTCGGCTCCGAAATCCCCTTCTTCGTGTCGGTCTACTTCCGCAACCTGCTCTACCTGGACTCGGTGACGCACGACCCGCCCGGCCAGAAGATCGCCCAGGCCTACGTCGACTACGCCTGGCAGCACCTGCGGCTCAGCAGCGACCTGTTCGTCGCCGGCTCGCCTCCCGCCGGGCAGCTGCTCGTGCAGGCCGCGATCATCCAGATCTACGCTCTGCTGTCCTCCTCGCCAAGCACGTACTTCTAGGCAGGTAGCGGCTCGCGGCGCCTGTGGCGGCCACGGACAGGCGGTACCCTCTGCGAGTGTCCGATGCCACCAACCTGATCACCGCCGAGGGTCTGGAGACGCTGCAGGCCGAGCTGGCCGTGCTCGAGGGCGAGGGTCGAAGGGAGATCGCCGAGCGGATCAAGACGGCTCGCGAGTGGGGCGACCTGAAGGAGAACAGCGAGTACCACGACGCCAAGAACGACCAGGCGCATCTCGAGACCAGGATCGCCAGGCTGAGGGAGAAGATCGCCGACGCCGTGGTCGTCGAGGAGAGCAGCGCGAGAGCCGACGGCGTGGTCGGGCTGGGCTCGACGGTCGTCGTGCGCGATCAGGACGGCGCCGAGCAGACCTGGCGGATCGTCAGCTCCCACGACGCCTCGCCCCGGGATGGGCGCCTGTCAGCCGAATCCCCGATGGCGGTCGCGCTGCTGGGCCGCGCGCCCGGGCAGCAGACCTCGGTGTCGCTGCCGAAGGGGACACGGCAGCTGACCGTTCTGAGCGTCAACTGAGTCTCGGCGCGCAGCGCTGGTAGGCGACGCTGACGCGGGTCATGAACTGGGAGGGGCGGCGGCCGTAGAGGCGCATGCCACGGCGCAGAGCGCGCCGGCGCAGCTCGGAGCGGCGCCGCGCGATCAGCTTCAGCAGCCGACGCCGCGTGGCCCGTCCGAGGCCGCTGCGCTTGCCCGACGTCTCGATCCACATGCCCAGCACTGCGAGGTCGTGCTCCTCGCCGAGCAGTTCGCCGAGCTCATCTGCCCTGCCGGCCAGACGACGCAGCCAGCGGTCCTGCTCGCGGGCGCGCGCCCTGCTCGAGCGCGAGGCGGGCCGCAGCGGGCCGTGGCGCGGCGTGGCGCGCTGGATCGTTTCAGCCGCGTAGCGGAGGTCCTTTACCCGCTTGCGCCACTGGTGCATCACGGTCATCCTGCCGCCACCGCTGCGGGCCACCCGGCGAGCGCGCCGGCGCCCCTGCCGGTAGATCTGGCGCAGGCCGACCTCGACCGGCGCGATCCCCGGATGCTCGACCAGGGGCCAGCCGGCGGCACGGGATCTGAAGGCGCGCAGCTCTTCCGTGACGGGCAGGCGGATCGCCGGATCGCGGGTCTGGCGTTCGGCGCGCTCGCGCTCCTCGAGGAGCTGCGCGCGGAGCCGCGCTATGCCCCGGCGGCCGGCAAGGCGGTCGGGATGGCGCCTGACGAGCGCGTCCAGCGTTGCCAGCATCACTCCGGCGTCGCGGGCCGCGGCCAGACCTGTGGCCGCCCTGCGCAGCGAGGACTGCTCGCGCTCGCAGACGTCGGGGCCAAGCTGTCCTTCGAGCAGGCGCACGATCGTGCGCAGCCGCTTGATCGCCTTGCGGGTCTCGTGGATCGCCCGCTCGGGGTTCTCCGCACCGGCGGCCTCGAGCTGTTCGAGCGCAAGGTCGCTCTGGGCGAGGGCCATCCGCCGCAGCCCCGTCGCGACGCTCTCATCGAAGCGAAGCTCCAGCCGACGGTCGGCGCGAAGGCGCCGCCGCGAGCGGCGCTCGCTGCCGGCTCTGGCCAGCGCCACACCCACCCCGACGGCGGCGGTCGCTGCAAGCGTCGCGGCGACCGGCGCCACAATGGAGCGATGACGGGTCTTCCCCAGGCTCCATGGTGGTCGGTGCGCCGCGCCGCCAACCGCAAGCCATCGACCTATCGCTGTCCGATCTGTGGTCATCTGCTCCCCGCCCTAAGCGAGCATATGCTGATCGCGCCCGAAGGCGACAGCCGCCGTCGCCGCCACGCCCACACCGAGTGCGTGCTGCGGGCTCGCAAGAGCGGCCGGCTGAGGCTCCGGGAGGAGTGGCTGGCAGAGCAGCCGCGTGGCCCCTCGCTGTGGAGCAGGTTGCGGGGCCGGGCCTGAGGCACCGGCGCGAGGCGCCCGGCGGCAGCGGGCACGAGCCGGCCGCCGGGCCGGCGTGGCCTCAGCCGCCGAACACGTGAACCCGCTCGGCGGCGACCCTGATGATCACGCGCTGTTCTCCGGGTTGGCGCAACGGGTACTCGTCCACGCCCATGTACTTGTTCGCCAGCGCGTCGATGTTCTGGTCGGCTCCCTCCTGCGTGCGCTCGGCGACAAGTCCGCGGACCTCGACGTATTCGTAGGGGTTCTCCATGTTCTGCACGGTCAGGGTCACGCGGGGGTCGCGTTCGAGGTTGCGCGGCCAGGCACGGCCCTCCGCCGTGTTCAAGACCGCCATTCCATCCTCGACGTCGGTCCACACCGGCACCGCATGCACGGAGCCGTCGGCGCGCAGGGTCGAGACTACGGCGAAGTTCTTTGCCTTCAGGAGCTCTTGGGCTCGGCCTTCGATCCGTTCACTCATCTGCTCAACCTTTCTGATCGTGTCGTGTGCACACCAAACATACGACCTTCCCGGCGCGCTCCCAGCGCGCCCGGCCGGGGCCGCGGCGACGTCGGCGAGTCGCGCCGCGGATCACTCGCCGGCAGCCTAGTTGCGGCTGAGACCTGTCGTCGAGTTCGCCGGCGGGATCGGCTCGAGCGCGGTCAGCTGGCCGTCGTTCAGGGCGAAGTGAACGATCCGCTGTCCGCCGCCGGGGCAGCAGAGCGGGTCGCTGCTGCGGTACAGCGGGTAGGCGATCGCGACTTCGGTGTCGCTCTGTGAGACGACCTTCAATTTGGCGCTGGGTTCCTTCGTGTCGGTCCCCAGGTAGCGGCCGTCGACGAAGAAGAAGGCCTGCTGTCCGTACCCGTCGCCCGAGCCGCTGCGTGTGCCGACGAGCACGCGCAGGGTCTGGCCGGGGTGGTATTCGGAGGTGTCGTTCGGCGTATAGCCCCTGGCGCGCACGACCGCCGCTGCCGCGGCGGCGCCTTCGGGACGGGATTCCGATTCGGTGAACGACGGCTCGGGAGCGGTCCGCGTCGCCGAGGTCGAGGTCGAGGTCGAGCCGGGAGTCGCCGTCGTGCTAGCCGCCGGTGGCGGGCTGGCGGTTGAGGCGGTGCTCGGCCCCGTCGTGCCGGTCGTCCCTTCCGACGTGGGGGCGCTGGCGACCGTGACGGTCTTGGTCTGGGAGCCGCAGCCGGCGAGGAGGCCGACGGCGAGCAGAGCGGCGGGGAGCGAACGTCTCATCACCCCATGGTATTCGCCGCCTCGATGCCCGCTCCTGGCACCGCCGGGCGGGCGGCGCGAGGCGGGCGAGCGGATACGATCAGACGGAGGATGTCGGCGCAGCGACCACAGCAGACCGACCGCGCTCAGAAGCCCGAGCGGGCACGCCGCACCCGCGGCGAAAGAGCGCGAACAGGCGGGATGATCGCGCTGCTCGTGCTGACGGGGCTGTTCGGCGTGGTCAACCTGAAGAAGGTCGAAGTCGACTGGGTGTTCGGCTCGGGGCGTGCGCCGCTGATCATCGTGATCGCCATCTCGCTGCTGGTCGGGGTCGTGCTGACCTACTTCGTCGAACGGCGCTCCCGTCGGGGTCGCTAGGAGGGCCACCGTCCACGGTCTCGGCGCAGGCACGTCCGGGTCAGTGGAGGATCACCTTCATCGCGAGTATCCCCCCGCCCATCGCGAGCCCGACGGACGTCTCCAGCGCGAGTTCGCTGCGGCTCGCGCCCGACTGGACCCCGGCCAGCAGCTCGAAGAGGGCCAGTGTGACGACGGCGCACCAGAGGGCGACCGTCACGCCCGTTTCCTCGCTCGCTCCGGCCAGCCCCGCTATCGCCAGGCCGATGATCGGGATCGCGGCGCCTCGAAGCAGCGCGCGCTCCTCGGCCATCGCCTCGAGCAGGCCTCCCGCCGTCAGCCGCCCGCCGGTGCTGAGGCGGTCTCCCAGAACCACCGAATAGCCGTGGGCCAGCCAGTAGACGGTGGCTGCGATCACCGCCGAGGCCAGCGTGTCGAGGTAGCTCTCGTGCAGGTCGCTCTCGGCGGCCATCAGTGCGCCGATCACGATCACCCCGTAGATCACCCGCGAAGGGTTCTGACGCGGCATCAGCCACTCGCTCGTCGCGTGCAGCAGCCTGCCGATCGTGCTCGGCCTGCCCGTCGCCGGTTGCGCTGGCTGCTCGGTCTCGATCGCGTGATTATCGCCGCCCTGCGCGTCGTTCCCGCCCGCGCCCGCAGGACACGACGCGGGGCGGCGAGGCCCGAGCCCGGGTAGCCTTCCCGCATGAGCGCTGGCACCGGCAGGGTCAGGCTGCGCCAGGCGGTGCTGGTGGCGGCCGAGCTCGAGCCGCTGGCGGCGCAGCTGCGGGCCCGGCTCGGCCTGAACGAGCCGTTCCGCGACCCGGGCGTCGCCGAGTTCGGTCTTGTCAACGTCGTCTTCGCCCTGGGCGACTGCTTCCTGGAGGTCGTCTCGCCGACGCGACCCGGAACGGCGGCGGGACGACAGCTCGAGCGGGCCGGGGGCGACGGCGGCTACATGGTCCTGTTCGACATCGAGGATCTCGAGGGAGCGCGGCAGCGGGCCGAGCGGCTCGGCGTGAGAACGGTCTGGAGGATCGACCTGCCCGACATCTCGGGAACCCACCTGCACCCCGCCGACATGCGTGGAGCGATCGTCTCGCTGGACCGGTCGGCGCCGTACGGCACCTGGCGGTGGGGGGGTCCCGACTGGACGGCGCGCACGGGAACCGCCGCGCCGGGCCGACTGACCGGCATCACGGTGGCGGTCGGCGACCCGGACGCGGTCGCTGCCCGCTGGGCGGAGGTGCTGGGTGTGCCGATCGCAGAACGCTCCAACCCGACGCTGGCGCTCGACGGGGGGCAGATCCAGTTCTGCGATCCCGTCGAAGAGGGTCGCGAGGAAATCGTCGAGATCGCCATGCAGATCCCCGCCGCGGTCCGGGACGGCCGCGAGAGCATCGCCGTCGGCCGCGCGCGGATCGCCCTGTCGGATCTCGCCTAGCAGGCCGCCCGATGACGCAGGTGATCGACCAGCTCAGCGCCTACGACCCATTCGGGGACGAGAACGGACGGGACCTGCGGCGCTACGTGCTCCTGGACGTCTTCGCGGCCAACCCGCTCGAGGGGAACCAGCTTGCCGTCTTCACCGACGGACGCGGCCTGTCGCCCGCCCAGATGCAGGTGCTGGCCGCGGAGCTGAAGCTCTCGGAGAGCGTCTTCCTGCTGCCCCCGGAGAGCGGCGGAGACGTGCGGGTTCGGATCTTCACGCCCGCGGCCGAGCTGCCCTTCGCCGGGCACCCGCTGCTCGGCTCGGCGGTCGTGCTCGCCGCCGCGTCGGGCCGCCCCGCGGTCGTCCTCGAGACGGCCGCGGGTCCCGTCGCCGTGGAGATCGAGCCGGCAGAGGGCAGGGCGGTGTCGGCGACCATGAGCCAGCCCGTGCCCAGCTGGGAGCCCTTCGCGGCCGAGGCTGAGCTGTTGAAGGCACTCGGGGTCGAGCGCTCGGGGCTGCCGGTCGAGGTCTACTGCAACGGGCCGCGGCACGTCTACGTCGAGCTTCCCTCACCTGAAGCCGTGGCCGGCCTGCGGCCCGACGTCGCCGCGCTGAAGCGTGTCGCCGGGGCGGTCTGCGTGAGCTGTTTCGCCGCCGAGCAGGGTCGCGTGAAGACGCGGATGTTCGCCCCGGGCCTGGGCGTCGAGGAGGATCCTGCCACCGGCTCCGCGGCCGGTCCACTGGCCCTGCACCTGCTGCGCCACGGGCGGATCGAGCTCGGTCAGGAGATCGAGATCAGCCAGGGGCAGGAGATCGGGCGCCCATCTCAGCTGCGCGCACGGGTGCAGGGCAGCGCCGATCGGATCGCGAGCGTGCACGTGGCCGGCAGCGCGGTGGTGCTGGGGCGCGCCGAGCTGTGGCTGCCCTGAGGCCGGTTCGATCTTGACGGGACGCGCAGGGCCGTGTCACACTCCCCGCTCGCCGGAGGCAGCGCTGCCGGAGGCGCACGAGGGAGCCAGGAGGGCAGGATGAGGAGGGGACGAGGGCAGGAAGCTGGGCTTGACAGCCCTCGCGCGGCCGGACGCCGCGCGTTGGCGACTCTGGCCGGCGCGCTGCTGGCCGCGCTGCTCCTGGCGGCTCAGGCTGCGGCCGCGAGTCCGCCCGTCTCCTTTGAAGTCCCCAGCCTGAACGGCACCGGCAACAACCTTGCCCACCCGAGCTGGGGAGCGGCGGGCACTCCATACCAGCGCCTCGCGCCGGCCAACTACGCCGACGGCGTCGGGGCGATGGTCGGCGGTCCGAACCCACGCTACGTGAGCAATCGCGTCTTCAACTCGCTCGGCGTCGACATCTTCTCGCCGCGTAACGTCAGCCAGTGGGCCTGGGTGTGGGGTCAGTTCGTCGACCACACGATCGAGCGCGCCGAACCGGGCAGCGAAGAAGCCAACATCAGCTTCGAAGCGAATGACCCGCTCGAGCGCTTCACCGACACGCTCGGTGTGATCCCGTTCACACGCAACGCCGTCGCCCCCGGCACGGGAACCGGTGCTGGCAACCCGCGCCAGCAGGTCAACATGGTCAACTCCTACATCGATGGCGCTGCGCTCTACGGATCCAGCCAGTCACGCCTGGAATGGATGCGCACAGGCCCGGACAACGGCAACCCCGCGGCGGCCGGGGCGCTGCTGCTGCTGCCGAAGAAATACCTGCCGCTCGAGTCCGCACGGGGCGCCGCCCATCCCGCCCCCTCGATGGTGGTCGAAGGCGCGCTGGAAGGCGACCCACAGAACGCCGTCGTGGCCGGCGACGCACGGGCCAACGAGAATGCCGAGCTGACAGCCGTGACGACCTTGTTCGCGCGCGAGCACAACCGGATCGCCAAGAAGCTGCCCTCCTCGCTGAGCTCCGAAGAAAGGTTCCAGATCGCGCGGCTGTTCGTCGGCGCCGAGGAGCAGTACATCACCTACAACGAATTCCTCCCCGCCGTTGGCGTCACGCTGAGCCCGTACGACGGTTATCAGCCGAATGTGGATCCGGAGGTCAACGACGAATTCGCCACGGTCGGCTACCGGGCGCACTCGATGGTCAACGGCGAGGAGCACGTCGAAGTACCCGCCTCGAAGTTCAGGGGGTCGAAGCTGGCCGCCCTGGAAGCGATGGGAATCGGGGTCGAAACCTCGCCTGCCTCCCGGTCGCAGCTGCGACTGACGATCTCGCAGGGAGCCGCCTTCTTCGACCCGGCGGTCGTCAGCACCATCGGCCTCGGTCCGATCCTGGCCGGGCTGGGCGAAGAACCGAGCTACCGCAACGACGAGCAGATCGACGACTCGCTGCGCAGCATCCTGTTCGCGATCCCGCAGCCCGGCACCGACCCTGCGCTGTGCTTCGAAAACCCGCAGGAACCGGGCTGCTTCAGCGTGGTCGAGGACCTTGGCGCGATCGACATCGAGCGCGGGCGTGACAACGGCATCCCCAGCTACAACCGCATGCGCGAAGCGGTCGGGCTGGCTCCGCAGAGCACCTTCACCGAAGTGACGGGAGAGTCGAGCGAAGAATTCCCGGTCGGCGACCCGCTGCTGCCGCCCTCCGACCAGATCGACAATCCCCACATCCTCGACTTCACCTCGATGCAGAACTTCTACGGCGAACCGATCGCCCCGGGCTCAGAAGAACGCGCTGTCCAGGCGACCCGCCGCACGACCCTGGCGGCACGCCTGAAGGCGATCTACGGGTCGGTCGACAACATGGACGCGATCGTCGGGATGATGTCCGAGCCTCACCTGCCGGGCAGCGAACTCGGCGAACTGCAGCAGGCGCTGTGGCGCAAGCAGTTCGAAGCGCTGCGCGACGGCGACCGGTTCTTCTACCTCAACGACCCCACCCTGGCGACGCTGGAAAGCCGCTACGGCCTCACCTACAAGCACTCGCTGAGCGAACTGATCTCGCTGGACGGGAAGGTGTCCCGCCAGCAGCAGCCCCAGGCAGACGTGTTCTACGCGCCCACCCCTGTGCGGGGCGGTGCTGCGCCGTCGCGCCGCCTGACCCGCCGTGGCGAACGAGAAGCACGGCGCTCCGCGCGACGCGCGACCCGCTGAGGCGGCTCTGGCCGGCGTCCGGGGCCGGACGGCCGCTAGGGCTCGAGGGCGCGCTGCTCCTCGACCGTGAACTCGGCCGTCGGATGCGCTTCCAGGCGCTCGTCGGGGATCGGCTGGCCGCTCTCGAGCGAGAAACCGTAGGTGCCGGCGGCGAGCCTGGCCTCTGCCCGCTCGACCGCTGCCAGCTGCTCGGCCAGGTCGTCGGCCAAACCGGTGTCGAGCTCCTTTTCGTAGAGCTCCTCCGAGCCCATTTCTCCCGGTTCGTCCTCCTGGTCGGCCAGTTCCGCTTCCTCCTCCCCGAGGGCGGCGATCGCGCTCTCCACGCGGGCGCGCTCCTGGTCGAGCAGTTCGCGGGCGCGCTCGGAATCCATCGCAGCAGCCTAGCGCCGATGCTCGTGGCGGTGCACGCAGATCCCCGTCGCGGCCCGGGGGATCATCCTGTCCGCCAGTACGGGAAGATGGAGGACGCGGGTGCGGCCCGCCGATGATCCGATCCGCCCGCGTGAAGAGAGGGGAGCGATGCGCAGAGCAGTCATCAGCCTGACCGTGATCGTGCTGGCCCTGCTCGGCCTTGCTCTGCCCGGCGCAGCCCCGGCGACGCCGGTCGTGACGTTCAAAGCCAAGCCGGTGCCGATCCCCGGGTACCCGCACACGGGGTTCATCCTCGGCGCAGGGACGGCGCTCGAAGCCGAATACCACATCTCCGGCACCGAATACGGGGGATTTCCGCCGCCCCTGATACACGTCGACTTCTACCTTCCCGCCGGGGTCGTGCTGCACCCCGCCGGCTTCCCGACCTGCCCGCTGGCGACGCTGGAACCGAACGGCCTGGGGCCGGCTCACTGCCCCAGGGGCTCGGCTGCGGGCCCGGCAGGGTCGGTGACCGGGTACGTCGCCTTCGGCAGGGAAATCGTGCCCGAGACCGCGTCGGTCCAATCGTTCTACGCGCCCAGCGGGGGGCTCACCTTCTTCACGTTCGGGCACGAACCGGTGCTGCTGGAAATCCTCTCGAAGGCGCACTACGTCGACGCGGGCGGGGGGTTCAGCAAGAAGCTCGAAAGCGACGTGCCGCTCGTCGAAACGGTGCCTGGCGCTCAGGACGCTTCGGTCAAAACGATCCGGGTCAGGGTCGGCTCTGCGATGACGGTGCACGGCCAGCCGGTCTACTACGGACGCATGCCGAGCTCCTGCCCGAAGAAATATCTGCCTGTGCGCACCGAACTGACCTTCGCCGGGCTGGGTGGCCTGGCCGAGCAGACCGTGACCGTCGAATACAAGGCTCCCTGCCCCAGGCGGTAGCAGGCACGCGGTCTCACGACCCCTCCGGCCCGGACCGCGGGCAGACGCCGCGCCGGTGATCCCGAGCGACCGCTCCGTTCCGGGTTGCCGTCGTGTTAGCTGGACAGAGGCTTCGAGGGAGCCCCGGACCAGAGATACCGAGAGGACGATGATGCGCAGAGCATTGACCTGCCTGACCGCCGCCGGCTTGACCGTGGTGGCGCTGGCGCTGGCGCTGCCCGGCGCGGCGCTTGCCGCACCGAAGGTGACCTTCAAAGCCGCCGCGGTGC
>JBKQOO010000055.1:0-13377 GCA_052145475.1 Solirubrobacteraceae bacterium
TTTCCCTCCCCGCCGCTCTTCCGATCTGGGGCCGGTGCTCTCCCGGGACGCACGCCCGGCGGGCGTGCGAGGATCCGGGAGACCGGTCCCGCACCCGGCGGTTAGAGCTGCAGCTCGTCGGCGCGGACGGCGGCCCTGCTCGGCCAGATGAACTCGCCGCGGCGGTGGATCAGCCCGGCGCCGTGCAGCCGCGCGAGACCGTCCGTTGGGTCGTGATCGAGCTCGCGCTGAAGCTCATCAACCGAGCACGGCCAGGGCCGCTCGCGGTCGAGCAGCAGCACGAGGATCGTCCGATCCTCGTGCCCCTCTTCTTGGCCAGGGGTACGCTCACCGTGCATGGGAAGGCTGGTCCTTTCCGTGCCAGGCCCCGGGCTGTTCGCGCAGCGCCGGGGCCGCTAACTTGGCTTTCCGTGAAGATACGTCGCGGGTGCGATGGGATCCGTTAGCCCGGTCGCGCCGAGCCCGTCCGGGTTGACCGCGACGCTACGGCTTGGGGCGTTCGCGCAAATTGCGGCAGGCGGAGCCGAGCGCCGTGGATCCCAACATCTTGATTTTTCCCGGGGGCTTACGGCTAAGATGGCGGAGATGGCAAGCGCGGGCAGGGCACGACCACGGTTCGGTAGGCGTCTAGCCGGGGCGCGAGCGATGCTCACCGTACGGTTTCACCGTCTGCAGAGAGAACTCAGCGGGCTCCTGCTGGGGCTACGCAGCCGGATTCAACTCGGCTTGGGGGTCCTCGGCGCGCTGCGGGTCCAGCCCGTTGGCCCACCGGCATCGAGCGGGGCGGCTGCGCGCGACGGCTCCTTGACGGGCGTCGGTTGCGACCGGCGTGTGCTTCTCAGCGCGGTGGACGAGAACGGCGCCGGACACGATGCGGCAGGTCACGGCGCGGAGGCCGTGCACGCGCCTGCAGCAGGGCACACCGCCCACGCGGTTACAGAAGGCGAGCCTCTCGAGACCGACGCTGAGGCCGCAGCCCCTCGACCCCAGAACACCGAAGAGTTCCTCGCCGTCGTCCCGGAGGGGGTGCGCTCGGAACTCGAGGCGGGGGATCGCTACGAGCAGCCGCTGCTTCCCAGTATCCCGGTCGGCGTCTCTGACTATCCGGCGCCTGCGACGTGGGCGAGCGACTGGCGGCGACTCGCGCCTCGAGACAGTGAAGCCTTCCAGGACTCGCTTCGGGACCCGAAGACGGCTAAGGCCGACGAGCTGAACCGCGTTGTAAAGACGATGCTGAACCTGGGCGGGCCCCGCAGGCAGTAGCCGGCCGGCTAGCGGACCGCGGCAAGGCTCTTATTCAATCGGGGGGAACAGCGTGAGCGCGCGCAAGGAAGTCATGGCTGATGCGATCAGCTGCCTGTTCTCGATGTTCGAGCATCCGCGGGCCTCGACGCAGCGGATCGTCGAGCAGGTCGCGTTCCTGCCCGAGGGCGGCCAGCGCTGGAGCCGCTCTCTGCAGATCCAGATCCCCGGGGAGGCGAAACCAGAACAGGTGGCGTCGAGGATCGTCTCAGTCGGGATGTTCCGCCGACGGCGCTACCCGGATATCGAGATCACCGACGGAACTGGGGCGAAGGTGAGCATGCTGACCCGCCACGAGCACGGAACAGCGCTGATGAACGTTGTGCTCGGAAAACACGTCTTGGACTTCACGGACGATCTCGACAAACTCGCCAAGGATGAGCACAGGGCCGCACAGCGCGCCCTCTACCGGCAGCTGCAGGATGGGATCTACGAGGAGCTGACCTCGGTGGGCGACTCATCGACGGACGCAGCGTCAGCGAACGCGCTCAGCGGGACATTCTCGGAGCTCCTCTCCAGTTTCGGTCTGCAGGCGGAGGAGATCGCCCCGCGTGTCGAGGCGTTCAGAGCGAGCGTCAACGAGATCCTGGAGGCCACGCACTATCTGTGCTGGGTGCGCGCGGAAGCGGGGGAGATCGTGAACCTCGAGGTCACGCACACGGCGGCCGACAGGCGCCAGCGCGCGAACTGGGACAGGGCGAGGACTGGAGAAGCGAGGGAACGACGGCGGGCCCACTGGTTGCGGCTCTACAGCGAGTTCGGGCTCGCTCCGCTGAAGACGGAATGCCGGATCCCGTCGAATGGGCTAACGGGCAGCTACTACTTCACGATCGATCCGCCCCCGAAATCCGAGGTCCTCTACCTGGACTGGGAAGCCGGCAACAGCCTGCAGGACGCCAAGGCCGAACTTGACTCGGCGCATGACAGCCTGCACCTGCATTACGAGCAGGATTCTGAGCCGGAAGGGTCTGAGCGTGCACGCGCCGTGCGTGCGTACTTCCGTTGCGCGACGCACGGCCACAAGCAGATCGCGGCCGGAGCGGTGTTGAACTTTGTGTTCGTGCTGCTGCTCGCGAGAGGCGGGTTCTCGGATGTGGTCGGGAACTCCGCCCAGACTTGGCTACTGGCTACGCCCACGGTGTTGACCGCGTATATCGCTGAGCAGCAGCGCCACTACTACGCGTATGCGACGCGCCGCCAGCGAGCGATGCTGTGGTTGTATCTCGCGCTGAGCGTTACGTTCCTCGCCGCGATCTCGTTCCGGCTCGCGAGCGGGAACGCTGACAGCACGCACTGGAGCAAATTCCTGCTCGCCACCGCCTACGTGCTACTGGTGGCCAGCACGGCGGTCGCGTTGTGGTACGCGCTGCTCGGCTATAGCTTCCGCTGGATCACCGAGCGTTGGGCGCGCCAGCGTTTTGCGTCGGCGCAGCAACTCGCGGCGACAACCCGGGAGTTGCTCAGCACGTATGACCCCCCGCCGCACGTGCATGAGCGGGTCCTTGCGATGGTGCCGAGTGGCGTTGAGATCTACGAGCGGGTTGTCACGCGGTACTGCCGCTTGATCGCGCGGATCGTGGCGGGTGGGGTCGCGTTGACGATCCTGGCGCTGGTGCTGTGGTGGCATCCGACCGTGAAGCTAAAACCGAGCCACGCGAGCGGTTCCGGTCCCGGCGTGCGCGATGGCGTGCGGGCGGCGCTAAGCGACCACGTCCGCGCGGGTCGGGAGCGTCCGTAGTACGGGTGTCGAGCGCGGGGCGTCCCGGCCTGGCCGGTCTGTAGAGTCCGGGGCGCGATGGGCAAGCATCGAATGAGGCTTCGGTGTGTTGAGGGGGACCGGTTCGCGGCGCGTTGCGCGTGGATTGCGGGTGCACGGGTAATCCCGGATGCAGGGACCTGTGGGCTCGGCGAGAATCCTGATCCTCACCCGGCTAGTCCGAAAGCGTCTAGAATCCACGTCCGGCAATGGAGGTCAGCATGAAGAGCAAGGCCACGTCGGCACCCGCGTCATCGTCGGGTTCGCGTAAACGCGCCTCCACGTCGGCCAAGAACGGGTCGCTCCGCGTCTCAGGGAAGAGCGCGATGCCCGAGGACGTCCAACGGAACACCTACACGAAAGACCGTCCGTTTGGCCTGCACGTGAAGCACCTGCCCAGCAAGGGCTAACCGACCGCCCGGCTTAGCAGGAGACGACGGACCCCTCGGCGTTGCCGGGCGGGGAGGTCGTGAGCGCTGGGCGGCTGACCCACTCGTAGCTGTCCTGGTCGAGCGCTAGGACCCTGACGGGCCCGCCGCACCCGGGGATCCCACCGTCATCGTTGGCGCGTATGCCGTCGGTGAGCCGTTGCACGTCGATAGTGGTACGGATCAGCAGCATCGCCCAGTCGATGGCGTCCTGCATCGTGATTGGCTCGATCGTCTTGTACTCAAGGCCCGCGAGGGCATCGCGCATCACCCCGGTGGGCTCCGCATGGGTTTCCGCAAGCGCGCCGACGTCGAAGCCCGCGAGCAGCCGCTCGGCGACGTCGATCATCCCGCGGTAGGCGAAGCCGACGTTCGTGGTGCGGACCTCGGGCGCGAACATCTGCGCGGTACCGTCGGCGCCCGGGACGCGGATCTCAAACAGGTGGCCCACGTTGGCGTCATCGAAGCCTGCCACCAGCAGCCCGAGCTCCCAGTCGTCGCTGGGCTTCCACGCACGGCGCCGGCGCTTTTTGAACGACTCGAGCGCTCGCTCCTGGAAGAAGCTGCCGAGCGCCACGATGAACTCGGCGAGTGTGAGCTTCGGGTCGATCGTCGCCTCGAACTCCTTGATCGCCCCGCTGATCGTCTTCTCCTGCAGGAACGCTTGGCCGTAGCACGCGACGCCGTAACGCTCGCAGAGCAGGAACACCTTTTGGGCGTTGTCGCTCTGGATTCGGGTCCGTGGCCCGGCTAGCTGGACGGTGGTCCTGCTGTCTGCGGCAAGTATCAAGCCGTCCGGCGCGGCGACACCCACAACTATCGTCATTGCTGCTCCTCCGTGATCGGGACGCTGATACAGCCCGTCGGCTTAGCCCCCGAGAGTGTCTGTCGTTGTGTCAGCCTACATCACCGGAGTTCGCGTAGTTAGAAACATCGTAAGCGGGTCACTGGGCCCAGGCTCCCTGTTGCGGCCGCTGCCGGACGCTCGACTGCAGGGACGAGTCTGCGCGGGAGCTCGGCGCGGGTCGAGGCTTGCACCCTCGCCCGCTTGGATGAAGGCGCGGCGGCGCGCCCCACCCGCCGGAGCCTGCTAGTGGAGTTCGACCTCCGCTGGACTGATCCCGAGCCCCTCCCGTGCGATCAGGGCCAGCACATCTGAGTGGATCCAGGGGGTGGGTCGTGGCGCACCGGCCTCGGGAGCAGTACCGATACGGCGGGCGAGCCAGCTCGTCTCGCCGCTCTCGCGGCCGTTGTGGTCGCGTTTGATGCGTCCGCAGCGCATCGCGATCGCGCTCATCGTCACACCGTTCGTATCGGTCGCTCGTTGGACGTGTTCACGTAGGCGGCGGTTCAGGACGATCGGACTGGCTTGCAGTCGGGCGAGCTCGCTCTTGAGCGTAGCGGTGGAGGTCTCGCTGTTCTCGTGTGCACGAATGGCGGCGTGGGTCATCGCGACCGCGGGCTGGTAGCTCTCAACGCGGCCGAGGACGTGTCGCAGTGAGACCGTCTGCGTGGCGCTGTCGTCGCCGTCCTGCTGTTCGGTCCAACGGAGGCTGGTTCCCCGGTCGGCCCGGACGGTCTGGATCTGGAATCTCGCGCCGATCCCAACGATGAGCGGGGCCTGCCAGGCGATCCCGCTGGTGTTGTTCCCCTGTTCGGCGCTGGACGGCTCGAGGTCGGCGGGTGTGACGGGCCGGCAGCGAGGCCGGCGCGGGTCGGCCACGTACATACGCGCGACCAGCGTCGCGTTCTCTGGCGGCTCGTCGGGGTCTAGGCGGGCGAGCAGTCGGGCCTCCCCACCGGCGGTGGGCCGGTCGACGATCAGCCGCCCGGAGCCGACGGGGATGCTGAGCACCCGCCGTGGCGCGCCGTCCGACTCGTGTGTTGCGAGCACGGTCGCCTTGACGCGACGGTGGGGCGCCGGACTTTCCGGTGGGCTCGACCTGGGGGTCCCGTTGCGCTGCTTCGGCGGGCTGGTGTGGCGCCAGTGGGCGTCCACGCCGTAGCCGGCGATCTCCTCCTGCACCGGCGCGGTCGCGTACCGGGCCTCGGCGTCACGACCGGTCGGTGCGTCGACGCGCGGAGTGAGCCGACGCATCCTTGCGATCTCTCGGCTTGCCTCGCGGCTCGTGGCGGGCTGGGTGAACGTGGTGCCGGTTTTGTTGGCGAGTGCGCGCAGGTAACGCAGCTGCTTCGCTGTAGCGGGCTTGACGGTTGCGTTGCTCATGGGAGCCTCCGTTGGTCGTGGGTGAGCACGACCAGCCCTCGAGCGGGCCGGGCGGGTCGGGTCAAGGCCCGTCCCGTCAGGGATCGCCGAAGGCGACCGCAGGCGGGCCTTTACGCGACCCGGCCGGGCTGCTTTGCTCACCATCTGCTCACCCACGACCCGGAGGCGCCCCCTCGACGGCTCAGTCGCCGTCCGTCTCTCCGTTTCTGCCGAGTCGCTGATCGAGCGCGAGCAGCTCCCCCGGCTTGATCCGCTCCGTGATCAGCTCGGCGAGATCCTGCTGGGCCTGCTCACCCCAGGGGCCGCGGAAGCTGACCTCGTGGTAGCTACGGCTCGACTGTGCGAGCGCGTCCTCATCGGCATGGACGGCGAGCGCGATCAGCGTGATCGCACGGCCCGCGATCTCCCCGGCGCCTTTGGCGGCGGCGAGGAACTCGTGCGCCCGCTCGGTGCACTCGTGCGACTCGAGGTAGCTGGTCTTGGTGCGCCCGTTCTTCTGCTCGGCCTGTGTCACCCAGCCGGGCGCGGACAGCCGTGCGCCGCGTGCGGCGAGCCCGCGCAGCGAGCCACCGACGTCGACGGCGGCGAGGATCCGGATCACCCGCTCGTCGACCTTGACCCTCGTCAGCTGCTTGAAGACGAGCGTCCCGAGCCGCAGGTTGTAGGTGACCGCCTGCTCGCGCTCGCGTAGCTGCGCCTCGCGTTCCTGGGCGGCCCGCTCGCGGAGCCGCGCGGTGGCCTCGCCGGTCTCCTCGCCGTTGACGGTCCCGTTCCCCGACGGCTTGGTTGGATTCTGTTCGGCGTGTTTGCGTGCGGCGGCGAGCCAGTCGGCGATCAGTGTCTCGGCGACGTCCTGGCCGACGATCAGCTGTGACCAGCCGCCGTCGTGGACAGCGCCGAGCGCCCGTGCCTGCTCGACCATCTCGCTCGTGAAACGCAGCTGGTCGGGTGCGCGGCCGTGCTCAGCGAGGACCGCGAGATCCTGCTGCGCCTGCTCTGGCAGGGTGAACCGGTCAAGCGGGTAGCTCTCCCGGGTCCGGTAGACACCCTCAGGCAGCTGCTCACAGCAGCCGAGCGTGGTCTGCAGGGGCGCGGCCGCGACGTCGGACCAGCTGTAGGGCTCTTCGTACTCGTTGCCCGGCTCGACTGCTTTCAGCGCGGCGTGCGCGAGCTCCGGGTGGATCTCGGTCAGCGCGGCGAGCGCTTTGACGGCGAGCAACGGGATCTCTCCCTCCCCCACCTTCTGCGCCAGCTCGCCGGGGAGCGTGAGGATCTGCAGGTGCTCCTTGATGCGCTGTTCGCGTCCGCGCCGTCCGGCGGGGCCGCCGAGCCGCTCGGCGATCCCGCGGATCGTGAGGCCTTGGTCGAGCAGTGTCTGGTAGGCCTGGGCGCGGTGTAGGGGGTCGAGGTCGGTCCGCAGCTCGTTCTCGATCAGCGCTTCGGTTAGTTGCTCCGCCGGCTCCGCGGCTCTGTCCTCTGGGAGGACGGTGGCAGGGATCTCGCTGAGCCCGGCGAGCGTGGCGGCGCGGTAGCGGCGCTCGCCGGCGATCAGCACGAACCGCTTGCCGTCGCGACGCACGCGTACGGGTAGCAGGCAGCCGTGGGTTCTGATCGTCTCGGCGAGCGCGTGCAGCTCGCCGTCGTCGGTGACCTTGCCGCGGGGGTTGAAGCCGTCCTCGATCGTGATCTGCGCGAGCGGGAGGTGAGTGAGCTCGACCTGGTCGGGTGCTGTGGTGGGAGCCATTTGTTTTCTCCTTGGCTTGAGGCTCCCGCCGGGTGCGGGAGCCGGACCCGACCAAATCCGCACGCGCAGCGTGCGAAACTCGGGAGGGGCCGGCTTCCGTGCCCGGCCCCTCCGGTTGTTGCTGACCGCCAGCCCCCTCAACCGGCGCGGGTGTCAGCTGCTTGCCGCCAACGGTCCGGTACTCCTCGTTGTTGGTGGGCGGGCCGCACCCCTCTTCAGGTGCGGCCCCGCCCACCGCACGCCACGCTTTAGAAGCCGGGGTCGGGCTGCTCGGGCTGCTCGCCGCGGGGAGCGGTGAGGAACTCGACGTTCCCGATGACCGTGTAGTCGTGGCGTTTGCCGTCCTTGCCGTCCCACTCCGTGTATTCGAGGCGACCGTCGACCGCGACCAGCCACCCCTTGGCGAGATGGTTGCCGGCGGCCTGCCCGGCCGGGCCGAACACACTGACGTTGATGTAGCCGGTCTCCCGGTTGCGGGCCATCCCGTCGACCGCGACGCGTAGCTCGCAGACACTGGTCCCGTTCGGGAGCTCCCGCATCTCCGGGTCCTTGGTGAGACGGCCGGTGCAGATGTACTTGTTGACGTTCATTGCGCTGTTCCTTTTTGGTTGGTGGGACTTGTGACCTGACCGCGGACCGCCTGCGACCGGCGCGCGGAACCGCAGCGGCAATCAGCCGCGCAGGGGAACCCCCCTTGTGGGGGTTGCAGCGCCAGACCGGCGCAGGCGAAGCTCGGACAGGCACAGGCGACCCCAGCCGGGACGCGACGCGAACGAACCGTGAGGAGTGCCCCTGTGCTGCTGGGCCGTCCCGGCCCGGTGACGGTCAGAAGAGCGATGCGCCCGGGTATGCGAGCTCGAGTGGTGTGGTGGCTGTGAGGGTCCGCCCCGCGGTCCGGCACCCGTTGTTTCGTCTCCTCGGCGGCGGCGGACTCGCCTTGTGTGTGGTCGGCCTGGTCAGCGGCGCGCTCGCGTGGTGCTGGACGCAGGCGGCGCGCCTCCTCTCACTCCAGGCCCCGATGAGGCTCCCGCTCCCGGACGCTTCACGGGCAACGTGGCGGCTGCTGCTCTATGGCGGCTGGACCCGTCCGGGCTCGTTGTTTGAGCGCGCGTCTGAGCGCGCCGCTGCTCCTGACCGGTTCCAGTACGCGTTAGCCGCGGTGCTCGTCGGCTGGCTTGCGGCCCTCACCGTGTGGCCCATGCGGCGTCGGCTGCGTCGCCTGACCGGCGGCTCGCCACTTGGCCGATCGCGTGGCACTCTCGCGAGGGTCGCGCTCGAACGCGGGTGGGTCACGCAGCGCACATGGGCTGACCCGCACGACCTGAAACGGCTGTGGGTCGTGGGCCCGGTGTCCGGGCGCCCCTATCTCGGGTTCGCGGGCGGCCTTCGGCGTCGGCGGCTTGCCGCGGAGCTCGAGGTCCAGCCGATGGTCGTCGCGCCGCCACGCGCCGGGAAGACCTCGGGTTTCGTGATCCCGTGGTTGTTGGAACATGTCGGGCCGGCGCTCGTGCTCTCGACGAAGCGCGACGTGTTTGAGGCGACTGCCGAGCATCGCCGCAGTGTCGGCCGGGTGTGGGTCTATGACCCGTTCGGCGCCGAGAGGTCGGCGGGGTTCAGTCCGCTGGTGCCGGCGGTCACCTGGCCGGGCGCGATCCGGGCCGGTGAAGCGCTTGCTTCGGCCGCGCACCCGGATGCGAGCAGCGCGGCGCACGAGTTCTGGGACAAAGAGGCGGCGAGTATGCTCGCCCCGCTGCTGCACGGCGCGGCGAGCAGCGGCCGTTCGATCAGCGAGCTGGTGCGCTGGCTCGACGCGCGCGACTTCACCGATGCCGTTGGGGTGCTGAAGGACAGCGGCGCGTTCGCGGCGGCCGATCAGCTCGAAGGCGTCAGCCGTCGCGATGAGCGAAACCGTGAGACAACGGTCATGAGCGCCCTGAATCTGCTGCGGGCGTACCGCTACCCGCAGGTCGCCGACGCAGCCCGTGAGGACCTCACTCCCGAGGCGTTCCTCGACGCGCGGGCGAACACCGTCTACGTGGTCGCTGCCGGTCACGACCAGGACGCGCTGCGGCCCGTGATCCTCGCGCTCGTCACCGCCATCTACGAGGCAGCCACCGTCAAGAGCCGCCAGACCGGGGTGCTCGACCCAAGGCTGTTCGTGCTGATGGACGAGGCGGCGAACATCGCACCGGTGAGGAACCTCGCCTCATGGCTGTCGCAGTGCGGCGACCACGGGATCGTGATCGCGACGATCTGGCAGTCCCTCGCCCAGATCGACCAGCGCTACGGCCGCCCGGCGCGCGACGCGATCTGCGCCGCTTCGACCGCGCAGCTGTTCATCCCGCCGCTCGCGGACCCGACCACCACGGGCTACCTCACCAGCCTGCTCGGCGAGGAGCCGACCGCCAACAGCCAGCACGGAACTGGGCGCCGTACATTGACGGCGGCACACGAGCATGCCGCACCGGCGCCCTGGCTCAGGCAGATCGGCCGCGGCCGGGCGATCCTCCTCTACCGGGATCTGCCGCCCGCGGTCGTACACGCACCGCCGTGGCGATTTGCGTCAGCGCCCAAAGCGTCAGAGATCGCCGCGAGGGCCCCTGCGACGACGACTGGTTATATTCCGACTCGGGCGGTGAAGTTGTTATCGAAGACCGGCGGGAAACCGCCTCTGAGGTACTGACGGATCTGTGCGAACGCCTGGAGTCGTGTGAAGGCTCCGCTATACACCTGTCCGAGTGGCGTCCCGGCCAGGAAGGTGTTGGTGACCTTGTCGTTCTCGAGGCCCCAGTGCAGGAGGGGCCTCGGTCCGGCTGCGGGAGCCCACTTCAGCGTCTTTTCCTGGACCAGGTCCATGACGGTGTTGCCTTGCGGTGAACGGTAGGCGACGACCTCGATCATGACCGAGTTCGGGGCATATTGCTGCATGCCGAGCAGCGTTTCCGTGGTTGGACACACGCGAACCGAGACGTAGCCGAGGAGAGGGTTGTTCCCGGCTTTCATCGTGTTGGCCAGGATGTCGTCGAACAGAACTGTCTGAAGGAACGTGAACGCGTTGGTCGGGTCGAGGGCGATCTCGACTCCGCGGCCGGGCAGCCCGCCGTCGGGCCAGCCGATAGCGCCGACCTGGTAGGCGACCGCTGTCGCGTCGGAGTTCAGTCCCGGCGCCGTGCCCTCGAGCGCGTGGAAGAAACCGGTGAGTGCGTCGCCCAGGAACTGCTGCCCGCGATCGGGGTCGCCCGCCTCGGTGATTGCGTTGAGGACATCCCGGGCGCTGCTCGCGGCGAGCGCGCCGACGAGCGGGTCGGGTAGCGCCATCGCGAAGGCGGCGAGCCTCAGGGCTTGTTCGACGTCGTGTACTACGTCGTCTGGGTTGGGCCAGTCGGTGGCGTAGTGGAGGAAGTCGAAGATGCGACCGGCGAATTTGCTGTATTCGACTGAGTCGACGGCGTTCCCGCTGAGCGCGCGGGACAGGCTGGTCAGGTAGTCGCCGATGCCCAGGGACGGGCTATTCGCGTCGTCCGGAAGCTCGGGTGTGACTTCCCGGTTGATGACCCAGCAGTCATGGTTGAACGGGTTAATCGCGAGGTCTGCGTAGACGTTGTTGGCCTTCGCGATGCCCGTGCCGTTGACGGCGCCGTCCATGAGGACCTCGAGCACGGCCGTGTTGGCGTTCGTGTCTGAGGCGCGTAGCTCCTGTTCGGTCGTTTGCGCGGCCGCCAGGATTTCCGTCCAGTTCGTTGGATGGACGATCTGACGCAGCCCGAATTGCGGCACTACTTCGAGGACCACGGAGTAGATGACCCCCATCGTGCCCATCGATACGGCGGCGGCCTTGAGCACATCTTGGCCGGTGAGGCCCGGGATCGCGTTCCATCCCGCGTCTATGAAGTGAGCCGCGTCGATCGCGGGGTAGCGTTGCTGGAGCTTGACCTGGTCTGCTACTGGCAGATCGCCCTCGATCCACCACTGTTGACCGCCCTGTTCACCGCCGGGGCCAACGAGGTGGATAGCCCGGACACGGTCGACCAAGAGTGGCCACTTGAACTCGCCGCCGTGTGTCGCGGTCGAGATCGTGCCGGCGAGCGTCGCTCCGGGCGAGCCACCGGTGGCCTGTAGCGCGAGCCGCGGGTGCTGGTGGTCAAGCAGCTGCTGGAGGTCGGCCATCGTGATACCCGCCTCGACGTGAAACAGGATCGGGCGCCGCTTCAGATACGGTGAGCGCTGTTGCGGCGGTGGGGCGGCGATCTCGGGGAATTCGCAGTTTAGGCTCGAGGCCAGCGACCGTGTATCGATAATGCGTACTTCTGCCGAGGACGGCAGTTGGGTGCCGCTGTTGGTGGCCTGGCGGAGATTCGCCTGGTCGTATGTTGTCGAGAATTCCGAGTTGCGGGCGACGGCCTCTGGAAGCAGGTCCATCGGAACGATGGATGTGTCGTCAGTCAGCCCATCCAAGACGCGTCTGACGTCCTGTCGCTGCCATGCGCCCCGTAGCTTGATTGAGGCCTGGTCGACTTCCGGCTGGCTCTTGAAGGGCAGGGCGGCGTCCGTGAATGACCAGCCGCCACCTACTGCCTTGATCGGAGTGGGCTGGCGTTTTCCGAACCCCTCGACCAGCGCGGCGGCGATCTCCTCGACGGACCGGGGTAGGACTCGAAATGGCGCGAGGTAGCCGAACGTCTGTCCCCAGTTCTCCCACCAGTAGCCTTCGGTGTCGGCTGTCGGGTTTAGCGGCCCCGCTGCGGCCCATTCTTCGAGATTCGTCACGGCGCCGCCTTGGGGGTTCGGCGCGGCGAGTGCGCCTGCTGGAAAGAAGATCACTTCCGTCGAGTTGCCGGAGATGTTTCCGGCGACCCCGATCTTGCCGGTGCCTGAGAGCAGCCGGACGGTTGCGCCGCCGGAGATTTCGTTCTCGATCGAGATACTGCCGGCGGCAGCGAAGTCGACCTTCGTGTGGCTTTCTTCTATGGGGCCGCCGAGCACGATGTCTTTGCCGGCCATCGCGGCGACAAAGCTGTTGCCGGCGATCTTGCGGTCGCCGGCGTTGCCCTGCTGGCCGAGAATGATGTCGCCCGCCGCGCTCAAGTGCGCGTTGCTGGATCCGTCGATCTTGCCGTCGATCGTGATAGAGCCACGGTTGCTTACGAGGTCCGTCCGGCTTTCTTCATCGATCTTTTCCGTCAGGGAGACTTCGCCATCGGCGATCACACGAACGATGGCATTGTCGCCGATCTCGGTCAGGGTGACTTCGCCGTGGGCACTGAGGTCGACGGTCGCCTTGTGGATATAGCCACCGACCGCGATGTCGCGACCAGCAACGACATCGACTGCGCTGTTCCCGTCGATCTCTTTGTTGGTGCCGCCCGCCGGTCCGATCATGATGTCCTGTGCCGCCTTGAGACTGACGTGGCTGTTGCCATCGATCTTGCCATCGATCGTGATCGAACCGCCGGTGCTCTCGAGCACCACGGTGCTTTCTCCTTCGATCAGGCCCGTGACATGCATGTCGCCGGGGTCGACTACTTGAACAGTTTGGTTGTTGATGTCGCCCCCGCTATTCCACATGTCATGCCTCCCGTACTTGTTGTTCCACCCGTACTCGGTGCTCTCGGACCTTCAGTGCTCGCGGCAGCGATCAGTCCTACCAGCCACCTTGGGCCCCGAGAGCCTTTCGGCGAATGCAGTGCGGTCTGCTTGGGGCGCCGCTGAGCGCGAGTGCCCCGCAAGAGAGACCGAAGTGCTCTCGCGCAGTTCGTCCGCCGCCTGGAGGTCCCCGACCATCGAGCTCGAGCTAACGCCCGTCATGAACACCGCGACGATCTCGCTGGCAGTGGAGCTCATCGGCGCATCATCCACGTTTCAGGGCGGGCACGCATCGAGGTCGGGCTGAGGCTGTCGGGGCCCCCCGCCTCCCCTCGCC
>JBKQOO010000056.1:0-16865 GCA_052145475.1 Solirubrobacteraceae bacterium
CTCGACCAGATGCTCGGCCACGTGCAGGACGGTGTCCAGGCCCAGCAGGTTGACGAGGTATTAGGGGCCGACGGGCACAACGCCCGCGGCGCCGACGCCCTCGTCGATCAGCTTGATCGACAGGCCCTTCTCCTCCTGCTCGCGCCACACCTCCGAGATCCCCGAGTTGAGGATCCGGTTGACCACGAAGCCGGGGACCTCGACGCAGGTGATCGGCTGCTTGCGAATCGTCTGGGCGAACGTGACGGCGGTGCCGACCGTCTCGGCCGAGGTGTCCTCGCCCTCGACGATCTCGATCAGGGGCATCACGGAGGCGGGATAGAAGTAGTGGAATCCGACCACCTTGTCGGGCCGCAGCGTCGCTTCGCCGATCTCCGTGATCGACAGGGACGACGTGTTGGAGGCGAGGATCGCGTGGCCCGGCGTGGCGGCGTCGAGCTCGGCGAACACGGCCTGCTTGATCTCCATCCGCTCCGGAACCGCCTCGATCACGATGTCCACGTCGCCGAAGCCCTCGTATGACGTGGTGCCGTGAATCCGTCCCAGGATCGCGGCGATCTGCTGTTCGGCCTGCTCGGCTGTGATCCGCCCCTTCTCGGCGAGTTTGCCGATCTGGCCCCTGGTCACGCTCTCGGCCTCCTGCAGACCGGCCTGGACCAGCGCGTCGTCGATGTCCTTGAGCACCACGGGGATGCCCGCCGCGGCGATGGTCTGGGCGATCTGTCCGCCCATCGTTCCGGCGCCCACGACGGCGGCTTTGAACACGAACATGCTTGGATCTCCTCTGCTTGCTGGGGCTGGAGAGCCTAGCGACGGGCGCCTCGCGCCGCACCTACGGCGCAGCCCGCGGGTTGAACCTTGGAATGCGCATCCGCGATCACGGGTAAGGAGACGCACATGAACAACGAGACCGAAGCGCCACGACACGCAAAACGGGCCCTGCCGGCGCCGCGTGCGATCGCGGTCGCGGCGGCCGCGCTGACGCTGGGGCTGCTCGGCATCGTCCCCGCCGCCGAGGCGGCCGGGGCGCCGAAGGTCAGCCCGGGCGGGGCCAAAGACGTGCTCTACAGCTCTGCCACCCTGACCGGCACGATCAACCCCGAGGGCAGCGCGAGCTCCTACTACTTCCAATACGGGCCGACCCGCGCTTACGGCGGGCAGAGCGCGATCGCCGGCACCGCTGCGGTCTCCACACCGGTCGGCGTCGCCCTGTCAGTCGGCGGCCTGCAGCCGCTGACCGTCTACCACTACCGGCTCGTCGCCGTGAACGCGGCCGGCACGACGATCGGCGGCGACCGCACCTTCCAGACCACCAGTGTGCCGCTGTCGCTCGCGATCTTCGCCTCGCCCGACCCGGCTCCGTTCGGCAGCCCCGTGGCGATCCAGGGCACCCTCTCAGGCACCCTCAACGCCGGGCGGGCGGTGTTCCTGCAGGGTCAGCCCTTCCCCTTCACCACGCCCTTCGTGGACATCGGCAACTCCGAGCTGACCAACGCGAGCGGCGGCTTCAACTTCACGTTGCTCGGCGCCGCCGTCACCGCCCGGTTCCGGGTCGTGACCACGACGAATCCTCCCGTCGTCAGCCCTGTCGCGACCGAGGACGTCGCCGTGCGCGTCTCGAGCCACATCACCCGCGCGCGCCGACCCGGCTACGTCCGTGTGTTCGGCACGGTCACCCCTGCCGAGAACGGAGCGGAGGTCGGAGTGCTGAGGATCGCGCACGGGCGCGGGGTGCTGGTCGGAGGCACCGTGCTGCGCCCCGACGACGCGTCCGACTCGAGCTTCAGCCGCGTCGTCCGGGTGCACCCCGGCATCTACCGGGTGCTGGTCCGCGTCGTCGGTGCCGGTCAGGTCTCGAGCTACGGCCAGCCTCTGCTGATCCGCTAGCCCGCCTGTCGATACGATCGCGCACGCAGACGGCGAGCGGTAACACCAACAACAGCAGCAGAGCGTCCTCCATCCTCAGCATGCTCTCTCGATGTTGTGAATACGACCGCGCACGCGCGCGGCGCCGAGCAGTAACGGCGCAACGCCCGCGTGCGCAATCGTATTGACGCGCGGGGCGCGCGTCCGTTGTTCTAGACGGCGACGGCCGCCGGCTCCTCGACCCGGCGGGGAAGCAGCGTTTCGCGCGCGATGACCAGGCGCTGGATCTGCGAGGTCCCCTCGTAGAGCTGCATGATCTTCGCGTCGCGGAACAGCTTCTCGACGGGGTACTCCTTGATGAAGCCGTAGCCGCCGTAGACCTGCACGGCTTCGGTTGCGGTCTTCATCGCGGTGTCGGCCGCGAAGCGCTTGGCGTGCGAGGAGACGAGCGTGTTGCGTTCGCCGTTGTCGAGCATCGCCGCCGACTTCCAAGTCAGCAGTCGGGCAGCCTCGATCTCGGTCGCCATGTCGGCGATGATGAACTGGATCGCCTGGTGCATCGCGATCGGGACGCCGAACTGGACCCGTTCCTTGGCGTAGTCGACCGCGAACTCCATCGCCGCGCGGGCGATGCCCGTCGCCATCGCGGCGACGCCGGGGCGGGTACGGTCGAGCGTCATCATCGCGAGCTTGAAGCCCTTGTTCTCCTCGCCCAGCAGGTTCTCGGCGGGGACCTCGACGTCGTTGAAGGAGATCGTCGCCGTGTTCGAGGCACGCTGCCCGAGCTTGTCCTCCTTCTTGTCCACGACCACGCCCCAGTCGCGCTCGACCACGAACGCGGAGATGCCGCGGTGTCCGGCGTCCTTGTCGGTCTTGGCGTAGACGGTGTAGTAGTCGGCGTAGCCGCCGTTGGTGATGAAGCACTTCGAGCCGTTGATGACGTACTTGTCGCCCTTCTTGACGGCCGTCGTGCGCATCCCCGAGACGTCCGAGCCGGCGTCAGGCTCGGTCAGGCAGAACGAGGCCAGCTTGGGAGCTTCGGTCAGCATCCCCAGGTACTTCCGCTTGATCTCCTCCGAGCCGCCGAGCGCGATCGGGGCGGTCGCCAGGCCGTTGCAGCCGAGCGAGGTCTGGATCCCGGAGCAGCCCCAGGAGAGCTCCTCCTCGATCAGGCAGCCGTCGAGGTAGCTCGCACCGGCGCCGCCGTACTCCTCCTCGATGTGGCTGTTCATCAGCCCCACGTCCCAGGCCTTCTTGATCAGCTCCCCCGGCCAGGTTCCGTCCTTGTCGTACTCCCACGCGACCGGGCGGATCTCTTTGACCGCGAAGTCATGCGCCATCTCGCGTAGGTTCTCCTGCTCGTCTGTGAGCGTGAAATCGACCATTTCTCGGATTCTCTCCTAACAGGCTGGGCCGGGAACATAGATTGACTGGTCAGTCAACCCGCGAGGATCAGGGTAGCGAAGCGGCTCTCGATCGGCAAGAATCGGGGGCGTGCAAAGCCTTCCCGGCACGCTCGTGTTCGGACTCGCGGGGAACGGCCTCACCTTCGTCGTGTTCGGCACGGTCGCCTTCTCGGTGGTGATGTCGGTCCTGTTCCTGGTCACCCGCGGCAACGACAGCATGTACGACCAGATCGGCCAGGGGGGGATCTCGCGGGAAAGCGACTACTCGCCGCCCGGCGCGGCCCCCGCCGAGAGCTCGCCCGCGGCGCGGGCCGAGCAGGAGCAGGAGATCCGCCAGATGCTGGGGGCGCGCAGCGAGCGCAGGGTCCGACGGGGCGAGCCGGCGCTGGACATCGACGCCGAGGTGGCGCGGCTGTTGGCGCCGGATGCGGGCTCGCGCGAGCTCGACCATGGCCTAGTCACGGAGGTACGCCAGCTGGTGCTGGCACGTAACGAACGTAGGCAGAGGCAGGGGATGGAGCCGCTGGACGTGGAGGCGGAGGTGGCACGAACATTGCAGGAGCTGGACCCATGAGCGCCCGCCTGCGCAACGCTGATCGGTGGGGTATAAACGCGCGATGAGGAACGCGCGCCGATTCCAGCTCGACGAGCTGACCCTGCGGCCAGGCACGTACTTCAACCCCCAGACCGAGATCATGATCGTCGTCGACGACTCGCCCGAGGTCGACCACGAGATCTTCGAGACGGGCGATTTCGAGGCGGCCGACTGGGTCTTGATCGCCGAGGAGACGCCGGTCGACGAGCACAAGCGCGACGAGCTGGTCGAGAGCTTCCAGCTGGCCCATCAGCCGGGCGGCACGAGCGGGGACGAAGAAGCCGAGGAAGAGGACGACGAGGACGAGGACGGCGAGGACGAGGACGAGGAAGAGGACGAGGAGCTCGACAGCGTCGACGACCTCGAATTCGAACGCGACTGAGGCCACGCGCCCCGCTGCCCGGCCGGGTCGGCGGCCCGGGGGCACACTGCGCAACTGCCGGGCGGCGTGGCGTGTTGGTTGATCGGTGATCCGATCCCAAAGCGCCGCTGCAAGGCGGGATGCACGGGGCAGGGCAGCGCTTCGTAGCATCGCCCCGATGCGTGCCAAGCGTCTCGCCGTGCTGCTCTGCGGGCTGCTCGCGCTCGGCGCTGCGGCCTGCCCGGACGCGTGGGCGGGACGGCCGGCCGACGCCCTCCAGCCGCTTGGCGTCCCGGTCCGGGCGCAGGCGGCGGCCAAGCAGGGCCCGACCGTCGGCGCCGCCCTGGCCGCGCTGCTTCGCGCCGGCTCGATCAGCGAAGCCGTCTACCGGAGCGACTCCGCGATCTACACGGCCGCGAAAGGGTCGCTGGGGCGGCTGAGCGGCACGCGCCGCTCCGAACTGGCCGCGGTGATGGCGAACGTGCAGGCGATGGCGGCGGCGGGCCAGCTGACGGCCTCGCGCCAGGCGGTCATCTTCCTGACGCTCGAAAAGAACGAGTACTGGTGGACGAGCAAGCCGCTGCTCTCCGGAGAGGTCCACGTCAGCTTCCCGCCCAGCCTGCTGGTCTGGGAGCACTACCCGGGACAGGGCGTCGAGATCCAGTGGCTCGCGACCTTCGGCGAGGCCAACGGCTACTACGGCTCGCACGAATACGCCAACCTTCGCCAGCTGGTCGGCGAAATGATCCCGCTCGCCACCCAGCGAGCCGGCGGCCTGGCCTGGGAGTACATGTTCCGCTTCGACGGCGGGCTGCCGCCGTGGACCAGCGGGCTGTCGCAGGGCACCGCGCTGCAGGTGCTGGCCCGCGCCTGGTCGCACTTCAAGGAACCTGCCTATCTCACCGCTGCCCAGCAGGCGCTCGGCATCTTCGAGCAGCCGCCCCCGCAGGGCGTGCGGGTCGCGGGCGGCGGCGGCTCGCGCTACGCCGAGTACACCTACGCTCCGTCCGACCGGATCCTGAACGGCTTCATCCAGGCGGTCGTCGGCCTGTACGACTACACCGCCATCACCAAGGACCCGCTGGGTCTGAAGCTGTTCGAAGAAGGCGACGCCGTCGCGCGGGCCGAAGTCCCCCGTTACGACACCGGCTACTGGTCGCTGTACGACCAGGACGGGGAATCCAACCTCAACTACCACGAACTGCTCACCGAATTCCTCCAGCACCTCTGCGAACGGACCCGCAAAGGGCCGCCGCTGATCACCGCTCCCGCCCCCGCGCCGGCCCCGCCGCCCGCGACGAGCACCACCCCCTCCCCGTCCGGCTCGGCGACCGGCGGCGCGGTCGCCTCCAGCGCCGACGCTGCCCCTGTGCCGATCGCGGGCGATCAGATCTACTGCACGACGGCCCAGCGCTTCAGCGCCGACCTGCGCACGCCGCCCGTCGTGGCGCTGCTCACCCGCACGCTGCACGGCGGAACCAGGGCCGGGGTGCAGATCTCGCTCTCGAAGGTCTCGACCGTCACGATGACCGTCCGCAGCGGCTCGAAGGTCGTCTGGACCGACAGCGCGACCGTCGAAGGCGGCAAGCCGAAGCTGCTGTGGGTCACGCCGGCCAAGGGCGGCAGCTTCTCGGTGACCCTTGCCGCGACCGACCTGGCGGGCAACTTCTCGACCGCCGACGGCACCATCCTGGTCAGCCGGCATTAGCCCGTAGCCGCGCGCCTAGACTAGGCGGCAATGAGCAGACTGGACAGCCGGGTGCACGGCGAGGTGACGCGCATCTCGCGGGCCTGGGAGGCGATGGACACCGATCGCCACCTCGCGCTGGTCGGGGCGCTCGGGCTGTTCGTCTCGATGTTCCTCCCCTGGTATCAGCAGAACGCCGTCGTCACCTCGCTCAAGGCCTCGCCGCTGCAGAGCCGCAACCTCAACGCCTTCCAGGTCTTCTCCTTCGTCGAGGCCGCCGTCCTGCTGGTCGCCGTGGCGCTCCTCTACATGCTCTACGCCCGCGCTGAGGGCCGCACCTTCACGATGCCCGGGGGCGACGGCACCGTGGTGTTCGCCGCCGGCGTCTGGACGGCGCTGTTGCTGATCTTCAGGCTGTTCGACAAGCCCGGCATCAGCTCCCACGGCGTGGCCGGCAACGTGGGGGTGCAGTGGGGCATCTTCTTCGCGCTGGCCGCCGCCGGCCTGATCGCCTACGCCGGTTCGCGGATGCGTCACGCCGAACACGGGCAGCCCCCGACCCCGCGAAGGCGCTCCCGCCCTCCCGAACGCGACGGCCCCTCCGACCCCGGCCCGGCCTCCGAGCCCGAGCGCGCCGACCCTGAGACCCAGGACACGCTGCTCGTCCCCACGAGCCCGGCCGCTCGCCGCTCCGGACCGGCGCCAGGTCGTACCCGCTACCCCCCTGCGCCGCCCGAGCAGCTCTCCTTCGAGGACCCCCCCAGGCGCCAGGATTAGCCGCGGCCAGGGCGGCCCGGGGGCGGGCGGGCGCCTATCATTGCGCTGAGCATGGCCGCAACCCCGACCTCGGAGCCCGCCTCCGTCGCAGACATCGCAGCGGGCCTGCGCTCGGTCGGGTACCTGCCCGGCGAGTCGACCGCGCTGGTCTCCTACCTGGCCACGAAGCTGGGCAAGCCGGTGCTGGTCGAGGGTCCCGCCGGGGTCGGCAAGACCGAGCTGGCCAAGGCGCTGTCCACCTACCTGGGCCGCGAGCTGGTCCGGCTGCAGTGCTACGAGGGGCTCGACGAGGCCAAGGCGCTGTACGAGTGGAACTACCGCAAGCAGCTGCTGCGCATCCAGGCCGAGGCCGCCGGCACGGGCTGGGAGGCTGTGCAGGACGACATCTTCGGAGAGGAGTTCCTGCTGGCCAGGCCGCTGATGACGGCGATCGCCTCCGAGCAGCCGGTGGTGCTTCTGATCGACGAGATCGACAAGACCGATCAGGAGTTCGAGGCGATGCTGCTCGAGGTGCTCTCCGACTTCCAGATCTCGATCCCCGAGCTGGGGCGGGTGCAGTCGCGGACGCATCCGATCGTGCTGCTCACCTCCAACAACTCGCGCGAGCTGACCGAGGCGCTGAAGCGCCGCTGCCTGTATCTGTGGCTCGACTACCCCGAGCTGGAGCACGAGCTCGAGATCGTGCGCCTGCACGCGCCGGAGCTGTCCGAGACGGTCGCCCGGCGGCTGGTCGAGGTGATCGGCATGGTGCGGGACCTCGACCTCAAGAAGCCGCCCTCGATCGCCGAGTCGATCGACTGGGCCCGCGCGCTGCTGCTGCTCGGCGTCCAGGACATCGACGCCGACACCTTCGCCGAGACGATGTCGGTGATCGTCAAGCACAGGACCGACATGGACGTCGTCTCCGAGCGGGTCGGCCTGAAGCTCGGCGCTCCCGCCGATGTCGCCTGAGGAGCTCGCACAGGCGGGGCTGCCGGCCCGGATCCTCGAATTGGGCGAGGAGCTCCGCCGCGAAGGCGTCTCGGTGGGGACCTCCGAGCTGCTCGACGCGTTCGAGGTGCTGCGCGAGATCAGCTGGACCTCCCAGGAGGACTTCCGCGAGGCGCTGGCCGCGACGCTGGCCAAGAGCCAGGAGGACCGTCGCATCTTCGAGCTCGTCTTCGAGCGGTTCTTCTTCCGGGCCGTCGAGCTGGCCGCCTCCCGTGAGGGGATCACCGAGCAGGACATGGCGGAGCTGGGCGAGCTGAGCGAAGCCGAGCTGGACTCGCTGCGGGCCCAGATCGCGGCTGCCCTGCGGGACGGCTCGGAGGGCGCCATGCGCGACCTGGCGCGCATGGCGATCGCGGCGTTCGCCCAACGCCAGGAGGGCTCGGGCGTGATCGGCGTCGACGTCCAGCGCATTCGCCGGGCGCTGGGCCTGCGCGTCGAGCCACAGCCGGAGCTGCCGCCCGAGGACCCGCGCCGCGACGGCCTTCCCCGCGACGCGCTGCGCCGCTTCGAGGCGCTGCTCCGCCGCGAGCTCGAGCGCTCGCAGATCGAGCGCACCGGCAACCTCCCGCCCTCACGTCCGCTGGGCGAGCTCGACCGGGCGCTGCCCTCCGGTCCGCTCGCCGACCTCGCCGCCGTGCATCGCGTCGTCACCCAGCTGCGTCGGCGGCTGGCCACCCAGGGGACGCAGATGCGCGGGCATCGACGCCACGCCCACGTCGACGTGCGGCGCACGATGCGCGCCTCGCTGCAGACCGGCGGCGTGCCGGTCGAGCTGCGGTTCCGCCCGAAGCGCCCCAAACGCCCCGAGATCTACGTGCTGTGCGACGTGTCGACCAGCGTCACCTCAGCGTCGGTCTTCTTCCTGTCCGTTCTGCACGCCCTGCACGACACATTCCGCAAGATGCGCTCGTTCGTGTTCATCGAGCGGATCTCGGAGGTCACCGACATCTTCGAGCACGAGCGCAGCTTCAAGGCGGTCAGCGAGCGGATCTCGACGGACGCCGGCGTGGCCGACATCTCGGGCTACACCGACTACGGGCGGGTCTGGTCGGAGTTCCTGGAGAACGTCGAGGAAGACCTGCACCCGCGGGCCACCGTGATCGTCCTGGGCGACGCCCGCACCAACGGACGCGACCCGCGAGCCGACGTGTTCGCCCAGATCGCCCGGCGGGCCGGGCGCACCTTCTGGCTGAACCCGGAGCCGCGGCTGTACTGGAACTACGGCGACTCGGTGATCGCGGCCTACGAGCAGTACTGCACCGCCTTCGAGTGCTGGACCACCGCCCAGCTCGAGGACTTCGTGCGCGCGCTGACCCGCCCCGTGATCGCCGCCGGCCGGTAGCATCAGGGCGAGCAGAGCAGATACCAGGGGGGCTGGCGGGAAGGCCGGCTGAGATGGTGTCCGGGAGTGGCTGACTCCCCCGGCGCCGACCCTTAGAACCTGTGGGGTAATGCCCGCGAAGGGAGCGACTTGCCGGCCCAACTGCATTCTCCTCCAGCGTCTCCGGCCCAGCCGCGCGCCGAGGACGGGGACATCGTCCTGGAGGGCGTCGGGCGAGCCTACCCCAGCAGCGCAGGAGCCGTGCAGGCGCTGGCCGGCGTCTCGCTGCGCGCCGGGGCCGGCGAGCTGGTCGCGCTGGTCGGCCCGAGCGGCTGCGGCAAGACCACCCTGCTCGAGCTGATCTGCTCGCTGCAGCGCCCCGACAGCGGCTCGCTGTCCTGCCCGCCCGCCGTGCTGATGCCCCAGCACGATCTGCTGCTCCCCTGGCTGGACGCGGTCGACAACGCCGCTCTCGCGCTGCGGATCGCCGGGATCCCCCGCGGCGAGGCCCGCCGCCGCGCCGGCGCGATGTTCGCCCAGCTCGGGCTGGAGGGCTTCCAGCGCGCGCGGCCCGGCGAGCTCTCGGGCGGGATGCGCCAGCGGGTCGCCTTCCTGCGCACACTGCTGTCGGGCAAGCCGGTGCTGTGCCTGGACGAGCCGTTCGGCGCGCTCGACGCGATCACAAGGGCCGAGATGCAGGAGTGGCTGGCCTCTGCGCTGCAGCGCGAGCCGCGCACGGTGATGCTGGTCACCCACGACGTCGAGGAGGCGATCCTGCTGGCCGACAGGGTGCTCGTGCTCTCTCCCCGGCCGGGGCGGGTGATCGCGCGTCTGGACGTCGGGCTGGCCCACCCGCGGCGGCGCAGCGACGCCGCGGTGATGGCCCTGCGCGAGCAGGCGCTCGAGCGATTGGCGGGGAGCCGGTGATCGCCACCCGCCTGCGGCGAGCCCTGCCCGGGCTCGTGCTCTGCCTGCTGCTGCTGGGAGCCTGGGAGCTGTATGTCGACCTCAGCGGGCTGGAAGCCGCCCTGCTGCCCGCCCCCCATGCCGTTGCCGGCGCGCTCTGGAACGGCGGCGCGGTGCTGTGGCGGAACTTCGCCGTGACCGCCGAGGAGGTGGTGCTGGGGCTGTCGATGGCGCTGGCAGGCGGCTTCGCGCTGGCGGTCGCGATCCACCTCTCGCCGTTGCTGCGTCGCGCTGTCTACCCGCTGGCCGTCGGCTCCCAGGCCGTGCCGATCCCCGTGATCGGCGTGCTGCTCGTGTTCTGGTGGGGGTTCGGGATCTTCCCGAAGCTGGTCGTGATCGCGCTGATCTGCTTCTTCCCGGTGCTGGTCACCACGGTCGACGCCCTCGCCGCCGTGGACCCCGACCAGCTCAAGCTGATGCGCACGCTGGACGCCACCCGCTGGCAGGCCTTCCGGCTGGCCGAGCTGCCCGCCGCGCTGCCGGCGGCGCTGAGCGGCGCCCGCGTCGCCCTCGCGGTGGGAGTGATCGGCGCCTTCATCGCCGAGGTCGCGACGCCCACCACCGGCCCCTACCCGGGGCTCGGCCGGCAGATAATGTCGGACGTCAACTTCCAGACGCCGCGAGCCTACGCGGGGACCGCGATCCTGTTCGTCTTCGCCATCGCCTGCTTCTACGCGCTCGGCCTGGCCGAGCGCAAGCTGGCCCCCTGGACCACCCGACCCCGAGGAGACGCCCTGTGAAGACCGCCGCCGCAAGAGTCCGCCGTGCGATCGCGCCCGCTCTCGCCATCCTGGCCTGCGCGCTGGCCGTCTCGGCGTGCGGCTCCGAGCAGGACACGATCTCCGCCCCGACGGCCAAGCGCTTCACCGTGATGCTGGACTTCTTCCCCAACGCGGACCACGCCGCGCTGTACTCGGCGATCGCCCACGGCGACTTCCGCGCCGCCGGCCTGGACGTCGTGCCGGAGACCCCGGCCGAACCGTCCGAACCGCTGAAGCTGCTGGCCGCCGGTCGCGTCGACCTGGCGATCTCGTATGAGCCCGAGCTGCTGCTGGCCCGCGACCAGGGCCTCAAGCTCGTCTCGATCGGCGCGCTCGTGCAGCGACCGCTGACCTCGATCATCGCGCTGCCGTCCAAGCATGTGAGGAGCGTCGCCGGGCTGGCCGGCAAGCGCGTCGGCACGGCCGGCATCGCCTACCAGAGCGCATACCTGCACACGGCGCTCGAACATGCCGGCGTCCCCCCCGGGTCGGTGCACGAAGTAAACGTCGGCTACAACCTGATCCCGGCGATGCTCTCCGGACAGGTCGACGCGACGCTGGGCGGCTTCTGGAACTACGAGGCGATCCAGCTGCGCCTGATGCACAAGCACCCCGTCGTGATCCCGGTGGACCAGGCCGGCGTGCCGACCTACGACGAGCTGATCGTGGTGGCGCGGGAGAACGAGGCGCGCCGCGACGGACAGGACCTGCGCGCCTTCCTGCAGGCCCTGACCAGCGGGCAGCGCGAGGTGCGGGCCGACCCGGCGGGCGCGGTGTCGACGCTGCTCGCCGCGAACCCGTCGCTGGAACCCCGCCTTCAGCTCGAATCGATCAAGCAGACGCTTCCCGCCACCGAACCGACCGAAGCGGGCAAGCCCTACGGCTGGCAGAGCCCGCCGCAGTGGGCCGCCTTCGGGAGCTGGATGTTCTCGCACGGGCTGGTGCGCCAGGACCCGAACACCGCCCTGCCCCCGTTCACCAACGAGTTCCTGCCAGGCCAGGGGATCTGAGCGCTCCCGAGCTGCGCAGCGGCCGGCGTCGCCGGCCGGCTCAGCCCAGCGGCCAGTAGCGCCCGAGCTGCGCCACGGCCCGGGCCACGAGCGGCGCCATCGCGGCCGGCTCGCCGGATACCGACCCGGGCACGCTGATCTCGCCGGTCAGGGCGGGCATGATCGCGCAGACGCACTCGGCCAGCACCTCGTGGTCATAGCCGCCCTCGAGCACCAGCCCCAGCGGCACGCTCCTCTCGCCCGCCAGCTGCCGCAGCCGCGATGCCATCCTCACGAACGTCCCGGTCGACAGGCGGCAGTCGGCCAGCGGATCGTAGGCGTGCGCGTCGAAGCCGGCCGAGACGAGGATCAGCTCCGGCTCGAAGGCGGCCGCGGCGGGCAGCACGACCCGCTCGAACAGCCCCATCCACAGCTCCTCGCCGGTCCCCGGCGGCACGGGCAGGTTGATCGTGTAGCCCTTCCCCGCGCCACTGCCGACATCCTCCATCGGCCCGGTCCCGGGATACAGGGGCGACTGGTGCAGGCTGGCGAACAGCACGTCGGGCCTGCTCCTGAAGATCTCGGCCGTGCCGTTGCCGTGATGCACGTCCCAGTCGAGCACGAACACACGCCGCAGCCCCAGATCGACGATCGCTCCGGCCGCCGCCACGGCGATGTTGTCGAACAGGCAGAAGCCCATCGCGCGGTCCCGTTCGGCATGGTGACCCGAGGGACGCACGCCGCAGAAGCCCACCGGCGCGTCGCCCGCCAGCAGCGCTCGTGTCATCTCCAGCGCGCCGCCGGCCGCGTGCAGCGCCGCGACCCAGGAGGGCCGGCCCACGAACGTGTCCGCGTCGATCGCCCCGCCGCCCGCCTCGCACAGCTCGCGGACGAAGCGGACGTGCCCGGGCGAGTGGACCAGCTCGAGCTGCGCCTCGCTTGCGGCGGGCGCCTTGCGTCGCTCCCACCCCAGCCAGTCGCGTTCCAGCAGCGCCCGCTCCAGCGCGATCAGCCGCTCCGGCGTGTCGGGGTGCCCGGGCGAGTACTCGCCCGGATCGTGCTCCATGCAGGCCGGGTGGCTGTAGTAGAGGGCCGCCCGCCGCGGGACATCCTCGGCGGCGCTCATCCGGCCTCGATGCGTGCACGGCTCATCGGCGTCAATATGACGCAATGGCCACTGCGCAGACGATGCGGGCGATGGTCTTCGATCAGCCCGGTCAGCCCCTGCGGGCCGTCGAGCTCCCGGTCCCGGAGGCCGGTCCTGGGCAGCTGCTGATACGCGTCCATGCCTGTGCGGTCTGCCGCACCGACCTGCACCTGATCGACGGCGAGGTCGAGATCGCCCACCCGCCCCGCGTGCTGGGCCACCAGATCGTCGGCACGGTCGAGGCCGGCGGCGAGGGCGAGCAGATCGGCCGCCGCGTCGGCGTGCCCTGGCTCGGCTGGACCGACGGAACCTGTCGCTACTGCACCAGCGGCCGCGAGAACCTGTGCCCCAACGCCCGCTTCACCGGGCGGGACATCGACGGGGGGTACGCCGAGTACACGGTCGCCGACGAGCGCTTCTGCTTCCCGATCCCCGAGAGTTACGACGACGAGCAGGCCGCGCCGCTGCTGTGCGCCGGCCTGATCGGCTACCGGGCGCTGCGGATGTGCGGCGACGCCAACCGTCTCGGCTTCTACGGCTTCGGCGACTCGGCCCACATCCTCACCCAGATCTGCCGCTGGCAGGGACGCGAGGTCTACGCCTTCACCAGGACCGGCGATGACCCGGCGGCCGAGTTCGCGCTCCAGCTCGGTGCCGTCTGGGCGGGCTCCTCCGAGCAGCCCTCGCCCGAGCCGCTCGACGCGGCGATCATCTTCGCTCCGGTCGGAGCCCTCGTGCCGGCCGCGCTGCGGGCGCTGGCGCCCGCAGGCACGGTCGTCTGCGCCGGGATCCACATGAGCGACATCCCCGCCTTCCCCTACAGCATCCTGTGGGAGGAGCGAGCCGTGCGGTCGGTTGCCAACCTGACCCGTCACGACGGCGACGAGCTGCTCGACCTCGCACCGCGCGTGCCGGTCGTGACCCGCATCAGGACCTACCCGCTGGCTGACGTCAACACCGCGCTGGAGGACCTGCGCGCGGGCGCGTTCACGGGCGCGGCCGTGATCCTGCCCCAGCTGTAGAGCCTCGAGACGTTGTTCACCCCTGCCACGGCGCGCCGCCCTGTCATGCGCCCCGACTCTCGGAACGATTTGCGCAAAAGGACAGGAGGTGGGCTATCGTCAGACCTGCAGACTCCGCCGAGAGGAGGAGCGATGGCGAGCGCGAGCGCGAGTCCGGAGAAGACCAGGTGGATGCGAGGTCCATCCACGCCGCTGCGGGGAGCGCTGCTCGGGCTGCTGCTGGAGCGTCCCGGCCACGGGGGCGACCTCGCCAACAGGCTGGCCGCGCGACTCGGCGAGACCTGGCGGGTCGACACGAACGACGTGTACCGCCTGCTCGACCAGCTCGAGAGGACCGGCCTGGCCGTGTCGCGGGACGAGCCCAAGCGCGACCGGCGCACGCACCTGGTCTACTACCCGACCGATCGGACCGCCGGAGCCCTGACGCTGTGGATGGAGACGCTGCCGCCCCGCGAGCCGGTGCGCCTCGGTCTGCAGGCGAAGCTGTCGGTCGCCCGCCAGCAGGACGCCTCGCGGCTGCTGCGGGCGCTGCGGGCCTACGAGCAGGAGTGTCTGGTGCTCGCCCATGTCATCTGCCCGAACGACGGACAGGCCTGCTCCTGGGCTGCGCTGTGCGCGGATTGCTCCCGGGACGCCGTCCACGCCCAGCTGCGGAGCGACGTCGACTGGGCAGCCCGCACCCAGCGGCGCATAGACGAGTTCGTCCAGGTGAGCCGCTAGGAGCAGGACGCCGATCCCATGACTCGAAACGTGAATATAGGACTTTCCACTTGTTTGCCTCCGCGCCCGGTCGGGATGATCAGCGTGCGCGCAGCCGCGCGCACGAACCGCGTCGCGAGGAGCGTTCCGGGCGTGGTTCTCGTTTTCGTCTCGACACTGAGCGGGCCACGTGCCCCCGCTCGATCCTGGGGGATCTCGTGAGCAGCAGCAGAGTCACGATAGAGCTGACCAAGCCGCAGATCGACCGTGTGCTCCGCGAGTCCACCGAGGGCGAGGGGGTCTCAGGGCTGCTGCGTGGCCTCTCCGAAAGCGGCACGCTGTCCGCGCGCTACGAGGCGCTGGCCGACAGCCCGCGGCTGTCGCGCTCGTTGCTGCTGGGGCTGCTCGTGCTCGCCACCTTCCCTGCGGACGGCAGCTCGCTCGCCGTCACCGACGTCGCCGGCCGGCTCGGCATGAGCCCGAGCACGACGCATCGCTACATGACCACGCTGCTCGCCGTCGGGCTGCTCGAGCAGGACCCGCGGACGCGCCGCTACAGAGTGCCCGTGGAGGAGTAGGAGGCAGGCCTCACAGCGCGATCGTGTGAGTCGCCGCCAGCCCGGCCCACTCGCCGTAGGGCGCGAAGAAGTCCCGCACCTGGTGCTCCTCGGCGACCGCCTTCGGGTCCCCGCCCGACAGCGCCCGCCCGACCAGCTTGAGCAGCCCGAGGTCGCCCGCGGGCAGCTGGTCGTGGCGGCCCTGACCCCGCAGCGCCATCATCTCGACCGTCCAGGAGCCGATGCCGGGGATCGCCCGCAGCCGTCGCCAGCCGTGCTCGTGCCGGGGGTCGTGCAGGTCGATCCGTCCGCGCGCCACCTCGCGGGCGGCGCGCACCATCGTCATCGCGCGCCCCGCCGCCAGGTCGAAGGACTGCAGCCGTGCCGGCGAGGTCCCGGCCAGCCGCTCGGCTGCCGGCAGGTCGGACAGCCCGCTGTGGCCGCCGTCCCAGCCGACCCAGCGCCGGCCCAGCGCCGCGACGACGCGGCGCTCGATCGCCGCTGCCCGCTCGTACTCGATCAGCTGCTCGCAGATCGCCAGCACCAGCGCCTCGAACGGCTCTGGGCGGCGCCCGACCCTCAGCCAGGGCCGTCGCCGCAGCGAGCGTCCGATCAGCGGGTCGCCGGCGAAGCGGCGCAGGAAGGGGCGGGGATCCTCGTCGACCCCCAGCGCGAAGCGCATCCGCTCGATGCCGTGGGCGGCCGCCTCCCGACTGGCCGCCCTCGCGCCCAGCAGGACGCGGTCATCGGCCGGCTGGGCGACCCGCACCAGGACCGGCTGCTCACCGTGGTGCAGCAGCCGCTCGAGCACGCCGCCCCGGCGGCGCAGCAGCCCGTCCATGCCATTGCGTCGGGGCAGGCGGAACGGCCCCGCGGGCGTGACCTCCACGCGCAGCTCTACCGGGGCGGCCAAGGCCCCGGCCCTCAGCGCCCGGCGCCCGATCCGCCGAGCAGGTGGATGTCGAGCAGCAGCGAACGGCTGCCGACGATCTGCAGCCGCTCCCCCGGACCGGCGCCCTTCGCCGTGCCTCTGCGCCGTCCCAGCGCGCCCGAGGCACGCCGTCGCCCCAGCGCGCGCGAGCGGCTGTGGCGGCGATGCACCAGGCCGACGACGGCCGCACCGGCCATGAAACCGCCGGCCGCCGCCGCCGCGGCCTGCACCGCCGGCAGCCTGCCCGCGACGGGTCGGCCGCTGCGCTCCAGCGCGCCATCCGCCGGCTGCCCCTCGACGATCTCGACCTGATCGACCGGCACGGGCAGCACGTCGTCCTCGGGAGCATCGCTCACCGGGCGAAGTGTAGAGGGCGCCTCAGACCGCTTCGCCGGAGGGGGGCGCCGGCTCGCGGAGCGGACGCTCATAGACCCTGTAGCGCTTGACGATCCGCCCGCCCATCGCCTCCATGCCGCGGTTCATCGCGATGTTCGTCTCGAGGATCCAGCCCATCTCGCCGCCGGTCTGGGGGCGCACGGCGGCGGCGTTGAAGTGTTCGACGTACAGCTTGGCCGCGACGCCCGTGTGCTGGTACTCGGGCTTGACCCCGAGGAAGCCGACGCGGACGCGGTCGGTGATGCGGCCCTTGTTCAGGAAGTGCCACCAGCCGAAGGGCGCCAGCCGGCCCTTCATCTTCGCCAGCACCTGGTTGATGTCGGGGAAGGTCATCGCCATCCCCACCACCTCGCCGGTGTCTTCACGCTCGGCGATGAAGCACCAGTGCTTGTCG
>JBKQOO010000057.1:0-3097 GCA_052145475.1 Solirubrobacteraceae bacterium
CGGTCGTAGCGGCCGCCGCCGGCGACGCCGCTCTGTGCGCCGAGCGCCTCGGAGGTGAACTCGAACAGGGTCCGGGTGTAGTAGTCCAGCCCCCGTACCAGGGTCGGGTCGATCTCGTAGAGGAGGCCGGCGCTGTCGAGCAGCGCGCGGACCTCACCGAAGTGCTCGAGGTCCTCGTTGCTGAGATGGTCGAGCAGCAGTGGCGCGGTGCGCATCACCTCGCGCGTGCCGGGATGCTCGGTGTCGAAGGCGCGAAGCGGATTGAGCTCGATCCTGGCCCGGACGTCGGGCGAGAGCTGGCTCGCGTGGGCGCGCAGGTGCGCCTGCAGGCGCTCGCGGTACTCGCTGCGGCTCTCGGGGCTGCCGAGGCTGGACAGGCGCAGGCTGACCTCGCGGACCTCCATGTCGGCGAGCAGCGTGGCCAGCAGCGTGATCGCCTCGGCGTCGACGGCGGGATCATCCGAGCCGATCGCCTCGGCACCGACCTGCCAGAACTGCCGGTAGCGCCCGGCCTGTGCGCGCTCGTGGCGGAAGAAGCTGGACAGGTACCAGAGCTTCACGGGCTGACGGCGCTTGTGCATGCCGTGTTCGATGTAGGCACGGCAGACTGGAGCGGTGCCCTCGGGGCGCAGGGTCAGCGACCGCCCGGCTGCGTCCTGCAACGTGAACATCTCCTTCGAGACGATGTCGGTCGACTGCCCGACGCCCCGCGCGAACAGCTCGGTGGCCTCGAAGACGGGCGTCTCGATCCGTTCGTAGCCGGCCGCCTCGAGCAGCGAGCGGGCACGGTTCTCGAGGCTGAGGCGGGCGCCCACTTCCTCGCCCAGCACGTCGAAGGTGCCCCGTGGGGCTTTGATCCTGGGCTCGCTCAACTTCCCGCCGCGGGCCGCTGCGCCGCCGCGGCGGCCTGCTGGCTTGACAGGCGCACTCGTATCTCGCTCAGGAACGGGTTCGTCTCCAGCTCACGGCCCAGGGTCGTGACACCCATGTGGCCCGGGTAGACGACCGTCTCGGCAGGGAACGCGCGAACCAGCCCCTCGATCGAGCTCTCGAGCGTCGCCCAGTCCCCACCGGGGAGGTCGACACGCCCGACCGAGCCCTGGAAGAGGACATCGCCGGACAGCAACGCGCCGTCGAGCGCGTAGGTCAGGTGGCCCGGGCTGTGGCCGGGAGTGAACAGCACCTGGATGTCGAGGCCGGCCACGCTGAGCCGCTCTCCCCCTTGGAGGGTGTGCTCGGGCTGGTAGCTCTCGAACGGCCCGAAGCCCGGGGGTACCCAGCTCATCACGTCGGAGAGCAGCGGGACCTCGATCTTCGGACAGTAGACCGGGGCGCCGGTTGCCCTGGCCACCGGGGCGACGGCGCCGATGTGATCGAAGTGGCAATGGGTCAGCAGGATCGCCTCGATCTGCAGGCCGAGCGAGTCGGCGGCGGCGAGCAGCCGCTCGGGCTCGTCGCCGGGGTCGACGATCAGGGCGGAGCGGGCCTGATCGTCAGCCCTGACGATGTAGCAGTTCTCCTGGACCGGCCCGACCGTGAACGAACGCACGTCGGGTGGGCTCATCGCGCCTGGGCCTTGCCTTCGCGTGCCTTCTTGCGCTGCCTGCGATCGTAGAGCACCTTGTCGGTGTAGTAGCTGACGACGGTGTAGAGGCCCAGGACGATCGGGAAGGCGCCGATCGCGGTGCTGCCCTGTTTGAGGAACAGCAGCACGACCAGCAGGAGCAGGACGGTCGCGATCATCGCCTTGTAGAAGGCGGCCCGCCAGCTGGGCGGCTGATCGCGCTTGTCCAGCGAGCTGCCCTTGGCCTTCTCGGCCGGCTTCGCGGCGCCGCTCTTCTCGGCCGCGGTCGGCTTTCGTCCGGTCCTGCCGCGCGACTCGACGACTCCGGCGGCGTTACCGCGGTGCTTGGTCTGGCGCTTGCGTCTGGTCTGAGCCATCTCTGCAGCCTAATGCGTTCTCGATCAGCTGGCGGGTGGGGTCGAACCCCGGCATCTCGAGATCCTGGGGAAATCCCTCCAACGCCGCGGCCGGCGCGAGCCCGACGAGCTCGGCCCGGGCGACCGGGGCGTGGAGGCTCACCTCGCGGACGACCTCGGCCAGAGACAGCTCGAAGGGACGCTCGACGTTCATCGAGACCTGCCCGACGCCGCCTGCCAACTCGACCCCGATCGCGCGCAGGCCGGGCAGGCCGTGCTCGCCTCCCTCTCGGACCAGCGCGGCGATTCGCCGCGCGTCCTGCACGGCGGCGGGAGGGGCGAGCTCGAGGTTGAAGGCGACCAAGGGCGGCCTGGCGGCCACGAGCGTGGCGCCGGCGCTGGGGTGCAGCCGCTGCGGACCGAAGTCGGCCTGCAGAGCCTCGCCGTCGGATGGATCGGCTTGCAGGCGCAGGGCCAGGGCGGCCACCCCGCCTCGCCTGAGCTCGGCGCGGGTGCGGCCCGACCCGGACGGGGCGCCGGTCAGCTCGCCGTACAGGAACACCGGGATGGCGAGCTCCGCACCGAGCCGCTCGGCGACGACGAGCGCCTCGGCGCAGGCCGCTCCGCGCTGGGCGGGCTGTGGGTAGACGATCGGCGCCACGTCCAGCGCGCCGACGTGCGGGTGCTGGCCGGCGCGCCCCGGGCGGCTCAGGTCGATCCGCGTGACGGCCTCGGCAGCGCAGCGGAGCATCGCATCGGAGAGCGCGCCGGGAGCCCCGGCGAAGGTGAAGACGGAACGGTCGTGGTCCGCATCGGAGTGCACGTCGATCAGTCGCACCGTTGGCGAGCCCGCTCGCGACGGGGACTCGATCGCCTGGCCGATCGCGCCGATCGCGGCGGCGTCGCTCCCCTCGGATACGTTCGGGACGGCAAGCATGATTGGAGGCGACACGTCCACGAGGCTAAACTGCGCCCTCCCGCCGGAGTAGCTCAGTCGGTTAGAGCAGCGGAATCATAATCCGCGTGTCGGGGGTTCGAGTCCCTCCTCCGGCACTCCCAGAAATGGCTCTAGCAAGCGGATTCCTCGCCTCCCCCAGCCTCACGTCCTGAAGACAGTCGTCACGGTGTCAGCGAGAGTGCCAGCGTCTCGCCGCCGAGCTATCTTCCGGGGCATGGC
>JBKQOO010000058.1:0-10752 GCA_052145475.1 Solirubrobacteraceae bacterium
TGGGCATCGCCCAGCGCGCCTTCCGCGGCGTGGGTCCGGCGGGCACCCCGGTGAAGCTCATCCACGATGCCCTCTCGAGCCGCGCCTACGACGCGATCGCGGCGGGCGCCTCGGGGCTCGGGAGGGCCGCCGACAGGGCGATGGAGCAGCGCGGCATCGGTGAGCAGGTTTCGCTGTCCACCACCCAGACGGGCAGTTTCGGACTCGCTGTTCTCAACGGCCTGATCGGGGACCGGCTGGAGCGCAATGGCAGCGCGCTGCACCAACCGGCCTCGGCGCGGATGCACGGAGAGCGGATCGGCCTCGATGAGGCCTCGTTGCGCGACGCGTTCCCGCAGGCGACTCCGCGCCTGGCGGTCTTCATACACGGGCTGACCGGAGATGAGTTCTGCTGGTCCTGGGGTGAGAACCCGGCAACCAATCCGGGTGCGGCGGCCCCGTATGGCTCACGGCTGCTCTCAGACCTCGGCTACACGCCGGTCTACCTGCGCTACAACAGCGGCCTGCACATCTCCGAGAACGGTCTCGCGGTGGCGCGATTGCTCGAGGAGCTCGTGGAGGCGTGGCCTGTCGAGGCCCGCGAGATCGCGCTGGTCGGTCACTCGATGGGCGGCCTGGTAGCGCGCAGCGCGACCCACCTCGCGTATCAACACGAGCAGACGTGGGTCCGGCAGGTCCGGCAGATCGTCTCCTTGGGGACCCCCCACTTGGGCGCACCGCTGGAGCAGGGAGCGCACCTCGCCGCGGTGGCGCTTCACAGGCTGCCCGAGACCCGGATGCTGGGTGGATTCCTGAAACGTCGAAGCGCCGGCATCCGCGACCTGCGCTACGGATCGCTGGTCGACGAGGACTGGCGAGGCCGCGATCCCGAGGCTCTGCGTGCCGTCGCCGTCCAAGAGGTGCCGCTGCTGCCGTGGGCGACCCACTACTTCGTCTCGGCCACCGTCACCCGCAACCCGAGCCACCCACTCGGGCGCCTGCTCGGCGACATCCTCGTGCTGAAACCGAGCGCCACCGGCCAGGGCCGGACTCGGCGGATCGCGTTCAGGGAGGAGCACGGCCATCACATCGGGGGCACCCACCACCTCGCACTGCTCAACCACCCCGAGGTCTACGAGCGCCTGCGCGGCTGGCTGGCGACCACCCCCCAGCCGGCGAGCTGTGTCGAGGATTAACATCCGGCGCCGGGGCATCGAGACCAGCTTCGACGTGCCCTAGGGGCCCGATGCTCGTGAACCTTTTTCATGTGCACCGGTGAAGCGCCGGGCACGCAGTTCACGAGCGCTGCTTCAGCACTCGCTCGAGCAGCTCGACGTACTGGCCGAGGTGTCGCGGGCCCAGGTAGAGATCCCGTACGCGTGTCTGCGCCGCCGCCCCCATGCGCTCGGCGCCGTGAGGGTCTTCCAGGAGAAGGCTCACGCGCTCGCCGAAGGCTTGCAGGTCGCGAGGGTCGACGAGGAACCCGGTAACGCCGTCCTCGACCTGCTCGCGGATTCCGCCGACGTGCGACGCGACGACCGGCCGGCCCTTCCACATCGCCTCCGCGACGGTGAGGCCGAACCCCTCCGCCAGGCTCTTCTGGGCGACGACGTCGGCGCGCCGCTGGAGGGCGTTGACGATCACGGCGTTCTCGTCGGGGTCCTCCATCGGCAGCAGCGCGAGATGCACGCGCCGGCGGATTCGCCGGGGAAGTTCAGACCAGGCGGCCTCGACCTCCTCGAACGTCTCTTGGCCCTCGGGGTCATCGGCCACCGCCGTCACGTCGGGGCCCGCCAGCAGGAGGTGCGGCTCGTCTTCGGCGCGGACGCTCTCGGCGAACGCGACCAGCACGCCCATGGGGTCCTTCAGGCGGTCCCAGCGGGAGACCTGCATGAGCACCGGGACATCGAGCCGGAGTCGCCGCTCCTCGGCGAGTCGCGCCTTCGACTCCACGCGGCCGACCGTGCCATCGAGGCGCTCGAAGACGGCCCTGGGGTAATGCCCGCGGCGGTCGCCGGCGAGTCCGGCGGCGCGGAGCACCGCGGCAACACTCGTGAACGCCATCGCGTGGTTCTTCGGCGAGAAGGCATCGATTGAGGGCGCGATCACGCTCAGCTTGGCTGGATCGAGCCCCTCCCAGATGTAGGCCAGATGCGAGAACACGTACGCGTCCGCAAGCTCGACGTAGGGGAGCAGGAACCGCCAGGCTTCGCGGGCGAGGTCGTTCGGCGGGTCTACGCCGACGTGGGCGCGCCAGATCACCGGCACCCCCGTGTCGAGCAGCCGCGGGATCATGCCGGCCGTCTGGGGATCGTGCAGCAGCACGATGTCTGGGGGGCGAATGCGCTCGGCCAGCAGCTCGGCGTTCGCTGTGCAGCAGTCCTCGTAGATCGCCCGCTCGGCCGCGCCCAACGGGCCGTCGTCACCGTCGTGGCCGTGCAGGCGGTTGTGGATGCGCTTGGTGATACGGAAGAACCGCGCGTCGCCCTTGATCGTCACCCAGCGCGTGTCGAGCCCGGCGCCGCGCGTGTAACCGAGCAGGGAGCGAAGCATCTCGGCCACACCGCCACCGCGGGCGGTGGAGTTGACGTTCCAGAAGGTCCGCGAGCGAAGCAGCTCGCGCCCGCGCGTGAGCGTGTGCTCGAAGCCGGCGAGGGCGTCTGGCGCCAGCACGGTGCGCAGGCGCTCCGGGTCCAGCACGGTGACGGTGACATCTTCCAGCTCGGTCCCCTCATAGGGAGCCACGGCGATCAAGCCCCTTGGCCCGGCTGCCGCGGCGGACAAGAGGAAGGCCCGGGCCGGCAACCGCGCGCCTCCGCCGCGATGAGTGGTGGGTGCACAGTCATCCCCCTTTACGGCCGATTCCGGCCGAGCAGGTCATGCGCCTTCACCCACTCTTCGGCGAGGATCGCCCACCCGAGCGAGAGCTCCCCGCACAACACCGTCGCCGCGACGATCTCAGCCAGCTTGCGGACCTTCCCGGCGCCGTAGCAGCCGAGGAGCTCCAGGCACTCGCGCTGCGTGGCAAGCCCGGTGCCGCCGCCGTAGGTCCCGACGATCAGCGAGGGGATCGTGATCGAGCCGTAGTAGTCACCGTTGGGGAGCAGCTCGCTGAAGCCGAGCGCCGCGGAGGACTCTGCGACATTTGCGGCGTCCTGGCCCGTGGCGATGAACAGGGCAGTGATGGCGTTCGCCGAGTGCAGGCCGTTGTTGTTGACCCCCGACATGAAGCCGCCGAGGTTTGATACCTGCCGCGCCCGGAACAGCTCCGCGCCACTCGTACGCGCGTGCTCCTCGATCAGCGCCGCCGGAATCGTCGCCTCGGCGACGACGCGCTTGCCGCGAGTATGCAGGATGTTCACCTGTGAGCTCTTCTTGTCGGTGGCGAAGTTCGCCTCGAGATAGAAGTTGCTGATGCCGTCGTAGTTTGACCTGATCCACGCGCACGCGGCTGCGGTCGCCTTGCCCGTGAGGTTCTGTCCGGCGGCGTCGCCGGTCGTGTAGTCAAACCGCGTGAACACGATCCGGCTGGCGGAGAACTGCTCGATACCGCGTAGCCGACCCGTGCGCGTGGTTGCCTCGGCCGCCTCCTTGACCTCCCCGAAGTGCTCGCTCAGCCATTCTCCGAATCCGCGCGCCTCGCGCGCGCTCTCGAACACGAAGGCGGGGGCGCGCTGCATGGCGTCATCCAGGATCGTGGTCTTCACGCCGCCGGCCTCCCGCAGCATCTTCATCCCGCGGTTGTAGCTCGCGACCAGAGTGCCCTCGGTGGTCGCCAGCGGCACGTAGAAGTCTCCCTGCGCGTGCTCGCCGTCGACGAGCAGCGGGCCGGCGATACCGATCGGCACCTGCGCGACGCCCGTGAAGTGCTCGACGTTCCCGTGGAGGACAGACGGGTCGAAGGAGTGGTAGGCGACGTGCTGCAGCGCCACGCCCGTCTGCTCCCGCAGGAAAGCCCGCCGCGCCGCCGCCGCGTCGAGCGTGTAGTCATCGTCGAGATCGCGCGGAATCCGGCTGCGCGCCTGCCCCCCGCCTGTACCCCCGCGCGCCTCGGCCTGCTCGGTTGTGATCTTGCTCATCTCGACCTCCCACCTCATCCTGACCTCCCACTGTCACGAGAGTAAGCCCTTGCGGCAAATGGTGCGCATGCGCCGGCCGTAGAAGTCTCGCTCGGGACGAACGCGTACCTGCGGCGACCCAGCCGGCGCGCCGATGCCAAGGCATGGGAAAGTCAAGGACTCCGATGGCGACGAGAGGAGTGCGCGATGGCTGACGGGGTGTATCGAGTCACCGAGGTGATCGGCGTGAGCAGCGAGTCCTGGGAGGCTGCCGCCCGCAGCGCGGTGGAGACAGCCGCCAAAACGGTTCGCGACCTGCGTATAGCCGAGGTCCTGAGGCAGGACGTCTCGATCGAGAACGGCGCGATCAAGAACTACAGGGTGCGGCTGGCGATCTCGTTCAAGTACGAGACCGACGAGTAGCAAGCGACCGTCCGGGACGAGCGCGGGAGGGGAGCCGGGGCTGCCGGGTGGCCCCCGAAGGGGCCCCCTCCCGCGAGCCGGGGCGGTACCGCCACCGCGCTCGCGGGTGTCCGCTGCGCCACGTCGCGGAGAACTACTGCCTGCTTCCCGCAGGCAGCCCCGATGCGGCTTCGTCTATGGCTCGCTAGGTTCGGCCTCTGAGTCCGCCCCCGAGAGGATCCGAGGTCATGGGCGAGCGACTGAGCATGCTGGACACGATGTTCCTCGACCTCGAGCAGGCCGACGAAAGCGCGCACATGCACATCGGCGCGGCGCTCATCTTCGACCGGCTCCCGGGCGGGGGGTCGCCGAACATCGCCGAGTTCCGCGACTACGTGGGCACGCGGGTGGGGATCCTGCCCCGCTTCGCCCAACAGCTCTCTGCTCCCCACGCGGGTTCGCTGACGTGGCTCACCTGGGAGCCGGCGAAGGGGTTTGACCCGAACGCCCACGTCTATCACGCGACGCTGCCGCCGCCGGGCGGCGACACGGAGTTGCATGAGTGGCTCGGCGACTTCTGGTCGCATCGCCTCGACCGCCGCCGGCCGCTGTGGGAGATGGCGCTGCTCGACGGGCTCGAGAACGGGCGCTGGGCACTGGCGACCAAGACGCACCATTGCCTGGTCGACGGCGTCGGCTCCCTTGATGTGGGGTACGCCCTGCTGGATGCGTCCCCTGACGGTCCGCCGCAACCGGTGCACCCGCCGCCGGGCGGCACGGACCCCGGCGACCACGGCGGTGGCCAGCTCTGGCTCTCTCCGGGCTTGGTCCTGCGAGGGGTGCGGGCGGGTGTCGATGCGGCGCTGCACCCCCGCGTGTCACTCGATCGCGTGCGAGCAGCCGCGGAGCTGATCGTCCGCGACGAGGTGATCGGAGCGCCGCATTCGAGCCTGAACGGCCCGATGAGCGGCCTCCGCAACTTTGCCACAGTGCGGTTGGACCTCGCCGATGTCAAGGCCATCAAGGCGTACCGCGGTGGCACGGTCAACGACGTCGTGCTCGCGCTCTGCGCGGGCGGGCTGCGGCACCTGCTGCTCTCACGCGATGACGCTCTGTCCACGGGCGACCTGCGCGCGCAGGTGCCGGTGAACATCCGGTCAAAGGATCAGGAGCACGCCCTCGGCAATGAGCTGACCTCGCTGTTCGTCGAGCTCCCTGTCACCGAGCCGGACCCGATCGTGCGCTACCGCCGCGTCATCGAGCGCACGGAGGAGCTCAAGGCCGGATCGCAACGCACCGGGGGCAAGACGATCGTCGACGTGGCTGACATGGGGCCGCCGCTCGCCGGTGACCTGCTCGCGCGCTCGATGTTCGGTGGCACGCGAATGTTCAATCTCACGATCACGAACGTCCCCGGGCCCGGGGAGCGCTTGTACGCATTCGGTGCTCCGCTCGTCGAGCTACTCCCGCTCGTCCCGCTGTTCGCCGGACACACGATCGGGATCGCGGTTGTCAGCTACGCCGGCCGGATGGTCTTCGGGCTCAACGCCGACCGTATGGCCGCACCCGACATAGGGGTGCTCGCAGAGGGCATCAGGCTCTCCTTCTCGGAGTTGCAACCGCCCGAGACGAAGCGCCCGCCGCGTCGCCGGCCCGCCCACGCCGCTCCCGAGACGGGCCGGACCCGAAAGGCAGTGGTCGCGCGGGAACGAGATCATCGAGGACCTCGACTGACGCAGGACGGTGGAGCTGGCACCGAGGACTAGACTTGGGCACGGATGAGCCAGCCCGGCGGTTACGTGGTCGAGCGCGACGGGCTCGACGCGCTGTTCGCGGCGCTGCATCGTCGCGGCTACACCGTGCTCGGGCCGACGGTGCGCGACGGGGCGATCGTCTACGACGAGGTGGGTGGGTGCGTCGACCTGCCGATCGGCTGGACCGACGAGCAGGACGGCGGCCACTATCGCCTGCGCCGCCGCACCGACCAGGCGCTGTTCGGCTACAACGTCGGCCCGCACTCCTGGAAGCGCTACCAGCTGCCGCCGGACGTGCGCCTGTGGCGCGCGCGCAAGGGTGAGGGCGGCGAGCTGACGGAGCTGCGCGAGCCGCCGGCCGAGCCGTCGCGCTACGCCTTCCTCGGCGTGCGCTCGTGCGAGCTGCACGCGATGGGCATCCTCGACCGGGTGCTGCTCGGCGGCAGCCACCCCGATCCCGGCGACCGCGCTCGCCGCGAGCAGGTGTTCGTGGTCGCGGTGCAGTGCTCGCAGGCCGGGAGCACCTGCTTCTGCGCCTCGATGGACACCGGCCCGACCGCCGACACGGGCTACGATCTCGCGCTCACGGAGGTGCTCGAAGGCGAGCGCCACTACTTCGTGCTCGACGTCGGCAGCGAGCGCGGTGGCGAGCTGCTCGGGGAGCTGCCGCTCGCCCCCGCCGGCGCCGGCGAGCAGGACGCCGCCACCGCCGCGCACGCGCGAGCAGCCGCACAGATGGGTCGCGAGCTCGACACGAGCGACATCCGCGAGCTGCTCTACCGCAACTACGAGAACCCGCGCTGGGACGACGTCGCCGAGCGCTGCCTGGCGTGCGGCAACTGCACGATGGTGTGCCCCACGTGCTTCTGCACCACCGTGGAGGACACCACGGACCTCGCGGGCGAGAACGTCGAGCGCCACCAGCGCTGGGACTCGTGCTTCACGATCGACTACTCGCACATACACGGCGGCCCCGTGCGCTCCTCCACGCGCTCGCGCTACCGCCAGTGGATGACGCACAAGCTCGCCACCTGGATCGACCAGTTCGGCAGCTCCGGCTGCGTCGGCTGCGGGCGCTGTATCACCTGGTGCCCGGTCGGCATCGACATCACCGAGGAGGCACGCGCGATTCGGGCGAGCGACGCCGGCGCGAAGGCCGATGGTGCGGACGCTTGAGCAGCTGATCGCCGACGCGCCCCTGTTCGCCGGGCTCGCCGACGAGCACCTCGCGGTGATCGCCGGCTGCGCGCGCAACGAGCGCTTCGACCCCGGCGACTACCTCTTCCGCGAGGGCGCGCCCGCCGATCGCTTCTACCTGATCCGCGAGGGAGTCGTCGCGATCGAGGTCGACGCGCCGGGGCGCGGAGCGCTCGTGATCGAGACGCTCCAGGAGGGCGACGTCGCCGGGTGGTCGTGGCTGTTCGAGCCGTACCGCTGGCCGCTCGACGCGCGGGCGACGGAGCCGACCGGCGTCGTCGGCTTCGATGGGCTGTGCCTGCGTGGCAAGTGCGACACCGACCACGAGCTCGGCTACCAGCTGATGCGACGGTTCGCGGCGTCGCTGACCGAGGCCCTGCAGGCGACGCGGCTGCAGCTCCTCGACGTGTACGGCCATGCCCGCGTCGGCTGAGGCCTCGCTCGCCGACGGGGGCGGCGCCGGTCTCGGGCCGATGGCGCCCGTGCCGTATGTTCTGCGTTCCAAGCGCCAGGAGACCGTCGACACCTGGACGCTCGAGCTCGAGCCGCGCGGCGGCGTGCCGCTCGCGTTCGCGCCTGGTCAGTTCACGATGCTCTCCGCGTTCGGCGCCGGCGAGGTGCCGATCTCGATCAGCGGCGACGCTGGCGCGGGGCCACTCGTGCACACGGTGCGAGCCGTCGGCCTGGCCACCGAGGCGATCTGCCGCGCCGCCCCCGGCGAGGTGCTCGGCGTGCGCGGGCCGTTCGGCTGCCCCTGGCCCCTGCAGGAGCTGACGGGCGCCGACGTACTCGTCGTCGCCGGCGGCATCGGCCTGGCGCCGGTGCGGCCGGCGATCCTCGCGCTGCTCGCCCCGCGCGGGCGCCACGGGCGACTGCTGCTGCTCTACGGCGGTCGCTCGCCCGACCAGCTGCTCTACACCGACGAGCTGGAGCGTTGGACCGCACGCGGGCTGGACGTCGCGGTCAGCGTCGACAGTGCCGGGCCGGAGTGGCTCGGGCACGTCGGCGTCGTCCCCCGTCTGATCGCCCGCGCCAGCTTCGAGCCGGCGGGCGCCCACGCGCTCGTGTGCGGACCGGAGGTGATGATGCGGTTCACCGTCGCCGCGCTCGAGCGAGCCGGCGTCCCCGGCGAGCGGGTCTACGCCGCGATGGAGCGCAACATGCAGTGTGGCATCGGCCACTGCGGTCACTGCCAGCTCGGACCGACGCTCGTCTGCCGTGACGGGCCCGTCTACCGCTGGAGCGAGCTCGCGCCGTGGCTGGCGATCAGGGAGCTGTGATGGCGGGTCTGCGCAGGCAGAGCCTGGCGGTGTGGAAGTTCTCCTCGTGCGACGGCTGCCAGCTGAGCCTGCTCGACTGCGAGGACGAGCTCCTGGCGCTCGCCGATCGCGTGCAGATCGCCCACTTCCTGGAGGCCACGAGCGCGATCGTGCAGGGCCCGTACGACGTGTCGATCGTGGAGGGATCGATCACCACCGAGCACGATGCGCAGCGCATCCGCGAGGTGCGCGCCTGCTCACGCGCGCTGATCACGATCGGGGCGTGCGCCACCGCCGGCGGCATCCAGGCGCTGCGCAACTTCGCCGACGTCGAGGACTTCACGAGCATCGTGTACGCCTCGCCCGACTTCATCTCCACCCTCTCCACCTCCACGCCGGTCAGCGCCCACGTCCCGGTGGACTTCGAGCTCAACGGCTGCCCGATCGACAAGCGCCAACTGCTGGAGGTGATCAGCGCGCACCTGGCCGGGCGCCGCCCGCGGGTACGCGCGCACAGCGTGTGCCTGGAGTGCAAGCGCCGCGGAACGGTGTGCGTGATGGTCGCCCACGGAACGCCCTGTCTCGGCCCGGTCACCCACGCCGGCTGCGGCGCCATCTGCCCCGCGTACGACCGTGGCTGCTACGGATGCTACGGGCCGATGGAGAGCCCCAACACCACCTCGCTGAGCGCGCGGATGAGCGAGCTCGGCAGCGAGGAGATCGACATCGTCAGGGTCTACCGCACGTTCAACGCCGCCGCCGAGCCGTTCCGCGAGGCCAGCCAGGCGCATGAGCGATAGACGCACACGCGTGATCCGTACCGACTACCTCGCCCGTGTGGAGGGCGAGGGGGCGATGTACGTCAAGCTCGACGGGCGCGACGTCGTCGACGTGAAGCTGCGCATCTACGAGCCGCCCCGCTTCTTCGAGGCGCTCCTGCGGGGCCGGGCCTTCACCGAGGCTCCGGACATCACTGCGCGGATCTGCGGCATCTGCCCCGTCGCCTACCAGATGAGCTCGGTGCGCGCGATGGAGGACGCCTGCGGCGTCGTCATCGATGACGGTCCGCTGCGCAGCCTGCGCCGGCTGCTGTATTGCGGCGAGTGGATCGAGAGCCACAGCCTGCACGTCTACATGCTGCACGCGCCCGACTTCCTCGGCTACGCGAGCGCCCTCGAGATGGCCGCCGACCACCGCGAGATCGTCGAGCAGGGCCTGCAGATGAAGAAGGCCGGCAACGCCCTGATGGCTGCCGTCGGGGGCCGCGAGGTCCACCCGATCAACGTTCGCGTCGGCGGCTTCTACCGCGCGCCCGCGCGCTCGGAGCTGCAGGCGCTGCGCGACCCGCTGCAGGGGGCCCTGCAGACGGCGCTCGCGACCGTGCGCTGGGCCGCCACGCTCCCGTTCCCGGAGGTCGAGCGCGCACCCGAGCTGCTCGCCCTGAGCGAGCCCGCCGCCTATCCGATCGACCGCGGCCGGATCGTCTCCGACGCGGGGCTCGACATCGCCCCGGCGCAGTTCGACGAGCACATCGTGGAGGAGCAGGTCGAGCACTCCAACGCACTGCACGCACGGCTGCGCGACGGCGGCACCTACCTGACAGGGCCGCTAGCGCGCTACGCGCTCGCTTCGAACACGCTGCGGCCGCTGGCGCGCGAGGCCGCGGCCGAGGCCGGGCTGTCGGCTGTGTGCCGCAATCCCTTCCAGAGCATCGTCGTGCGCGCCGTCGAGCTCGTGCAGGCGTGCGACGAAGCGCTCGCGATCATCGACGGCTACGAGCCGCCGGAGGCGCCGTTCATCGAGGTCTCGCCGCGCCGGGCCGTCGGCCACGGCGCGACCGAGGCCCCGCGGGGGCTGCTCTACCACCGCTACGAGCTCGACGAGGACGGCACGATCATCGACGCCCGGATCGTGCCGCCCACCTCGCAGAACCAGCTCGCGATCGAGGAGGACCTGCGCGCGGTGGTCGAAGCCGGCCTCGACCTCCCCGACGAGCAGCTCTCGCTGCGGTGCGAGCAGGCGATCCGCAACCACGACCCGTGCATCTCCTGCGCCACCCACTTCCTGAAGCTGACCGTCGACCGTGGCTGAGGCGCCGGCGGC
>JBKQOO010000059.1:0-39675 GCA_052145475.1 Solirubrobacteraceae bacterium
GTCCAGAAGATGCAGAAGGACATGGAGGCGGCTCAGGAGGAGCTCAAGAGCGAGGTCGTCGAGGCCTCGGCGGGCGGCGGAATGGTGACGGTCAGGATCAGCGGCGACCTGCAGGTCCGCGAGGTCATGATCGTCCCGGCCGCCGTCGACCGGGAGGACATCGAGTTCCTCGGCGTCATGGTGCTGGCGGCGGTCAACGAGGCCTTGCGGATGGCCCAGGAGCTGGTCGAGCGCAGGATGGGCGGCGCGACCGCCGGCCTCGACCTGGGTGGACTCGGCGGGCTCGGCCTGCCCGGCCTGTGAGCACCGGGCACGCGCCGCCGGTCCAGCGGCTGGTCACCGAGCTGTCGAAGCTGCCCGGCATCGGCAACCGCACCGCTCAGCGACTGGCCTTCCACCTGCTGCGCGCCTCGCCCGAGGACGCTACCGCTCTGGCCGAGGCGATCGTCGAGGTCAAGGAGAAGATCGGGCTGTGCGAGGTCTGCTTCAACCTGACCGACGAGGTCCGCTGCCGCATCTGCCAGGACTCTCGGCGAGACCACGGGCTGATCTGCGTGGTGGAGGAGCCGAGCGACGTGATCCCGATGGAGCGCACCCACGAGTACCACGGCGTCTACCACGTATTGGGCGGGGCGCTCTCACCGATCGACGGGATCGACCCGGAGGACCTGAAGATCGCCGAGCTGCTGTCCAGGGTGCAGGCCGGAACGCAGGACGGCACCACGGTCCGCGAAGTCGTGCTGGCGACCAACCCCACGACGACCGGCGAGGCGACCGCCCTGCACATCGCCGAGCAGCTGCGCGGGATCGCGCCGCAGGTGACCGTCACCAGGCTGGCCTCCGGCCTGCCGGTCGGCTCGGACCTGGAGTACGCCGACGAGGTGACCCTGGGCAAGGCCTTCGCCGGACGACGCGCCGTCTGAGCGCCGCGCGGCCGGGACCACCGCTCGCCCCTCGGGGCGGGCTCAATATCCTGCACGGCATGTCCGGCCTGATCTGCATGAAGTTCGGCGGCACCTCGGTCGCCGACGCGGAACGCATCAAGCGCGCCGCCCGGCGCATCGTCGAAAAGCGCGACGAAGGCCATTCCGTCGTCGCGGTGCTCTCGGCCAGGGGCAAGACGACGGACGAGCTGATCGCGATGGCCGAGGAGGTCTCGCCCGACCCCGCGCCGCGTGAGATGGACATGCTGCTCTCCTCCGGGGAGCGGATCTCCTGCGCGCTGTGCGCGATGGCGATCAACGACCTGGGCCACCGGGCGATCTCCCTGACGGGCTCCCAGGCGGGGATCGTGACCGACGAGTCCCACACCAAGGCGCTGATCGTGGACGTGCGCGCCGATCGCATCAGGGCGGCGCTGGAGAAGGACCAGATCGTGCTGGTGGCCGGCTTCCAGGGGGTCTCCCAGAACGCCCGCAACGTGACCACCCTGGGCCGGGGCGGGTCCGACACGAGCGCCGTTGCGGTCGCCGCGGCGCTGGGCGCCGATGTCTGCGAGATCTACACCGACGTGGCCGGCGTGTACTCGGCCGACCCGCGGATCGTGCCGGACGCGCGCAAGCTCGATGCCGTCTCCTTCGAGGAGATGCTCGAGATGGCCGCCTCGGGGGCCGGGGTGCTGCAGCTGCGCTCGGTCGAGTACGCCCGCAACCACGGCGTGCGCATCCACTGCCGGTCCTCGTTCAACGCGGAGCCCGGTACCGTTGTGCTGGCAGAAGGAGAAACGATGGAGCAACCCCTGATCACCGCCGTGACCCACTCCGTCGAGGAGGCCCGGATCACGTTGACCGGCGTGCCCGACGCGCCTGGTGCGGCCGCGCGCATCTTCGAGGCGCTGGCGGCGGCCAATGTCAACGTCGACATGATCGTCCAGAACGAGCCGGTCGCGGCCGGCGGGCAGGCCGAGATCTCCTTCACGGTCCCGCGCGGTGACCTGCGGAGCGCTCGTGCGGCGCTCGAGCCGCTGGCCGGGGAGGCCTTCGGGGAGATGGCCGCCAGTGAGAAGATCGGCAAGGTCTCGATCATCGGCGCGGGCATGCGCTCGCATCCCGGGGTGGCTGCCAAGGTGTTCGGGGTGCTGGCAGGCGAGGGCACGAACATCGAGATGATCTCGACCTCTCCGATCAAGATCTCCTGCGTGATCGAGCGCGACCGGGTCGAGTCGGCGGTACAGGCCCTGCACAGCGCTTTCGAGCTCTCCGGCAAGGGAACGGTCGCCGTGGAGGAGCCGTTTCGAGCCGGCTCCTAGTCGGCAGCGCGAGCTGGCATCTGTCACAATCCCTACGCATCTCTGCGGCTCTCTGCGAGCCCTTTCAAGGACGAGAAGACATGCGCACTGTGAAGAGGCCTCGACGCTACGTATCACGGAATTGGCTGACCATTGGGCGGCCGGTCCTGCGATACAGCAAGTCCCGCGATGCCTACGTCCTGCGCCTGGTCGGGCGCAAATGGGGTCCGGTGCTGCGCCAGAACCGCCGTGGCGGGCAGGCCTTCGACGGCGCCGAGCGCCGCGGCTCGCACGCCAAGGTCGCCTGAGAAGAACCGAGTCCGGGGCCTGCGCTGAGCGGAACCGAGTCCGGGGGGCCTGCGCCTCGCCCTGTTCAGTCGTGGTCGGGGGAGGGGGACGGTACTAATCGTTGCGACGACTGCTGCGTGCGCGATGGTATCTGCGTGCGTAGCGACTATTGCGCACGGGCTCGGTGCGCGATGACGTCAACCCCGAGTGTGCGCGGTGGTATCTGCGTGCGTAGTGACTATTGGGCACGGGCTCACTGCGCGACGACAACAACCCCGAGTGCGCGAGTTCGTATTCACTGTCCAGGGCGCTCGTCAAGGGAGCGCTGCAGCGCCTCGAGCACCCGCACGACACGCAGGCCGCTTTGGCCGTCCGAGCGAGGCGTGGCGCCGGTGCGGATGCATTCGATGAAGTGCTCGCACTCCAGACGGAGAGGCTCGCGGTTCGGGATCCGGGGGGAGAAGGTATCGCCGGAGCGGGCGATGTACTCGCCCCACGAGTCCGTGTCCTCGTCGAAGCCCTTGTCGTAGACGGTCAGCTTGCCCTCGATCAGCATGTCGTCGAAGGTCGCCATCCGCTTCGACCCGACGACGGTGATCCGCCGCTCCTTGTGCGGGTCCAGCCAGGAGAGGTGCAGGTGGGCGACGATCCCCGAGGGGAAGCGCAGGTAGCAGAAGACGACGTCCTGGACCGGCTTGCGCACATAGGAGGCGCCCTGGGCGAGGCACTCGACGGGCTCCTCCCCGATCAGGTGCAGGGCCACCGAGACGTCGTGGGCGCCAAGGCTCCAGAGCGCGTTCTCGTCGGCCCGCAGCTTGCCCAGGTTCAGACGGTTCCCGTAGATGTAGTAGAGCGAGCCGAGCTCGTCGGAGTCGATCAGCTGCTTCAGGCTGTCGACGGCGGGGTGGTACTCGAGCAGGTGACCCACCATCAGGATCCGTCCGGCCTGCTCGGCAGCCGCGACCGCGCGTTCGGCGTCGGCGGCGCTGGTCGCCAGCGGCTTCTCGACGAAGCAGTGCTTGCCGGCCTTGGCCACCGCAACGGCCAGCTCGGCATGGGTGGGCACGGGCGTCGCCAGCACGACCCCGTCGAGGGCCGGGTCGCCCAACAGGTCCTCGAGCTCGCCCGTCACCTGGACACCGGGGAAGGAGGGCGCGATCCGCTCACGCGCCTGCTCGGAGGCGTCGCACAGCCAGCTCAGCTCGCAGCCGGGGATCGTGGCGAGGTTGCGGGCGATGTTCGGCCCCCAGTAGCCGAGGCCGGCCACCCCGACCCGCACAGGCTGCTCGGCGCGGCTCACGATGCCGCCCCGCTCGTGGTCCTGCTCCTCGCGGCGAGCTCGCCGATCGCCGCCACGCTGCGCTCCGCGGCCTGCCCGTCCCCGTAGAGGGCGGGGCGCTCGGGGCCCGGCCGGCGCTCCAGTGCAGCGAGGGCTGCGCCGGGGTCGAGGTCGACCAACGTGTTCCAGCCGGTCTGCACAGTCTCGACCCACTCGGTGTTGGCGCGCAGCGTCAGGCAGGGCACGCCGGCGAGGTACGCCTCCTTCTGGACGCCGCCCGAGTCGGTCAGCACGGCCCGCGCCTGGCAGACGAGGGCGCTGAACTCGGAGTAGCCCAGCGGCTCAGTGACGGTCAGTCCGGGGATCGCCTGCAACGCGTCGGCGTACCCGAACTCGGCCAGCCGCGTCCGTGTACGGGGATGCAGCGGGAAGAGCACCGGGCCGGGAACTGCGGCGATCAGCTCGAGCAGCGCGGACAGCCGCTGCGGGTCGTCGACGTTGCCCGCTCGATGGGCCGTCAGCAGCAGATAGGAGCCGGGCTCGACGCCGTAGGAGCGAGGCACCTCGGATCGCTCCCTCGCGGCCGGCTGCCAGCGCAGCGCGACGTCGACCATCACGTCCCCGACCACGACGGCCTCTCCGGCGACCGACTCCCTGCGCAGGTTCTCGGCCGCGGCCGGGGAGGGGCACAGCAGCAGATCCGAGGCGTGGTCGGTCAGGACCCTGTTGAGCTCCTCCGGCATGGAGCGGTCGAACGAGCGCATGCCGGCCTCGACGTGGACCAGCGGGACCCGCGCCTGCGCGCCCGACAGGGCGCCGGCGAGGGTCGAGTTGGTGTCGCCGTAGACCAGGACCGCGTCGGGGCGCTCCTGCACGAGCAGCGGCTCCAGCGCCGTCAGCATGCGCGCCGTCTGCGAGTTGTTCGTTCCCCCGGCGATGCCCAGCTCGCGATCGGGCCGGGCCAGTCCCAGCTCGGAGAAGAAGACCCGGGAGAGCGAATCGTCGTGGTGTTGGCCGGTGTGGACCAGCACCTCCTCGTGCTCTTCGCGCAGCGGTCCGGAGATCGCGGCGGCCTTGATGAACTGGGGCCGGTTGCCGACCACCGTGAGGATCTTCACGGCCTGATCCTATGTCAGCGGCAGCCCGTCGGGCCGGTGCGGCTAGGCTCGCGCATGTGAACGTTCGCCGCCGGGAGATCCCCGGTCTGATCCTGACCGAGCGCGAGCACTCGCTCCCGCTCGACCACGCCGACCCGGACGGACCGCGGATCGAGGTCTTCACCCGCGAGGTCTCCGCTCCCGACGGCCAGGAGCGCCCGCTGCTGGTCTACTTCGAGGGCGGTCCGGGATCGGAGGCTCCCCGCCCCTCGCGCACGGCGGCGACGCCTGACTGGCTGGAGCGGGCGCTGGCGGACTTCCGCGTGCTGATGCTCGACCAGCGTGGAACCGGGCGCTCGAGCCCGATCGGCCCGGATCTGCCCGGGACCGCTGAGCAGCAGGCGGAGTACCTGTCGCACTTCCGCGCCGACTCGATCGTTGCCGACGCGGAGTGGGTGCGGCACGAGCTGGGCGTCGAGCGCTGGAGCGTGCTCGGGCAGAGCTTCGGCGGCTTCTGTGTCCTCAGCTACCTGTCGGTCGCGCCAGACGGCCTGAAGGAGGCGCTGTTCACCGGCGGCCTGCCGCCCCTCGGCCCGTCGATCGACGAGGTCTACCGCGCCACCTACGCTCGCACGAGGGAGCGCAACGCGCTGCTCTACGAGCGCTACCCCGACGATCGAGAGCGGATGTTGGCGCTGTGCGAGCGCCTGGAGCGTGCGCCGCTGATCCTGCCCGGCGGCGATCGCCTGCACCCCGACCGTCTACGCCAGCTGGGCCAGGACCTCGGCATGAGCGGGGGGGTCGAGCGGCTGCACTACCTGCTGGAGCTCGACCCGGACTCGCCGGCCTTCCTCCACGACGTCGAGGCCCGCTCGCCGTTCGCGCGCAACCCGATCTACGCGATCCTGCACGAGGCCTCCTGGGCGGACACGGGCAGGACCGCCTGGTCGGCGCAGCGGATGCTCGAGGAGCAGGCCGACTGGGTGCCCGATCTGTTCACCGGCGAGCACGTCTATCCCTGGATGTTCACCGACTTCGGCGCCCTCGCGCCGCTGCGAGAGGCCGCCGAGCTGCTCGCGCAGCGGGACTGGCCCGCCCTCTACGACCGCGCCCAGCTGGAGGCCAACGAGGTTCCGACGGCGGCGGTCATCTACGCCGAGGACCCCTACGTCGAGCGCTCCTTCTCCGAGCAGACGGCCCGGACCGTGCGGGGCATGCGTGTGTGGCTGACCAACGAGTACGACCACGATGGGCTGCGCAAGGAAGCCGAGCGCGTCCTCGGCCGCCTGCTGGACCTGGTTCGCGGACGGATCTAGGCGGAACGGGTCTGATCAGGCGGCGGCGCCTACGACCGAGGTCGACCAGTCGATGACCGAGGTCGGCCGGACCACGTGCCGGTTCATGCCCAGCTGCTTGGGGTCGAGACCCAGCGCCAGGCCGACGAGCTGGGGCAGGTGCAGGACCGGCATGTTCAGCTCGCGGCCCACCGTTGTCTCGGCCAGGGGCTGCTGCAGGTCGAGGTTCAGGTGGCAGAGCGGGCAGGGCGTCACAAGGCAGTCGGCGTCGGCGTCGACCGCATCGCCGAGGTGGCGTCCCGCCTGCTTCAGCGACGCCTCCTTGTTCATGGTGATGATCGGGAAGCCACAGCACTTGCGCATGCCGGCGTAGTCGATCACGGTGCCCCCCAACGCGTCGATCACCTCGTGCAGGTAGTTGTCCCGCTGGTGCTCCTCGTCGATGCCAAGCCGCTTGCGGGGACGCACGATGTAGCAGCCGTAGAAGGGACCGACCTTCAGGTTGGTTAGGGGACGCTTGACTTTTGCCCGCAGGGCATCCAAGCCGATCTCCTCGACGAGCAGCCAGAGGAAGTTCTTGTTGGTCAGGCCCTTCTCGTAGCTGAGGCCCTCCGAGGCCAGCGTCTGGTTGACGTGGTCGCGGTACTCGGCGCTCGCGTCCAGGCGCTCCTGACACTCGCTCTGCGCGCCCTGGCAGGTCGAGCAGATGTTCATCATCAGCTCTGCGCCCTGTACCTGCTGCGCGAGCGCGAAGGTGCGAGCGTTCAGCGTGTCGGCCAGCTCCTGGTTGTGCTCCGCGATCACGCCCGCGCCGGAGCAGCATGCCCGGTCGAGCTCGACGAGCTCGATGTCCAGCAGCGGCGCCACCTGGGCCATCGACCCGTGCAGCTCCGGGGTGAAGCCACGGCTCACGCAGCCGGGCCAATATGCGACCTTCATCAGCTCTCGCTCCCTTCCGAGGTGGCGTCCCCACCGGTCTCCTCGATGCCGGGCCCGACCGCTTTTGCACCCTCGCCGACTTCCGTGTGCGCCGGCGGCGGCGGGGCCTCCGGGTCAGGCGCCACGTCGACGACGATCCCTGCCGCGACCGGAACTTCGCCGATCGGCTCCTCGTCCTCGCCGACGATGTACAGGTTCAGCTCGTAGCGCTCCTGGCGCGTATCGATGCGGTCGTAGATCGATTGCACCGCCTTCAGGTCCGGGCTCGGGATCTTGTGCGGTTTCAGCGCGCCCATCGGCGTCACCTTGCCCCGCATCAGCGCCTTGACGATCGACGGCAGCGAGCTCAGCAGCTCTTTGCCGGCGGCCGGCTTGAATTTTCCGAACCAGGAGGGGCCGCCGTAGGAGCGGGGCAGCAGCTCGGCCTCCCAGAGCAGCCCGTTGTCCTTGATCAGGCCCGTGAAGGCCGCCTCGTGGCGCTCGCCGTTGTTGTGGTCGACGATGTGCTCGTCCGAGATGGCGATCCGGCGCAGGCGCATGATCTGGCCCATCGGGTTGACGTCCTTCGGGCAGGCCTCCACGCACTTGAAGCAGTGGGTGCAGTCGTAGATCCCCTGCGGATCCTGAGCCAGGTCGAAGAGCCGGTGGTGGTGCTCGGCGTCCCGGGGGTCGCCGACGAAGCGGTAGGCCTTGGCCAGCGCGGCCGGGCCGATGAAGCCGGGGTCGACCTCCATTGCAAGGCAGTCCGAGACGCAGGCGCCGCACTGGATGCAGGCCATCGTCTGCGTGACGTCGACCATCGAGTCTTTGGAGACGATGTACTCGCGCTCGGGCACCGGCTGCTTGGCCAGCAGCCACGGCGTGACTCGCTGGATCTTCTTCCAGTGGACCGCGTCCATGTCGACGATCAGGTCCTTGATGACGGGCATGTTGCCCATCGGCTCGATCTCGATCACCCCGTCCTGCGAGCCGCCCCGGGCAGCGTCCAGGTGGGTGTGGCAGGCCAGCGCCGGTTCGCCGTTGACCCGCACGCCACAGGAGCCGCAGATCGCCTGCCGGCAGGAGCAGCGGATGCCGATCGAGCCGTCGAAGCGGTCACGCGCCTGCAACACCGCCTCGAGCACCGAGCGGTGCGGCTCGAGCTCGATCGTGTGCTCGTCCCAGTAGGGCGCGTCGCCGGACTCTGGGTCGTAGCGACGCAGCCTGACGGTGAACTTCTCAGGCGGCCTGTCGTGTGCTTCAGCCATCAGCGGCTTCCCTGCTTTCTGTGTCTCGAATGGATTTCGGCCCCCATCAGTACTTGCGCTCCTCCGGCTGCCACTCGGTGATCGTCACGGGCGAGTAGCTGACCTGAGGCTCGCCGTCGACGCCCCGCGTGATGTCGATGTGCTTCAGCCACTCCGCGTCGTTGCGCTCCGGGTAGTCCGTGCGGAACTGGGCCCCGCGCGACTCCTTGCGCTCGAGCGCGCCGACCACGGTCGCCTCGGCGCAATCCACCATGAAGCCCAGCTCCAGTGCGCCCAGCACGTCCTGGTTGAAGACCGTGCCGCGGTCGTCGATCCAGGCCGCCGCCGTCTCCTCTTTGAGGCGGCCGATCGTCTCCAGTGCGATCTGGAGCCCTGCCTCGTCCCGGAACACGGCAGCGTGCTTGTTCATCAGCTCGCCCAGCTCGTTCTTGATCTCGGAAACCCGCCGGCCCTCGCGGGGACGCGAGATGATCGCCTCCAGCGTGGCGGCGTCGCGCTTCAGCTGCGGGCGCGGGTCGAGCTTGGGGGGGCCCATCACGGCTGCCCGCGCCGCGGCGTGTTCGCCGGCGCGGCGGCCGAAGATCAGCGTGTCCAGCAGCGAGTTGGCGCCGAGGCGGTTCCCGCCGTGGACCGAGACGCAGGCGACCTCGCCGGCCGCGTACAGGCCATCGATCGGCGTGCGCCCGTCGACGTCGGTCTTGACGCCGCCCATGATGTAGTGCTGGCCCGGCCGGATCATGATCGGTTCGCGGGTGATGTCCACCCCGGCGAAGTCCCGTCCCAGGTTGACGATCTCGCGCAGCGCCTCGAGCGTACGACGGCGGGGGACGACGGTCACGTCGAGGTAGATCCCGGCCCCATCCGGCCCGACGCCGCGGCCCTCGTCGATCTCGATCTGCTCGGCTCGCGACACGACGTCGCGGGAGGCCAGCTCCATCTTGTTGGGAGCCGATTTCTCCATGAAGCGTTCGCCGTTCGCGTTCAGCAGGTGCGCGCCCTCGCCGCGCGCGCCCTCGGTGATCAGGATCCCTGTCTCGACCAGGCAGGTGGGGTGGTACTGGACCATCTCCATGTCCATCAGCGGTGCGCCGACCCGGTAGGCCATCGCGATCCCGTCGCCCGTCACGATCAGGCCGTTCGTCGTCGGCTTGTAGGCCTGCCCGGCACCCCCGCAGGCCAGGATCACGTTCTTCGCCGAGAAGGCCTCCATGCGGCCGCTGCGGACGTCGCGCGCGATCACCCCGCAGCAGCTGCCCGTCTCGTCGATCAGCAGCGACGTGGTGAACCACTCCTCGAAGCGCTCGACCGTCTCATGGTTCTTCATCAGCTGCTCGTAGAGCACATGGAGCATGGCCTGGCCGGTGATGTCGGCGACGTAGGCGGTGCGCTTCATCGAGGCGCCGCCAAAGGCGCGCAGGTCCATTTCGCCCTTGTCGTTGCGGTGAAAGGTGACGCCGATGTGCTCGAGGTGCATGACCTCCTGCGGGGCCTCCGAGCACATGATCTCGATCGCATCCTGGTCGCCCAGGAAATCCGAGCCCTTGACCGTGTCGTAGGCGTGTGAGTGCCAGTCGTCGTCGATGCTGATCGCCGCGTTGATGCCCCCGGCGGCGGCCACCGAGTGGGAGCGCACAGGGTGGACCTTGCTCATGATCGCGACGCTCGCCCCCTGCTGGGCGGCTGCCAGCGCGGCCCGCTGGCCCGCGAGGCCGGCTCCGATGATCAAGACGTCGTGTGCTGGCATGGCTCCCTGATGGTCGTCGACGGAAAGTTGCGGTCCGGGACTCTATAACGCCCGCGCCCCGCGCCCCGACCAGGCCGAAGGGCGGGCCCCGACCTCGGCCACCACTAGGTCGCGGGTCGCAGGGCCTGGCGGACCTGGGCGAGCGTCACGACGCCCTGGAGGACCCCGTCGGAGTCCACGGCGACCATCGCGCCCAGTCGTCCAAGGCCTTCCGAGCCGAGCAGCGATTCCAAGGGCGCCTCTTCGCCGATCCGGACGGGCAGGTCCTGCTCGAGCACGTCGGAGACAGCCAGCGCGGGCCGTCCCGCGGCGATCTCCGCCTCGATGCGCTGCTCGCGGACAACTCCCAGGTAGTGGCGGGCGGGACCGACCACGACGAACCACGGCCAGTGGTAGCGCATGAAGAACTGTTCCTGGGCGTCCAGCAGGCTCGTCTGGGCGTCGATCGTGACGGGCTCGCGGTCCATGATGTCGGCGACCCGGATGTTCTGGATGCGCTTGCCGAGCGCGCCCTGGACGACCGCTGCGGAGGCAGCCTGGTAGAGGAAGAAGGCGAGCACCAGGGTCAGCACATCCAGGAAGGAGCCGCTTCGGGAGAAGCCCACGAGGCCGAGCAGGCCCAGGACCAGGGCCAGTCCCTGCCCGGTCCGGCCGGTCGCCTGCGTGGCGCGGTTGCGGTCGCCCGTGCGTCGCCAGATCAGGGCGCGGGCGATGCGCCCGCCGTCGAGCGGGAAGGCCGGGACGATGTTGAAGATGAACAGCACAGCGTTGACGAACGCCAGCCAGCCGATCAGGCCGAGCGCCGGCGTCGTCGTTTCGCGCGTCAGGGCAACGTTGGTGAAGCTGTGCCCGCTCGTGACGAGCGTGCCGGCGAGGATGCACAGGAGGAAGAGCACCAGCGTCACCGCGGGACCGGCTGCGGCGATCTTGAACTCCTCGCCCGGGGTGGCCGGCTCGCGGCGCATCTGCGAGAGGCCGCCGAAGAACCACAGGTCGATTCCCGCGATGCCGATGCCCAGACGCCGGGCCGTCAGGGCGTGACCGAGCTCGTGCAGGATCAGCGAGAGGAAATAGCCCAACGCCCCGGCGACGGCAACGAGGTAGACCGTCGTTTTCGAGACGGTCAGGATGCTGTCGAAGAATTCGGTCAGGTACAGGATCAGCAGGAACAGGACGATGAACCAGCTCACGCTGACACCGATGCGGATCCCGAATATGCGCGCCAGCTGGAAGTTCTGACGGCGGCGCAGAGGCATGGCTAGATGGTAGGGGCAGCGCGGCGCGCGCCGGCCCTTCCGGCTGCTCTCAGAGCTCGGGGCGCGAGCGGGAGATGATCGCCTCGAAGTCGACCCCTGCAGGCAACGTGCCGTACTCCAGGCCGCCGTCCCTGCCCAGACGCGAGGCGCAGAACGCGTCGGCGACCGCCGCGTCGCCGTGTCGCACCAGCAGGGAGCCCTGCAGGCACAGCGCCATGCTCTCGACGACGCGCCGGGCTCGGCTCTCCAGCGTCGCCGGGTCGACGAACTGATCCTTCAGGTCGGCCACCCGCCGGTCCAGTCGCTCGTCGCCGCCCTTCGCCAGCTCCAGCTCGGCCAGGAAGACCTCCAGCGAGCGCGGGGAGCGCGTCAGCGCGCGCAGCACGTCGAGGCTCATGACGTTGCCCGAGCCCTCCCAGATCGAGGCCAGCGGCGCCTCGCGGTAGAGGCGCGGCATGCCCGACTCCTCCACATAGCCGGCGCCGCCCAGGCACTCCAACGACTCGAAGGCGTGGTTGGGGGCGCGCTTGCAGGTCCAGTACTTGCCAACCGCCGTCGCCAGGCGCTTGAGCAGCTGAGCGTCGCTGTCGTCCTTGCGCACGTCGGCGTCCTCATGGGCTTCGTCGTAGGCCCGGGCCAGGCGCATCGCCAGCGCCGTCGACGCCTCGGACTCCACGCAGAGATCCGCCAGCACGTTGCGCATCAACGGCTGATCGATCAGCAGCTTGCCGAAGGCGCTGCGGTGGGCGGTGTGGTGAAGGGCGTTCACGACGCCGACCCGCATCCCGGCGGCCGAGCCGATCACGCAGTCCAGCCGCGTATGGCCGACCATCTCGATGATCGTCGGCACACCGCGGCCGGGCTCGCCGACCATGCGCGCCCAGGCACCGTGCAGCTCGATCTCCGAGGAGGCGTTGGAGTGGTTGCCGAGCTTGTCCTTCAGACGCTGGATGTGAAAGGCGTTGCGGGTGCCGTCGGGCAGTATCCGGGGCAGCAGGAAGCAGGACAGCCCGTCGTCGGTCTGGGCGAGGACGAGGAAGACGTCCGACATCGGCGCCGAGCAGAACCACTTGTGGCCGATCAGCTCGTACTCGCCACCCGCGCCGCCGCCGTTCAGGGGCTTCGCGACGGTCGTGTTGGCGCGCACGTCCGAGCCGCCCTGCTTCTCCGTCATCGCCATACCGGAGATCGCGCAGCCCTTCTCCGCCGGAGGTACCAGCCGCGGGTCATAGTGGGTGGCCGTGACCAGCGGTTCCCACTCCGCCGCCAGCTCGGGCTGGGCGCGTAGGGCCGGAACGACCGCGAACGTCATCGTGATCGGGCAGGCATAGCCGGACTCGGCCTGCATCGCCGTCATGTACAGCGCGGCGCGCGCCGTGTGGGGGTTGGGCTCTTCGCTGGTCCAGGGCAGCGAATGCAGCTCGTGCTCGACCCCCATCGTCATCAGCTTGTGCCATGCAGGATGGAACTCGACCTCGTCGATCCGGTGGCCGTAGCGATCGAAGGTGCGCAGGACCGGCTTGTTCTCGTTGGCCAGTCGCCCCCACTCCTGCTGCGGCTCGCCGCCGACGAAGCGGCCCAGCGCGGAGGCCCGCTCGGTGACCCAGCCGGCCCCCTCGCGTTCGACTGCCTCGACCAGCGGGCGGTTGCTGGCGAACACATCCACGCCCTGCAGCGGCGGGACCTGGTTGAAGACCGTGTGCGTCTGCCACGGCGCTCCCTCGGGTGCGGATTGGGAGACGGTGCTGGCCATCCAGCCAATAGTCAAGCAGAGTCCCCCGCCATGGGCCGGGCGGAGGCCCCCAGCCGGGGCGCTCCGTTACTTCTGGCCGTCGCGAGGGGCGCTCTGCTGGGCAGCCCGGCGCTGGCCGTCGCGCTGGCGATCCTGCTCCTGCTCCAAGATCCACAGGCGGATCCTGCGCTCCATCTTTCGTTCCAGATCCCGATCCATGAGCCGATGGTGCCGATCGCCCGGCGCTAGCGCATTGGACGGCCGTCCCAAATGAGCGCCGTGGCTCGGGACAGCCGCTCCAAGGACTGATGACGCCCGCGGCGGTGCGCGCCGCGCCGACCCTCCCGCGTCCGAGCCCGGTGGGGCGCGGTCGATAGCATCGGCCGCCCCGGCCCTGCCGCGGACCGACGTCCCTGGCGGGCGTCCCGCGACCTGGCAATCGACCCCACCCGCGCGAAACCAAGGACCCGAACATGGCGAAGATCAAGGTGCAGAATCCGGTCGTCGAGCTCGATGGAGACGAGATGACGAGGATCATCTGGGCGTTCATCAAGCAGCAGCTGATCCTCCCCTACCTGGACATCGACCTCCGCTACTACGACCTGGGCATCGAGCACCGCGATGCGACCGACGACCTGGTGACTGTCGAAGCCGCCGAGGCGATCAAGCAGTACGGGGTGGGGGTGAAGTGCGCGACGATCACCCCCGACGAGGCTCGGGTCGAGGAGTTCGGGCTGAAGCAGATGTACCGCTCGCCCAACGGCACGATCCGCAACATCCTCGGCGGCGTGATCTTCCGCGAGCCGATCGTGATCTCCAACATCCCCCGGCTGGTGCCCGGCTGGACGAAGCCGATCGTGATCGGCCGCCACGCCTTCGGCGACCAGTACCGGGCAACCGATCTGCTCGTGCCCGGTCCGGGCAAGCTGACGCTCACCTTCACTCCGGCCGCGGAGGGGGACCCGATCGAGCTGGAGGTCTACGACTTCCCCAGCTCGGGAGTGGCGTTGTCGATGTACAACCGCGACGACTCGATCCGCGACTTCGCCCGCGCCTCGCTGCGCTACGGCCTCGACCGCGGCTACCCCGTCTACATGTCTACGAAGAACACGATCCTGAAAAACTACGACGGCCGCTTCAAGGACATCTTCGCGGAGGTCTACGAGCTGGAGTTCAGGTCGGACTTCGAAGCTGCCGGGATCACCTACGAACACCGTTTGATCGACGACATGGTGGCGGCTGCGCTGAAGTGGGAAGGGGGCTACGTGTGGGCGTGCAAGAACTACGACGGGGACGTCCAGTCGGACACGGTCGCACAGGGCTTCGGCTCGCTGGGGCTGATGACCAGCGTGCTGATGACGGCCGATGGCAAGACGGTCGAGGCCGAGGCTGCCCATGGCACGGTCACGCGCCACTACCGCCAGCACCAGCAGGGCAAGCCGACCTCGACCAACCCGATCGCCTCGATCTTCGCGTGGACGCGGGGCCTGTCGGCGCGCGGCCGCATGGACGGGACCCCCGAGGTGACCGGCTTCGCCGAGGCGCTCGAGCGCGTCTGCGTCGAGACGGTCGAAGATGGGAAGATGACGAAGGACCTCGCGCTGCTGGTCGGCCCCGACCAGCCGTGGCAGACCACCGAGGAGTTCCTGGCGTCGATCGACCAGAACCTGCGCAGCGCGGTCGCCTGAGAGGGGTCGCCGTGCCAAATCGAAACCAACCGCCACCCCCCAGGAGATGAGCCTGTGAGCAAACCCGTACGTGTGACCGTCACCGGCGCCGCCGGCCAGATCGGATACAGCATCGTGTTCCGCATCGCCAGCGGACAGCTGCTCGGTGCAGAGCAGCCGGTCGACCTGCGCCTGCTGGAGATCCCGCAGGCGATGGGAGCCCTCGAGGGCGTGGCGATGGAGCTGGTCGACTGCGCCTTCCCGCTGCTGACCGGTCTCGACCTGCACGACAACCCGGAGGAAGCCTTCGATGGCGTCAACATCGCGCTGCTGGTCGGCTCGCGCCCGCGCACGAAGGGGATGGAGCGCGCCGAGCTGCTCTCGGCCAACGGCCAGATCTTCACCGTGCAGGGGAAGGCGCTCAACGACAGGGCGGCCTCGGACGTGAAAGTGCTGGTGGTGGGCAACCCGGCGAACACGAACTGCCTGATCGCCATGAACAACGCGCCTGACATCCCCAGCGAGCGCTTCACCTCGATGATGCGCCTCGACCACAACCGGGCGATCGCCCAGCTGGCCGACAAGGTGGCGGTGCCGGTGACCGACATCACCCAGATGGGAGTCTGGGGCAATCACTCTCCCACGATGTATCCGGACCTGTTCCACGCCGAGGTCCGCGGCGAGCGGGCCGTCGACGTGGTCGACGACATGGAATGGCTCGAGCAGCAGTTCCTGCCCGACGTCGGGAAACGGGGCGCCGCGATCATCGAGGCGCGCGGCTCCTCCTCGGCGGCCTCGGCGGCCAGCGCGGCGATCGATCACATGAGCGACTGGGTCTCGGGCAATGTGGACTGGGTCTCGATGGGCGTCCCCTCGGATGGCTCCTACGGCATCCCCGAGGGACTCATATGCGGCTTCCCGTGCCGCTGCGACGGCAACGGCGAGTACTCGATCATCGAGGGAATCGAGATCGACCCGTTCTCGCGGGGGAAGATCGATGCCTCCGTCGCGGAGCTGACCAGCGAGCGCGACACGGTGGCCGAGCAGGGAATGATCTAGCCCGATCTGCCGGATCGGGGCTGAACGCACAGAGGGCGCGGTGACACCGCGCCCTCTGTCTTTGACGATCAAACGAGGCCCATCCCGATCCCGCTCGCCGTGCGAGATCGGGAAACAAGGGCGGGCAGGCTAGCCTTTCGGGAACCAGCCGCGGCCTTTCTTCTCGACCTTTTTTTCCTGCTCCAGCCCGGGCAGCACCCGGTAGAGGTAGTTCTGCTTGATGCCCATCTTCGCTGCCAGCTCGGGGATCGTGATGCCGGGCTGTCCCTGCACATAGGTGAGCGCCTGCGCCGCCCTCGTGCCACTGCCTTTGCGACGTCCCGCGCGCCGTTTGGCCGGCCTGCCCGGTTTGCGGACCGCTTTGGTCGCCGCCGCTTTTTTGCCGGCTGACCCGCGAGGACGTCCAGGTCCGCGTTTGCCGGTGGCCACCGCGGTCACGGTGCGCACCGCCGATCCGCCGACGCTCTCGAGGGCGGAAGCTGCCGCCTCGAGACGCCGGTACTCGTCGACGAGTGGCTTCAGCTCCTTCAGCCGATCGGTGATCTCTTTGCGCTTCTCATCAAGGAAGTCTGTCACGGTCGATCCTCTTCACTTGTTCTGATGTGCTGGGAGTCACATCACTGATGCCGTTCACCCTACACTAGTCCCAGTTTGCGCCCTTTCTCGATCTGCCCCTTGAGACGACCGAGTGAGCGGCTGGCCTCGCGCAGGGGCATCCCGCCGACCAGGGCGCGGCTGACGATCGCGCCGAACGGGCCGAGCGGGGGGTGGAACTCGTTGCGGTAGTCAAAGCGGGTGCCGCCGTCTTCGGGGGCCAGCAGGTACTCGGTGCGGGCACGGGATCGGGCCGGGCCGCGCCCCTCCCAAACGGCGCGCCTGCCCGGCCTGCAGTCGACCAGCACCCAGTGAACCTCGAGCGTCACCCCGCGCAGGTGGATCTGCTGATCCATCTTGTACCCGACCTCGGGCGGTCCCGGATCGGCGCTCACGAGCCTGCGGTGAATCGTGACCCATTGGGAGAGGCAGTCGGGGTCCATCACCGTTTCCCACACCCTCTCGGGAGTGGCGTCGATGTGGATCGAGGCGGTGACCTGACTCATCAGCGTGCTGCCAGGGGCTCGGTCTGCTCCCACTCAGCCAGCGCATGTTCCAGCGCGGCGTCAAATCCGTGCAGGCGCACGCCCAGCCGTTCCGCGGCGTGATCCTCGCGCGGGAGCAGGTCCCCCTGCAGGCCCTCCATCAGCGGCAGCACCAGCTCCGGATCCTCGCTCGCGATCGCTGCCGCCAGGCGGCCCGCCAGCCCCGTCATGTTCACCCCGAGTCTCACGGCCGGACGGCCGATCAGCATCACGTCGGCGATCCGGCTGAGCATCTCGCCGTATGTCAGCGCGTCCGGACCGCCGACCTCGAGCACCTCGCCGGACAGCTCGCTCGTGGCGCAGGCGCCCAGCATCGCGATCACGTCCCGCTCGTCGATCGGCTGTGTGCGGAAGCGCTGCCATCCCGGCAGGGTGAGGACCGGCATGCGCTCGACCAGCCGCACCAGCAGACGGAAGGATCGCGACCGCGCGCCGATCACGATCGAGGCACGCAGGGCCAGCGAGTCGGGGACGGCGCCCATCAGCACCCGCTCCACATCCTCCCTGCTGGCCAGGTGGCGGGAGCGACGGGTCGGCTCGCCGCGCTCGGAGGCCTGCCCGCGAGCCTCCCAGCGCGGGACGAGCCCGCCGAGGTAGACGATCCTGCGCACGCCCGCCGTCACTGCGGCGGCGGCGAAGTTCGCCGCCGCGATCCGCTCGCGCTCGACGAAGCTGATCCGGCCCGGCGAGGGCTCCATCGAATGGATCAGGTAATACGCGACCTCGACGCCGCCGAGCGCGCGCTCGAGCCCCTCCCCGGTGATCGCGTTCCCGCCCAGCACGGTTGCACGGGGCCCCAGGCCGGCCAGCGTCGAGCGCAGCTCCTCGGGGTGGCGGGTCAGCGCCCGCACGTCGTGCCCGTCCTCCACCAGCCTTGGCAGCAGCAGCGAGCCGACGAATCCGCTGGCGCCGGTGAGCAGGATCTCCACGACCAAGATGATGACGGCTGCAGACCGAGGCGCCGGTTTCCCGGAAAGTGCAGCCTGAGCGGGCACATTGTCACAGGAAAGTGACGGCCCGACGGGTATTTCCGGGTAGCAAGTCTTTTCTCTGCGATTTGCGAGATGGGCCTTGAGCGCTCCCTCCGCCCGTGCTTTGATCGCTGCCGTCAGGACCAACACGACGAGATGGGGGACGGTGGCGGCAAAGCAGAGCAGAAGGGTGCAGGGGCGGGTCGCTTCGAAGGTCACCTGCGAGCAGTGCTTCTTCCGGGTCAACATGCTCTGCGCGCTGGAGCTGGAGGAGCCCTGCGCGACCTTCCGTCCCAACGAGGCCCAGCTGAAGCCACCCCCGCAGCTGCGCCTCGTCTTCCGCCAGGAGCAGCGCCGGAAGGCGGCTTGGGCATTCCCCTCGGCGCAGGAGCAGGCTGCCCTCCACGCCTAGCGATCTCCCCTGCCGCCGGCCCGGCGCGATGGGCACCGCTCTCCACGGGTATATTGGTCGCGAGACCTGCAAGCTTTCGGCAGAGGCGGTGGGAAGATGGGATCGAAGGACAGATTTGGCAAGGCTTCCGAAGCGGCCAGGGCCGCTCACAGCAACCCCTACGTGCAGCGCCTGCTCGAGGACGAGCAGCTCCGCGCGAACCTGATGTCCGCCTACGGGGCGGCCCGCTCCGCCTATGGGCGGATGAGCAACGGCAAGCCCGCCACCAAGGTGCTGTTCGAGGACCGCAAGGTGCAGGAGGAACTGCGCAAAGCGGTTTCCTCCCTGCGCGAGGCGACCAGCTCGCTGCGCGAGCCGCCGGGCAAGCCGGCTCGCCGCCGTCGCCGCGGCGTGGGACGCTCGTTGCTGCTGCTCGGGCTGGGTGCGGTACTGGCGATTGCCCTCAACGAGGGGCTGCGCTCGAAGGTGCTCGACATGCTGTTCGGTGCGGAGGAGCAGTTCGACTACAGCTCGACCACGGCCCCGGCGACTCCCGAGCCGGCCGGCGTGGCCAGCGCCTGATCGGAACCCGGGGGACTCCTTGAGCGGTGCCGACGCAGCACTGCAGGCGCGCCCGGAGGACGGCGAGTCGGGCGCCACGCCGGTTGCGGGCGCGACCACGCGCCCGCTCTCCGGCGAGAAGGCCCAGCGGATCATCGACGCGATGCGCCGCAGCGTCGCCAAGCGCGGGACGACCGGTTCGACGTTCGACCACGTCTCGCGCGAGGCCGGCGTCTCCCGTGGGCTGCTGCACTACTACTTCGGTACCAAGGAGCAGCTGCTGGTCGAGGCGGTCCGGCGCGACGGCGAGCTGCGGCTCGAGCGACTCCAGCAGCAGCTGGTCGCAGCGAAGACGGCCGACGACTTCATCGACCTGATGGCCCAGAACCTTCAGGAGACGATCCGCGAGGACCCCGACTTCCTGACGCTGGCCTTCGAGCTGTTCACCCTGTCCCGGCGCAACGAGGAAATCCTGGTCGAGTATGCCGCGCTGATCCGCCGCACCCGCGAACAGGTCGCGGCGATGCTCGACTCGGCGCAGCGCGAAGGGGTGCTGCACCTGCACGCCGAGCCCGAGGCGATCACCGAGGTGCTGTTCTCCCTCGCCGACGGCTTCGCCCTGCGGATGCTGAGCGAGCCCGACCGCGACTTCACGCCGGCGCTTCAGGCCGGAATCACGGCAGTACGGGCTCTGCTGGCGGATTGACACACCTATAATCGGCGGCCGATGCCGATTTACGAGTACAGGCGGCCCGACGGCACGACCTTCGAAATGCAGCAGTCCTTCAGCGACGAGCCGTTGACCGTCGACCCCGACACCGGCGTGCCGGTCGAGCGGGTGCTGCATCCGCCCGCGGTTCACTTCAAGGGCAAGGGCTTCTACAACACCGACTACGGCACGCGCAACCGCCAGCGCGAGACGGCGGCGGCGGCCGAGAAGCCGTCGTCGGAGAAGTCCTCCAGTGACAACGGCTCTGCGGCGAAGCCCGCCAGCGAGAAGCCCGCGAGCGAGAAGTCCTCCGACTCCTCCGCGGCGAGCTCGAAGGGCGAGACGGGAAAGAAAGGCTCGAAAGCGCCCGCCGGCAAGAGCTGAGCCGCAAGCCTGCCGGCCGGCGCGCGCAGAGCTCAGCCGCTCATGAAACGGGCGACCGCCGCCTTCTTGGCGGATTCCGAGACGGACAGGCCTTCCCCGCCTTCGGGCAACGTCACCGTGCCGGTCGGCTTGAGCACCCGGGTGGGCGGCGTGCCCGAGATCGCCAGCCCTCCGAACAGCGCCAGCAACGTCGGCCCGCTCATGTCCGAGATGATCGCCGGCGGCGTGTTCCAGGCGATCCAGGGCAGGCGGAAGAAGCTGGATATCGAGAGCAGCCGCTGCTTCATCGAGGTGAACAGGGCCTGTTGGTGTTCCTCACGCTGCAGGTCGGTCTCGTTGGGCGCGCAGAGGTTCTCCCGAGTGCGGGCGATCGCCAGCGCCTGCCTGCCTTCGATGTGGTGGGTGCCGGCGGGCAGGCGCAGCGTGTAGCCGCCTTGGGAGAAGCCTCCGTCGAGGCGGGAGATGATGCAGCCACCGGTGTAGTTCACGCCGCCCATCGCGTCGATCAGCTGGGGAAAGTTTTCGAAGTTGACTTCGACAACGTGGTTGATCGGGATTCCCAGCCAGCGTCCGATCACCCGCACCGATTCGGCCGGTCCGCCGAAGGCGTGGGCCGCGTTGATCTTCTGCAGCCCGTGGCCCGGGATCTCCACGACCGTGTCGCGTGGGATCGAGAGGCGCGCCGAGTGTCCGCCGCCGGTGCGGATCAGCATGATCGTGTCCGAGCGGCCGAACCCGGTCGTTTCGGCACCCGGTTCCTTGCTGTCCTTCTGCCGGCGGTCGGAGCCGAGCACGAGGATGTTGTTGGCCGAGGTGAGCGGGCTGCCCGCCGGGTCGAGCGTCGCCGCGACGTCCGACGGGAGGGGCGTGCGCTCGAAGTGCGAGCTGATCATGAACAGCACCAGCGAGAGCACGATCCAGCCCAATGCGAGTGCGACCAAGCCGAGCACGATCCGTTTGGGCGTCGTCCATCGCCGCCAGCGCCCCGGCGCCCCGCCCGGTGTGTGCCCGGGCCTGGCCCGGATCCGCTCGCGCCCGCCTCCGGAGGCGCCTGCCGCCACCTCGCGATCTCCACCCGGGAGCAGGCGCGGGCGAGCGCGGTAGCGCGTGTACTGGGGGGGATCCTCGCGGTCGGTGCCCATGCTCATGACCCTATATTTGCCGCATGACTCCAGCCGAGGCGCCGGTCGGGCGCCTGGTCGTCTGTCCCACGCCGATCGGAAACCTGGCCGACATCACGCTCCGCGCGCTGGCGGAGCTGGAGCGAGCCGACGTGATCGCCTGCGAGGACACCCGGCATACCAAGGTACTGCTCGACCGTCACGGAATCCGGGGGAACCTGCTCAGCCTGCACGAGCACAACGAAGCAGCCCGTGCCCGGGAGCTGGTCGGGCGCATCGCCGCCGGCGCGGTCGTCGCGCTGGTCTCCGATGCCGGCACTCCGCTCGTCTCGGACCCCGGCTTCGCGCTCGTCCGGTCCTGTCTGCAGGCCGGCATCCCGGTCGAGGTGCTCCCCGGCGCGAGCGCGACCGTGACCGCGCTGGTCGCCTCGGGACTGCCCGCCGAGCGCTGGCGCTTCGTCGGCTTCCTGCCACGCAAGCAGGGCGAGCTGCGGGCGCTGCTGAGCGAGCCGGACGACACGCTGGTCGCGTTCGAGTCGCCCCGTCGCCTCGCCGCGACGCTCAGGCTGCTGGCCGAGCTCGACCCGGACCGGCCCGTGGCGGTGTGCCGCGAGCTGACCAAGCTGCACGAGCAGATCGCCCGCGGCAGCGCGGCCGAGCTCGCGACCCTGTTCGAGCGCAGCCCGGCACGGGGCGAGATCGTGCTCGTGCTGGGAGCGGCCGCGTCGGGAGCGGCGGCGCGCGAGCCGGCGCTGCAGGCATTGCGGGAGCTGATCCAGGCGGGTGCGCGGGCCCGCCCCGCCGCCGCGGTCATCGCCAGGTTGACGGGCGTCGGCGCCAATGAGCTCTACCGGGAGCTGACCCGGGCGGGCGAGTAGCCTGAGCGGCCGTCATGTCCTTCTACGTCACCACCCCGATCTACTACGTGAACGCGGCGCCCCACCTGGGGCACGCCTACACGACGATCGCGGCCGACGTGATGGCCCGCCATCATCGCCAGCGCGGCGAGGATGTCTTCTTCCTGACCGGAACGGACGAGCACGGGGAGCCCGTCGCGGATGCCGCCCATGCGCTTGGCCTAGAGCCGCAGGAGCTGGCCGATCGCAATGCCGAGCGCTTTCGCGCCCTGGCGCCCCAGCTCGGAGCCAGCAACGACTTCTTCATCCGCACGACCGACCCCCAGCACGAAGCGATCGTGCAGGAGGTCCTCTCGCGGGTCCGCGACAACGGCTTCGTCTACGAGGGCACCTACGAAGGCTGGTACTGCCCCCGCTGCGCCGACTTCAAGGCCGACAACGAGATCGACGAGGGCAACCGCTGCCCGATCCACCACATCGAGCTGACCCGCGAGCAGGAGGACAGCTACTTCTTCAAGCTGTCCGCCTTCCAGGAGCAGCTGGAACGTCTCTACGAGCAGCGGCCCCAGTTCGTGGCGCCGCGCACCCGGTACAACGAGGCGATCTCGTTCATCCGCTCGGGGCTGCGGGACGTGCCGCTGACGCGCCACAAGTTGACCTGGGGCGTGCAGGTCCCGTGGGATCCGGAGCACGTCTTCTACGTGTGGTTCGACGCGCTGCTCAACTACTACACGGCGCTCTCCTACGCGCGCGAGGGCGAAGACCTGACCGCGCGGCTGTGGCCGGCCAACTACCACCTGATCGCCAAGGACATCCTGCGCTTTCACACCGTCTACTGGCCGGCGCTGCTGATGGCCGCCGGGATCGAGCTCCCGGAGCGCGTGTTCGTGCACGGCTACCTGCTGCTGGAAGGCGAGAAGATGAGCAAGTCGCTCGGCAACGTGCTCGACCCGTTCGCAGTGATCGAGCGCTTCGGCGCCGACGCGCTGCGCTTCTACCTGCTCCGCGATGTGCCCTTCGGGCAGGACGGCTCGGTCTCGACGGCCTCGTTCGAGCTGCGCTACGAGACCGAGCTGGCAAATGAGCTTGGCAACCTGGCCAGCCGCACCATCTCGATGGTCCTGCGCTACCGCGACGGTGTCGTCGCGACCGTCGCACCCGATCCGGCCCTGGCTCCTGACTTCGCGGGCCTGACCGAGCTGGTCTCCGCCCATGTCGAGAACGCCGAGCTGACGCTGGCGCTCGAGGAGATCTGGCAGAGGGTCAGGCGCCTGAACCGCTACGTCGAGGAACGCGCCCCCTGGCGGCTGGCGAAGGAGCCCGGCGCCGAGGCCGAGCTCGACCTCGTCCTGGCCACGTTGGTCGAGGGCCTGCGCGCCGTCACCGTGCTGCTGTGGCCGTACCTGCCGGCAACCGCCGAGCGGCTGCTCGGGGCACTCGGGGCGCCCGACATATCGTTGCGCGGCGCGCAGCTGGGAGCCGGGTCGATCGAGCGCGTCGAAGCGGTCGAGGCGCTGTTCCCCAAGGACCGAGCCGGGGAGGCTGCGTCCTGATCGACTCGCACACCCATCTCGATCTATGCGATCCCCCCGACGCCGAGCTGGTCGCCGCCGCCGAAGCGGCCGGCGTCAGACGCATCCTCACCGTCGGCATCGACAGCGCCTCCTGCCGGGCCGCGCTGTCGAGCGCCGAGGACTTTCCCCAGGTCTACGCTGCGGTCGGCCGGCACCCCAACTCGGCCCGCGGCTTCGACGACGCCGACCTGGCCGAGCTGCGCGCCCTGGCCGCGCACGAGCGCTGCATGGCGATCGGCGAGACGGGGCTGGACTTCTACCGCGACGCGACTCCCCCGTCCGACCAGGAGCGCGCGTTCGCCGCGCAGATCGAGCTGGCCCGACAGACGGGCAAGCCGCTCGTGATCCACAGCCGCGCCGCCGCGGAGCGCACACTCGCCCAGCTGTCCGCCGAAGCCGAGGGGGTCAGCGTGATCATGCACTGCTTCTCGATGCCCGAGCAGCTGGACGAGTGCCTGGACCGTGGCTATGCGATCTCGTTCGCCGGCAACGTCACCTACCCGAGCGCCGGCGACCTCGCCGAGGCGGCGCGCCAAGTCCCGGAGGAGCGCCTGCTGGTTGAGACCGACGCGCCGTTCCTCTCGCCCCAGGCGGTCCGCCGCGAGCGCAACCAGCCAGCCTTCGTCGCCCACACGCTGGCCTTCCTCGCAGACCTGCGAGGGGCCGATCCGGACGCCTTGGGAGACGCGGTCGAGAGGAACGCGGCGCAGATCTTCGGCTGGGCGGACCCCATGGCGGGGCAGACGTGAGCACCGTGACGGAGCCGCCCGTGCAGCCCAGCCTGCGCCGGATGCGCCGCTTCGGCATCCATCCCGACCGCGAGCTGGGGCAGAACTTCCTCGTCGACTCCAACATCCTCGGCGTGATCGAGCGGGCAGCCGAGCTGGATCGGGGCGACGTGGTGCTCGAGATCGGGGGTGGCCTGGGCGTGCTCTCCGAGCACCTTGCCGAGCGGGTCGCACATGTCCACGTCGTCGAGATCGACCTGCGGCTGTCCGATGCGCTGCTCGATGCGACCGGCCCGCACGGCAACGTCAGCGTCCACTGGGGCGATGCGATGACGGTCGACCTGCGGAGAATGAGCCCGGCGCCCGGAAAGGTCGTCGCCAATCTCCCGTACGGGATCGCGGCCGGCGTGCTGCTGCGGACCATCGAGGAGCTCCCGACCGTCGTGAGCTGGGTGGCCATGACCCAGCGCGAGGTGGGCGAGCGGCTCGCCGCCGCCCCGGGCGGGCGTGCCTACGGGACACCCTCGGTGCTGGCCCAGCTGGACTGCCGGGTGCAGGTGCTGCGAGCGATCCCCAGGACCGTGTTCCATCCCGTTCCCAACGTGGACTCGGTGCTGGTCGGGATGCGCCGGCGCTCCGGCCCCGAAGGGCCGCTCCCGCCCGCCGGAGCGGGGCTGCGCGGCCTCGTCGCAGGCGCCTTCGCCCACCGCCGCAAGACCCTGGCGGGCTCGCTTGCGATCGCCGGAGGCGCACCGGGCGCCAGCCGCGAGCGGGTGCGCGAGGCACTGGAACGCCTCGGCCATCCCGCCGACGCCCGCGCCGAGCGCCTGGCCCCCGAGGACTTCCGCGCCCTGGCAGGAATCCTGGGGCTGTGAGCGCTCCGGCATCGGCGCTGCGCGCGCTGGCGCCGGCGAAGGTCAACCTCGGCCTGTTCCTCGGCCCCGCCCGCCCCCAGGACGGCAGGCACGAGCTGGCAACGGTCATGCAATCGATTTCGCTGGCCGACCAGCTGACGCTCGCCCCGGCGCCGGCCGGCGTCGATGCCGACGAGGTGCTGTGCCCCGGCGTGCCAGGGCCGATCGAGCAGAACCTGGCCGCACGGGCGCTGGCCGAGTTCCGCGGCGAGTCAGGTTGGGCGGCCCCGCCGGTCAGGCTGGAGATCGTCAAGCGGATCCCGTTGGCAGCGGGGCTGGCCGGCGGGTCGGCCGACGCGGCCGCGACGTTGCGCCTGGCCCACGCCGCCTCCGGGCTGGGCGACCAGCAGCTGCTGCTGCGGATCGCTGCCCGGCTCGGGGCGGATGTCCCGGCCCAGGTCGCGCCGGGCCGCTGGCTGGCCGGCGGCGCCGGCGAGCGGCTCGAGCCCCTGCCATCGCCGAGCCCGCCTTTCGGGCTGATGATCCTCCCGGCCCCGTTCGAGCTGTCGACCGCCCAGGTCTACGCCGAGGCCGACCGGCTCGGACTCGGCCGGAGCGCCTCCGAGCTGGCGGTCCGGCATGCCGAGATGGCGGCCGCGCTCGGGCGCGGGGCGCCGCTGCCGGCGGCCGTCGAGCTGCTGCACAACGACCTGCAGCGGGCTGCCGTCTCGCTGCGCCCCGAGATCGCCGCTGCACTGCGCCAGGCCCGCGAGGCGGGTGCCACGCAGGCGCTGCTCAGCGGATCCGGCCCGACCGTCATCGGGTTGTTCCTCCGCGCCGGCGTCGACGGGCTCTCCCTGGCCCGCCTGGGCGCCGCCGGGATTGGCCAGCGGAGCCCCGCGCCGCTCTGCGCGGTGCCGGTCGAGTCGGCCTTCGGCGCCCCGCTGGCCGTCGAGGCGGACGGCGCGGCGAGGAGCTAGGGCATCCCGCCGGCCTCGTCTTCGGACGGCCGCAGGGCTCCGTGCGGGACGGGCGACTGCGGCGTGCGTAACAATCTCTGACTCAGACAGATGAGCAGCGCGCAAATCAACGAGCTTGTCGCAGGCGGCAGCGCGATCATCGGCCTGGCCTTGTACGCCGGCCTGATCCTGCGTCCTGCATGGACCGCCTACTCGCGGCTGTGGGAACGCCTGGCCGCGGCGGTCCTGTCCCTGTACGTGCTCGCCGTGTTCGTCGGCGCGGGTGTGGCCGGCGCGCTGGCTGTCGTCTACTTCTGGGGCTGACTTGTCCGACCTGCAGGCGCTAGACGCGATCACGGAGGCGGTCGAGTCTGGAGCGGGGCTGCCGGAGGTGGTCCGGGCCGCGGCGCGTGCGCTCGAGGCGAGCCTCGCCGTGACCGACCCGTGGGGCGCGACGCTCGCCGTCGCCGCCCGCTCGCCCGCCGAGGAGCGCGCCCTCCTGAGCAGGGGGGAGGGCGTCAACAGCGCGCCGCTGCGGGTCGCCGACACGGTCGTGGGCACGCTGCACATGCGGGCGAAGTCCGATCCGAGCGTCTCGATGCAGCGGCTCCTGCTGACGATGATCGCCTCGGAGGTCGAGCGCGTCAGGGCCCCCGAGCGGGTCTCCGAAACGGTCGCCGCCGACTTCCTGCGGGCGATCCTGGCCCGTCAGCTGACCGACCGGGACGAGCTACTGGCCCGTGCCGCCGAGCTCTCGCTGGAGGTGGAGGACGGGGCGTGCATGATCGTCGCCCGAGCCCATCCGCAGGCGCCGACCGACGAGGGCTGGAGGGGACGCGTGCGCGCGATCGCCGAGCGCGGCGCACGGGCCGTGGCCAGCCGCTCGATCGCGGCCCTCTCCGAACGCGAGGGCACGCCGGCCGCCGAGGTGCTGCTGCTCGTGCCCGGCGGGGACGAGTCAGCTGCGGCGCGGGCCGCAGAGGCGGTGCTGCGCGAGATGGAAGCGGGGCTGTCCGGCTACACGTTCGCGCTGGGGCGCAGCCGCATCACCCAGGATCCCAGCGAGCTGCCCCGTGCGGCCAGCGAGGCGCTGCTCGCCGCCAACGTCGCCCAGGGCTCGCCCGACGGAGGGGTCGGGCTGGCCTTCGAGGAGACCGGTGCCTACCGGCTGCTGCTCTCCTCGATGAGCGAGAACCCGACCGAGCTGCAGCGCTTCTACGCCGAGACGGTCGAGCCGCTGGTGGCCTACGACGAGCAGTACGAGACAGACCTGGTCCGCACCCTCGAGACGTTCCTGGAGGCTGACGGCAACGTCGCCGGGACGGCCCAGCGGCTGTTCACGCACCGCCACACCATCTACTACCGCCTGGAGCGGGTGCGCGAGCTCTCAGGGCTGGACGTGAGCTCGAGCGACGGCCGCGAGAAGCTCAGCCTCGGTCTGAAGTCGATGCGCGTGCTCGGGATCGCCTCGCCCGGCGGACCGGCATCCGAGGCGGGCGCGGAAGGCGGCCGAGTGCCGCGCCGAAGCGGCCGCAGGACCTGACTCAGAAGCGCCGGCCGAACTCCATCGCGTAGGTCGCACCGCTGCGTCCGGCCCGCAGGACACCGGGCACAGCCGGCTCGACCGCGACGCCGGCATCGTGGTAGCCGCCGGTGAGGATGATCGCGCGGTGCGGCGGCGAGGCCATCCATTCGGCGACGATGTGCGCCGCGTCGCTGTCCTTGCCCGTGCCCCAGGCGATGTTCTGTCCGACCGCGAAACCGTCCGCGTGAGCCGGGTAGCGGGTCACGCCGACCAGCGCGAGCGGCGTGATGCCGCCGGGGCGCACGTCGGCGAAGTAGTCCCAGCTGACCATCGTCGTGACCTGGCTGGCCGCCACGCGGAGCAGGTAGCGGTTGGGACGCAGGGCGCGCAGATGATGGGCCGCCCGCACCCGGTTGACCAGGCACAGGGTCGCCTGCTCGACGGCGGCGCTGTCGCTCGCGGTCGGCCGCAGGCCCGCCCCCGGACAGGGCGCGGCCGCGGTCCGGGCGGGCGTCGCACTGGACACGGAGCAGGCCGCCAGGAGTCCAACCGCGCATGCCAGAATCGCCACCGCGAGCGTGGCGCACAGCCCTCCAACCTGTCTCGGACTTCCGGCTCGCAGAGTGCGGGAATACTTACAGCATCGCCCGACGGCAGCATCACTCACCCGTTTAGAGGGCACCTGCGGGCGCTCCTCTGGTCTGCTCGAACAGCCCCGCGCCGCCGCCGTTCGGGAGCCGCCGGCGCCACTATCCTTCGACATCACCCCTTGGGGGGTCGTCCAACGGCAGGACATCAGGTTTTGGTCCTGAGAATCGGGGTTCGAGTCCCTGCCCCCCAGCTGCCCGGGCGCGGCGGCCGCGAGCGTTTAGCATCCCTGCCGTGAGCGCACCGACCGTCCTGATCCTCGCCGCGGGCCAGGGCACGCGCATGCGCTCGGCCAAGCCGAAGGTGCTGCATGAGCTGTGCGGGCGCCCGATGGTGCTGTGGCCCGTGCTCGCGGCACAACAGGCCGGAGCGGGTCGGGTCGTCGTGGTCGACTCACCGGCGGCGGCTCTGAGGGAGGTCCTGCCGGACGGGGTGGACCTCGCCATCCAGGAGCGCCCTGACGGCACAGGGGGCGCCGTGGCGGCGGCGATCGCCGATCTGGGCGAGGACCTCGACACGACGGCGCCGCTGCTGGTGCTCAGCGGCGATGTGCCGCTCGTCAGCGCGGAGGCGATCGGCGAGCTTCTCGCTGCGCATCGCGAGGGCGGCGCCGCAGCGACGATGGCGACGACCGTGCTCGACGATCCCAGCGGCTACGGGCGGGTCGTGCGGGACGCCGCCGGCGAGGTCGAGAGGGTCGTGGAGACCAAGCGCCAGGGCGACTCGACCCAGGCCGAGCGCGAGATCCACGAGGTCAACACGGGGATCTTCGTCTTCGGCGTGCAAGCTCTGCGGCAGGTGCTGCCACGGCTGACCGCCGAGAACGCCCAGGGTGAGCTCTACCTGCCCCAGACGCTCGCGGAGCTCCGCGCCGACGGCGCCCGCATCGTCGGCCACCTCGTCGACGACCAGCGGCTCGTGTTGGGCGTCAACGACCGCGTCGCCCTGGCCAGCGTGCGGCGGCTGGCCCAGGAGGCGATCAACGAGCGGCACATGCTCGAGGGGGTGACGATCGTCGATCCCGCCGCGACCGTGATCGACGCCGACGTGGAGATCGGGCAGGACACCGTGATCGAGCCCTTCAGCAGCATCCGCGGCGCGACCCGGATCGGGCGTGAATGCACGATCAGACAGTCCTACCTGATGGACTGCCGGCTCGAGGACGGCGTCACCGTCGGTCCGTTCGCATACCTGCGGCCCGGCACGCTGCTGCGGAGCGGGTCGAAGATCGGCACGTTCGTGGAGGTCAAGAACTCCGAGATCGGCCCCGGGGCCAAGGTGCCCCACCTCTCCTATCTCGGCGATGCCGATGTGGGAGCAGGGAGCAACCTGGGTGCGGCGACGATCACGGCCAACTACGACGGCCGCGCCAAGCACCGCTCCAGCGTCGGCGAGCGCGTGCGGACGGGCGTCGACACGACGCTGGTGGCGCCGGTCTCCCTGGGCGACGAGGCGGTCACGGGAGCGGGCTCCGTGATCACCGAGGACGTGCCGCCGGGAGCGCTGGGCATCGCGCGGGAGCGCCAGGTCAACAAGGAAGGCTATGCCGACCGGGAGCGGGCCAAGTGAGAGTCCCGCCGCGACCTTTACACTGCGAGGTGAGATGAGCGCGATCGACACGCGCACGCAGGCCTCCTCGCGGGCGAGCCTGCCGATCGACTACAACAAGCGGCTGATGCTGTTCAGCGGGCGGGCCAACCCGCAGCTGGCGGCTGACATCGCCGAGAAGCTCGAAGTCGATCTCGGCCCGGTCGTGTGCAAGACCTTCTCCAACGGCGAGGTCTACTGCCGCTACGAGGAATCGATCCGCGGCGCCGACGTGTTCATCGTCCAGCCGACCTGCGGCAACGCCCAGACCGGCGTGACGGCGAACGACTCGCTGATGGAGCTGCTGTTCATGATCGACGCCGCGGTCGGCGCCTCGGCGCACCGTGTGATCGCGGTCACCCCGTGGTTCGGCTACTCGCGCCAGGACAAGAAGTCGGCGCCCCGCGAGCCGATCTCCGCCCGCATGGTCGCGCGGATGCTGGAGGCGGCCGGCGCCGACCGCGTCCTGACCATGGACCTGCACGCCGGCCAGATCCAGGGCTTCTTCCAGAAGCCCGTCGATCACATGACCGCCCTGTTCATGCTGACCCAGTACTTCACCGACCTCGGCCTGCCCGACCTGGTCGTCGTCGCCCCCGACGCCGGCCGGGTCAAGCTGAACAAGAAGTTCGCCTCCAAGATCGGAGCCGAGCTGGCGATCCTGGACAAGGAGCGCCCCGCCCAGCAGGTCGCCGAGATCGGCTACGTGATCGGTGACGTGCGGGGCAAGACGGCCGTGATCGTCGACGACATGATCGACACGGCCGGCACGCTGAAGGCCGCCGCCAGGACCGTCAAGGAAGCGGGCGCCGAGCGCGTCTACGCCGCCGCCACCCACGCGATCTTCTCGGGCAACGCCTTCGAGAACCTCGAGTCGGCCGGGCTGGAGGAGATCGTCGTCACCGACACGATCCCGCTGCGCCCCGGGTTCCCCCGCAACGTCCGCGTGCTGCCCTGCGCCGAGCTGCTCACCGACTCGATCAGGCGCATCTTCGTCGATGACTCCGTCAGCGAGGTCTTCGGGGGCGAGAACCAGCTGTTCTAGGCGCCTACGGACCTTCCGCGGGCGGATTTGCACCCGGATCTGTACGCAAGGCCGTGTAGCTGGAGGTTTCCGGTGGGCCACCGCCGCAGGGACCGGCCTGGTAGTCCCAGCTCAGCCCGTGGAGGATCCGCCTGCGTGACGACCACCACAAGGTCAACGTCCCGTAGTCGACGTTGCTACCGGCGTCTTCATGTGGGCGGTGCGGGCAGGGCACGGTCGCAGGTCGAAAGACCGCGCGGTACCGTTCCCGGCCGTCGGGCACGACTTCCGCTACGTCGACCCTGTAGTAGCTGACCGTGTACAGGTAGGTCTTGCAGGTGCCGGCACTACAACGGCGCCGGAAATCCCAGGGGCGCACCAGGCGTTCTCCCGCGCAACCATCTATGGCATTGGTGCTCAGGACCGTCTCACTCGCGGTCCATTCGCCGGTCGGGATCCTGACCTGCGGTGGCGCGATCTCGCAGGTGCCGGGCTTCTGCGGTTGCCCAGTCGCGGCCGCAACCGGCGCCATTCCAGTGCTGGTAACTCGATCGACTGCCGGCGGGGCGCTGGTCGCGGGACGGGTCCCGACCCAAACGCTCGCGCCGCACCCGCTGGCGCCCTCGAGAAGGAGGACCACGAACACCGCACCGTAGAAACGCGCACGACCAGTCGGCATTGCTCATCTCATCGGCGTCATCTCCTCGGCGCTGTAGGCGCGATCGGCGCCGCAGGCTAGGATCCGCTGATGCGAGGGGCCAACTCGTGAGCATGTGCCCGCGCCCGGAGGAGCCGTGAGCTCGCCGATCGACGACGAGCGCATCCTCGAGGCGGCGGAACGCATCGACGGCTTGTCCGAGGGTGAGCAGCAGGCCGCACTCGGCGCGCTCGGGCCGAGCGACCGCGAGCAGGTCCTGCTCACGATGCTCACGCAGGCCACGATGGTCGAGGATCTGACCGCAGTGCTCGTCGCCGCCCTCGAGCCGGAGCCGGCCGAGCGCTACACCGAGGCGCTGCAGAGGCTCAGCTGGCGGGTGCTGCGCGTCGCCCGAACGGGAGCCCAGCGCGAGATGCAGGCGGCGGTCGAGGAGCTGGTCGACGAGCATCCGGAGCTCGAGGCGCAGGCCGAGACGGTGGTGGTGTTCCTGCGCGGGCGCGCGGCGTGACTGTTTGGCAGGCCAGCCCGCTGTTGCCGGGCGCCGGCTGCGGCCAGCCGTTAGTGTTGGCGCAGGCATCGCTCAGCCGCAGCTGAGCCGCAGTCGAGCCCTCCTCGGCCGGACTGGCCACGGAGATGCCAGGTCGGGGGAAGTCGCGAGCGCCGAGCATGCGCCGGCTGACGGTGGGGGAAGCGATGTCCGGGAAGCGAACCAAACCGCGTGGAGCTGTGTTTCGTCTGGCCGTCCCGGCCGCCCTGACGGTACTGCTCGTAAGCCTCGCAGTCACCTCCGCCGCGTCCGCCGCGCTCCCCGCTGGCCTTGCGGAAGCGCAGCTCGAAACGCTGCCCGCCGTGACGAACGTGGTGCCCTTCACGGGCCCTGTCTCGGGGGGCACGCTGGTGACCATCGAGGGCACGAACCTCGCTGGTGCGACGGCCGTCGACTTCGGCGGCACGAGCGCGACCTTCACGCAGAAACCGGACGAAAGAATCGAAGCCGTGGCGCCCCCCGGAGCCGAAGGCACGGTCGACGTGACCGTGACCACGGCGGCGGGCACGAGCCCGACCAGCAGCAGGGATCACTTCTCCTACGTGCCGCCCGGACCGACCGTGCTCGAAGTCTCGCCGAACGAAGGCTCGGCGAACGGAGGCAAGGTGATCAAGGTCTTCGGAGCGCACCTCGAAGGAACCACCGAAGTTCATTTCGGCTCCACGCCGGCCAGTTTCGAAAAGGCCTCGGCGGAAACGCTCACCGTGACCACGCCGGAAGGCGTCGCGCCTGTCGAGGACATCCGCGTCACCACGCCCGAAGGCACGAGCCCCGTGAGCGTCGGGGACAGGTTCTTCTACACGACCAAGATCGCCGAGATCGAAGAGGTCTCGCCGAACCGGGGGCCGGCGGCCGGCGGAACCACGGTGGGGATCGCGGGTAGCGAATTCCACGGCGTGACCGGGGTCGAGTTCGGCGGCAAACCGGCGCTCAGCTTCACCGCGAACTCGTCAGGCTCGGTGACGGCGGTGGCGCCCCCCGACACGGCTGAACAGACGACGATCCAGGTCGAGTCGACCTTCGGGCCGAGCTCGCCTGAATGGTGCGTCAAGCGGGGCAACGGGGGAGCATCGTGCGCTGTCAAAGACAACTACAAATATCTCGAACCCACGGTCACCGCGGTGACACCCGACAAAGGCCCGCTGGCCGGTGGCACGCCCGTGACGCTGACCGGAACCGGGTTCGGGCTCGCGAGCGGAGAGACCGAAGTGCTCGTCGGCAAGACCCCCGCCACAGCGGTCGAATGCACATCGATCACCAGCTGCACGGCGGTGATCCCGGCGGCCACCAAGGCCAAGCCGCAGGCGATCAAGGTGCTGATCAAGAGCGACGAGCCGACGAAGAGCAAGACGAACAAGGAAGTGGAGTTCTCCTACGAATAGGGGCGGGGCGAGCCGGCACCCCGCCGGACCCGACTCGCCCCCGCAGGACCGACATCACCCGCTCGACCGCAGGCCCGCCGACCAACGCGAACGGTGCCGGCGAGCCGCCCATCGGCCGGGCCGGCGCCGCCAACGCCCTCACCGGCGAGTTCTCCGTGCCCGCGGCGGAGCCTCGGGCCGGCCACGAGTAGCGTCCGTTGCGTAGCGGTCCAGACGCCGCGGCGCCGACGGCCCGCGGGTAGCATCGGGCGCTGCGCCCGCGCGGCGGGCGCACGCCGCCCGTGCAGATACAAGCCGATTCCCCGAACCCAGTCGCGCCCACCGGAGCCCCCGGTCCCGCGGCCTGGTGGCGCGGCCTGCAGCCCCGGACCCGCCGGCGCCTGCGCCACGCGCTGTTCGCGGCGGTGGTGGTGGTGCTGCTCGTGAGCATCGTGCTCGCGCGCTTCCTGCAGACCGAGAACGTCGAACGGGACGACGACCTGGCCCTGGTCCAGGCCGAGGCCCGGGGCGATGTGCGGGGGATGCTCGACCAGCTCAGCGGCTGCCGGGGCGCGCCTGCGTGTGTCGCGCAGGTGCGAGCCAACGCCTCGAACACGATGCTCCGGCGCACGGGCGCGGTGAAGATCCTGCAGCTCGAATCCGACACCGCCTACTCGCTCGACGGTGCCACCGGCGAGACGCGGCTGGCGTGGACGGCGATCGGCACGCTGCCGGTCGTGCAGTGCGTGCGCGTGCGGCGCACGGGCAACTTCCTGACAGGGATCCACGTGCAGCTGATCAGCCTGAGCAAGCCGATCGAAGGCGAAGGCATCTGCCGCAAGCGCACCACGGCAGAACTCGAAGAACTCGAAGAAGACCGCGCGCTGGGGCAGTGAAACGCCGATTGCTAGAGTCTCCTTTCCTCACATGGCGACCACCACAACGAAATTGAGCGTGAGCAGCCGCAGCGGGGCCGGCTCGCGTGCCGCCCGTCGGATGCGCCGCAGCGGAAGGGTGCTGGGCGTGCTCTACGGCGGCGGCGCCGATCCGGTCGCCTTCGATGCGGACGCCCGCGAGCTGCGCCATGCCCTGGCCGGCTCCGGCGCGGTCCTGGACCTGAGCGTCGACGGGCAGAAAGCCACGCCGGTCGTGCTCAAGGAAGCCCAGCGCGACCCTGTACGGGGCGAAACGATCCACGTCGACCTGCTGCGGGTCCGCCTCGACGAGGAGATCAGCGCGACCGTGCCGCTCGAACTGCTCGGCGCCGAAGACGCGCCCGGGGTCAAGCAGGGCGGGGTGCTCGAGCAGATCACCCGCGAGCTGAACGTCCAGGCCCTCCCCACGGCGATCCCCGAGTCGATCGCCTACGAGATCGGCGAGATGCAGATCGGCGAGACGATCCTGCTCTCCGCGCTGACGCCGCCTGAGGGCGTCACGCTGCTCGACGACGTCGAGGAGACGGTCGTCGCAACCCTCTCGCCGCCCCGTCTGCAGACCGAAGTCGAGGATGAGATCGAGTCCGAGACAGAGGTCGTCGGCGAGGCTGGCCCCGAGGGCGAGCAGGCCGAGGGCGGGGACTCGGGAGACTCCTCAGGCGAGGAGTAGCCGACCCTGCGACGCCCCTTCGGCGGCGACCGCCAAGGGCGGCCAGCAGCGGTCGACTGGCTGATCGTCGGGCTTGGCAATCCCGGGCGCGAGCACGCCGGCACCCGGCACAACGTCGGCTTCATGGTCGTCCGGGAGCTGGGCGAGCGCTGGCAGCTGGGCCGGGCCCGCGACCGCTTCAAAGGCCGCTTCGTCGAGGGCCGCGTGCCCACCCAGCCGGGTCAGGGCGCGGCGCGGGGCCCCCGGGTGGCGCTGTTGTGCCCTCAGACCTACATGAACGACTCGGGCCGCTCGGTCGGCCCGGCGCGCGGCTCGCTGAAGGTGCCGATCGAGCGCGTGCTGGTCGTCTATGACGAGATCGATCTTCCCTTCGGCGAGATCCGCGTTCGCGACGGCGGTGGCCTCGCCGGTCACAACGGGCTGAAGTCGATCCGCCGCGAGCTCGGCAGTGCCGACTTCGGGCGCGTCCGTGTCGGCGTCGGCCGGCCTGACTCGACCGATCCGGAGATCGTCTCGGCATGGGTGCTGGGGCGCTTCGCCGAGGACCCGAAACAGGTTTCCGAGATGGTGGCGCGCGCCGCCCAGCAGGTCGAGCTCCTCGTGCTCGGCCAGCAGGCCGAGGAGGTCTCGGGCTAGTGGCCGGGGAAGGCGCCCTGCGCTCGCTGCTGGGCCTGATCGAGGAGGACGAGCCGACGCTGCGCCTGGCCCGCGAGGGCGGACACGCGTTCGTGTCCGCCTCGCTGCGTCCGTACCTGATCGCCTCGCTGGTCGACCGGGACGAGCAGGCGCGGTCGCGTCCCAGCCTGATCGTCGTCGGAGATGACCGGGCCGCCCGCGACCTCGCCGGGGATCTGCGCGCGTGGCTCGCGCCGCGGCGCGTGCGCTACTACCCATCGCGGGGTGTCGCCTACGAGTCGCACCTGGCGCCACCGCCGCACCTGGTCGGCCTGCGGATAGCCGCCCTCGACGCGCTGCTCGAGCCCGACGCGGCAGAGGACGAGGGCCAGCCGATCGTCGTGGTCAGCGCCGTGGCGCTGTCGGAGAAGGTCCCAGATCCGCAGCTGAGGCCGCACTCGTTCACGTTGCGGGTCGGCGAGCTGCTCGACCTCGACGAGTGCGCGGCCGCACTGGTCGCGGCCGGCTACGAGCGCGTCGACCAGGTCGAGGAGCGCGGCCAGTTCGCGATGCGGGGTGGCCTGCTCGACGTGTTTCCCGCGACCGAGGATCGCGCCGTGAGGGTCGACATGTTCGATGTCGAGATCGAATCGCTGCGCTGGTTCTCGACCTTCACCCAGCGCTCGCTGGGCGAGGTCGAGGAGGTGGAGATCGCGCCGGCGGCGGAGCTCGCTGCCGAGCACCGCGAGCTCGCCGAGATCGCCCTCGACCAGGTGGGCTCACTCAGCGCCGGCGCCGAGCAGGGGACCGACCGCCCCGACATCGCCGAGCTGTTGCCAGTCGAGCGCTTCGGAGCGCTGCTGGACCTGCTGGAGGACGGCACCGAGCTGATGGTGGCGGCCGAGGAGGAGATCGAGCCGGCGCTGAGGGATCACTGGGAGGACGTCTGCGCCGCCTTCGGCGACACGGACGCGCATCACCTGTACGTCAGCCCGGGGCAGATCAGCGAGACGCTGGCCGCCCGGACCCGTGTGTGGCTCTCGGCTCTCTCGTCCGGCCAGGAGATCGAGCTGCGGGCACAGTCGGCCGACACCGGCGCGCGCTCGCTGGCCGAAGCCGAGCCGCAGCTGGAGAAGCTGGTGCGATCGGGCTATCGCACCGTCGTGGCCTTCCCCCGCCGCGGCGAGGGCGAGCGGGCGGCCTACAACCTGGGCCGTCTGAAAGCCAGCTGGCTGGCCGAGCAGGACAACCTCGTCCCCGCCCGTCCCCAGGTCCTCGAACCGTCGCTGCGGTTCGCCGCCGCGTCGTTGCGGGAGGGGTTCGTGGCGCCGCAGCTGAAGCTGGCCGTGTTCCCCGAGCATCGACTGCTGCGTCGTCGGCGGGCCGAGCGGCCGGGCGGCCGGGACGGGCGCCCGCGACGTGGCGCGCTGCGCTCGTTCACAGACCTGCGCACCGGCGACATCGTCGTGCACGAGGACCACGGCGTGGCCCGCTTCGCGGGCTTCGAGACCCGCACCGTGGCGGGCGTGACGCGTGACTACCTGTACCTGGAATACCAGGGCGATGACCGCGTCTTCGTGCCCACCGATCAGCTCGCCAAGATCTCCCGCTACGTCGGAGCCGGCGCGGAGCATCCGCCGCTGAGCAAGCTCGGCGGGACGCGCTGGGAGACGATGAAGGCACGGGCACGGCGAGCCGCCCAGGAGCTGGCCGGCGAGCTGCTCAGCCTCTATGCCGAGCGCCGCCGCCGCAGCGGGCACGCCTTCGAGGCGGACTCCGACTGGCAGCGTGAGTTCGAGGAGCGCTTCCCGTTCAACGAGACTCCGGACCAGCGCGAGGCGATCGAACTGGTCAAGGCCGACATGGAGGCGCCCCGGCCGATGGACCGGCTGATCTGCGGCGACGTCGGCTACGGCAAGACCGAGGTCGCGCTGCGGGCCGCCTTCAAGGCCGCCGCCGCGGGCAAGCAGGTGCTGATGCTGGTGCCGACCACGATTCTCGCCCAGCAGCACTACGGCACCTTCGTCGAGCGGCTGGCCGACTACCCCTTCACGATCGAGCACGTCTCGCGCTTCCGCACGCCCGCCGAGCAGAAAGCCGCGATCACGGGCTTCGCCGAGGGTCGTGTCGACATCCTGATCGGTACCCACCGCGTGCTCTCCCGCGACGTCCGGGCCAAGGACCTGGGCCTGCTGATCGTCGACGAGGAGCAGCGCTTCGGCGTCAAGCAGAAGGAGCTGCTTCGCCAGCTGAAGCTGAAGGTCGACGTGATCTCGATGTCGGCGACGCCGATCCCGCGCACGCTGCAGATGTCGCTGGCCGGCCTGCGGGACATCTCCGTGATCGAGACGCCCCCGGAGGGCCGCCGACCGATCAGCACCTACGTGGGCGAGTACGAGGAGGAGCTGGTGAGGCGCGCGATCCTGCGCGAGACCGAGCGCGGCGGGCAGGCCTTCTTCCTGCACAACCGGGTCGAGACGATCGAGGAGACGGCCGAGCGGCTACGGGCGCTGTGCCCTGGGGTGCGCTTCGCGGTGGCTCACGGGCAGATGCCCGAAGGCCAGCTGGAGTCGGTGATGATGGACTACCTGCGGGGCGGTGCAGACGTGCTGGTATGCACCTCGATCATCGAGTCGGGGATCGACATCCCGCAGGCCAACACGCTGATCGTCGAGCAGGCCGACTCGTTCGGTCTGGCCCAGCTCTACCAGATACGAGGGCGGGTGGGACGAAGTCGGGAGCGCGCCTACGCCTACCTGCTCTACGACTCCGCCGCGGCGCTCACCCCGGAGGCGGCGCAGCGGCTCTCCGCGCTCTCCGACTACACCGAGCTGGGCGCCGGCTTCAAGATCGCGATGCGCGACCTGGAGATCCGCGGCGCCGGCAACCTGCTGGGCGACGAGCAGTCTGGACACGTCGCCGCCCTGGGCTTCGAGCTGTACATGCAGATGCTCGATGAGGCCGTCAGGGCGGCCGGTGATGTCGACGAGGACGGCGAGCTGCCGGAGCCGGTCCGCCTCGATGTCAACGTCGACGCATACGTGCCCGCCGACTACGTGCCCTACGAGCAGGCCAAGATCGAGGTGCACCGGCGCGTGGCGAGCGCGCTCGAGGTGGCCGAGGTCGAGCGGCTGCGCGAGGATCTCGAGGACCGCTTCGGCCCCGTCCCGGAGCCGCTGGAGAACCTGCTGTCGCTGCAGCGCGCCCGCATCAAGTTCGGCCAGGCGGGCGCCCGCACGGTCAGCTTCCGGGGCGATCGCCTCGCCGTCGTGCCGATCGAGCTGGACTCGGCGCGGGCACGGCGGCTGCGCCAGGAGCTGCCCGAGGCGATGTACGAATCGGGCCGCTCGCAGGTCTCGATGCGGGTCCCCAGCGACGGCGCCGCGAGGTTCCCCAGCGTCGTCAAAGCGGCCGATACGCTGCTCGCGGTGGTGCGCGACGGACCTTAGAATCCCGTTAAGCAGGATCGTGTAGAGTGCCCTTTCTCGTGACCAAGGCATTTCGTTTGACCACGGCGCTCGGCGCCGTTTTGTTTGCAACCGTCGGCATTGCCGCATGCGGTGGCATTCCCGGCAACTCCGTCGTTCAGATCAACGGCGCGACGCCGATCACCAAAGAAGCCTTCAGCCACTGGCTCGGCGTGGCAGCGTCCTCGGGCGGCTCGACGGGCGAAAAAATGGTCGTCCCGGTCCCGCCCGATTACACCGCCTGCATCGCCCATCTGCAGGCGACCACGGCGAAACCGGCGAAAGGCCAGAAAGCTCCCACCACCGCGCAGCTGAAGTCGGAGTGCGAACAGCAGTACAAGTCGCTCCAGCAGGAGGTTCTCGGCTTCCTGATCTCCTCTTCCTGGGTGCTCGGCGAAGCGAAATCGCTGGGCGTGAAAGTCAGCGACAAGGAAGTTCACGAACAGTTCCTGAAAATCAAGAGCCAGCAATTCCCGAAAGCGGCGGAATTCGAAAAATTCCTCGCCACCTCGGGTCAGACCGTGTCCGATCTGCTGCTGCGGGTGAAGCTCAACATGCTC
>JBKQOO010000060.1:0-31485 GCA_052145475.1 Solirubrobacteraceae bacterium
GGACCCGCACTTCGACCGGTTCTCTCCCGGCGCTCTGCTTGCCCTCGGGCGTGAGCGCCGTGCAGGTGCTGATCGAGGAGCACTCGACCAACGTGGCTTCGTGGTCGCCGATCAGGATCGTGGTCCCGCCTGGCTTGGTCGAGAAGCCCGAGCCGGTCACCGTGATCGGTGTCCCGCCTTCCCGCGGCCCGCTTCCGGGGCTGATCGACGTGAACGTCGTCTTGTACTTGTAGTGGGCCACGGGCGCGCACAGGGGGCCGTAGCAGTACGACGCGCTCTTCCCCGACGGCGTCGTCACCGTCACCGCGATCCGTTCGGTCGTGTGCGGCGGCGGGACCGCGAGCAGCTCTGCGTCGTCGATCACTTCGAAGCTCTCCGCCGGGACACCGTCGAATTCGACCTGCGTGGCATCGAGCAGCCCTTCTCCGATCACCGTCACCGTGTTCCCGCCCGCGCCGGGACCGATTTCCGGAACGGTATAGGCCGCAACGGGAGACTCCGGCGTGAACGTGAACTGGTCGGCGGGAGAGGCTTCACTGGTTCCTTCCGGCGTCGTCACGGTGACGTCGACCGGCCCGAGGACCCGTCCCACCGGGGCGCTCGCCTTGAGCTTCGTCGACTTCACGACCGTGAACGGCACGCTGATCGCGCCGAAGCGGACTTCGGTCGCGCCCGCGAAGTTCTGGCCGCTGACGGTGACCGAGTGCCTCGAATCCGCGGGGGCGCTCTTGGGACTGAGGCCCGACACGACCGGAGGGCTCGGCTCGTAGGTGAACCGGTCGGCGGTGGTGATTTCGCTGGTGGCTTCGGGAGTGGCGACGGTGACGTCGACGGTGCCCACCCCCGGCGGGCTCACGACGCCGACCTTGCTCGCCGACTTGCCAGGTTTCTTCAGCTGGACCGCAGCGTCGCCGAAGTAGACCGTCGTGGCACCCTTGAGGTCTTCGCCCAGGATCTCCACCTTCGTCCCGCCGGCGCTCGGGCCCTGGGCCGGCGTCAGCAGGAGCACCACGGGCGCACCCGAGCCGGCGAGCGGCACGGCCTGTCGGCCTGCCACCCTGGCAGATGGGGCACCCACGGGCGCGATCACGAACACGCCGAGGGCGGTGGCCGAGAGCAGCCACAGCCGTCTCCTGCCGCGCCGGCCCTGACGCGGTGGGCCGCCCGCATCGCGGACTTGCCCGCCCCTCCGTGCGCTTCGTCCGGTCTGGTCCATCGTGGCTCCCTCCTTGGCCTGGCGAGGGCCCGCCAACCCGGAGCGCAACTCCGGTGGGCCCTCACAGCCTGAGCGCGGCGCCCCTCCTCGCCGCTGTCCTCCCGAATCGGGAGATGTTACCCCACGAACCGATCCGCTATGTGAAATCGTGCGTCCCGCGCCGGGCCATCTCGCGGCGCAGGCGCTAGGAGCTGCCGATGCCGACGCCGATCGCCAGCACGATCGCGCCGCCGACCGTGACGACCAGCAGCGAGGAGCGCATCGAGACCTCGAGGAAACGTTTGCGGATCCAGGCGATCGCGAACAGCTCGACCGCCACCACGATCCCGGCGACGATCAGTGCCTTGTGCACATCGGAGATCAGGAAGGGCAGCGTGTGGAAGATCCCCCCGAGCGTCGTCATGCCGCCGGTGATCGAGCCGCGCACCCAGGCCGAGCCCCGCCCGGTCTGCTCCCCTGTGTCCGACAGCGCCTCCGACCAGCCCATCGAGACCCCGGCGCCGAGCGCAACGGCCAGACCCACCCGAAATGCGGTCGCCGAGTTCGCGTAGATCGCCGCTGCGAAGATCGGGGCCAGTGACGAGACGGTGCCGTCGATCATTCCGACCAGGGCGGGCTGCACCACGCGCAGGACGAAGTCACGCTCGTCCCTGAAGCCGCGGCGGTGGATCCACCGCGCCAGCGGCGACTCGCGCGAGGACGTGGCTGTGTCGGCCTCGGTGCTCATGTCTCGGGCACAGCGTATGCGACGGATCGGCTTAGGCCGGCCGAAATCGGCTTAGGCGAGCCGAAGTCGCATCCAGCCGCTCAGCGGTGCGGGGCGGGCGTCCGCTCCCAGGATTCGGGCGCGATCGCGACGTCGGGGAACTCCAGCTCGGCGCCGCAGCGGGTGCAGAGGGCGTCGTAGATCTTCGTCACCCGTCCGCAGTTCGGGCATTGGCGGCGCAGCTCGTCGCGCTCGAAGCGATAGGCCAGCGCGGCCAGCAGCCCGAAGAACGGCACCAGGCCCGAGATCAGGAACCACAGCACGAACGAGCTGCCCTTCAGCTTGCCCACCAGACCGCCGGCGAGACCGAAGCAGACGGCGATCACGATGTAGGCCATCGCGTCCCTACAGCAGTACGCGCAGCGCCCAGATCAGGGCCACGACCGCGAGCACCAGTAGCAGCGTGCTGAACAGGAAGGACAGCACGTGCCCGATCACGCCGATCAGGAGCCAGGCCGCCACCAGCAGCACCAGCACCGCGACCGCGGTGCGGCCGAACGAGCCTGTCTTCGGTGTCGACGGTGTCTCGTTCATCACAACCACAGCTTAACGGCAATGCGGCCGGACAGGGAGGGAATCCCCTGTCCGGCCGCACGCCGGGGACGCGCGCCGAGGGAAGCGCACGCCATCGTCGAGGGTGCCAGTTCAGTTCATCCGGCCCAGCGGACCCAGATCGCGGGCTGTCCGTGCCGTCACGACGTCCGCGCTGCCAAGGCCGGCTCGCTGAGGACCCGCCCCCAATCCGACGCTTGTGAGCTGGTACCGGCGGATACGGGGACCGTGCCTCCCCGCCTCCGCCTGCTCCTCGGGCAGCAGGATGAACCGCCGAGGAGCTGAGAAGCATGAGTTTGCTGCTGACCGGTTCATGTCGAGCATATTGGCGCAGCGTGGCCGCGATGCCTTTGGCCCGAAGTCCAAAATGTCGACTCGAGGGCTGTGCGGTTTGGCGCCGGGCGGGGCCGGGACCGGTCGCTCGGGGCCGCTCAGACGGCCAGCTGCTCGTTGATCAGCCGTGAGACCTCGGTGCCGTCGGCTCGCCCCTTGGTCTCACGCATCACGTGACCGACGATCGGCCCGATCGCCTTCGCGTTTCCTTCGCGGACCCGCTGGGCGGCGTCGGGGTTGGCGGCCAGCGCGGCCGAGACGATCGCCTCGAGCTCGTCGCTGCCCTCGATCGCTGCCAGCCCCTCGGCCGCCACGATCGCCCGCGGATCGCCGCCCTCGGCCAGCAGCCGCTCGAGTACCTGCCGTCCGGCCCCGACCGTGATCTGCTTGTCCCCCACCAGTCCGACCAGCGCGGCGATCGCGGCGGGCGTCACCCGAGAGGCGCCCGGGTCGTCGAGCTCGCCGAGCCGTCCCAGCAGCTCGCCCGAGATCCAGTTGGCGAGGGGCTGTGGATCCGGCGGCGGATCGGCGCCAGCGGCCAGGGCGGCCTCGAAGTAGTCCCCGAGCTCACCCCGGTAGGCCAACAGCTGTGCGCTCTCGGAGCTGAGGCCGTCGCGCTGCAGGCGCTCTGCGCGGTCGGCGGGGAGCTCGGACATGTCTGCTTCGGCCGCCTCGATCATCGCGCGGTCGATCGCGACGGGGAGCAGGTCCGGCTCCGGGAAGTAGCGGTAGTCGTGCGCTTCCTCCTTGGAGCGCAGTGATGTGATCGCTGCTGAGCCGGGGTCGAAGTGAAGGGTCTCCTGCACGACCTTGCCGCCGGCGGCGATAATCTTGCCCTGGCGGGCGATCTCGGCCCTGATGCCGCGTTCGATGAAGCGGAAGGAGTTCATGTTCTTCAGCTCCGTCTTGACGCCCAGCTCCTCGCTGCCGGCGGGGCGCAGCGAGATGTTGGCGTCGCAGCGCAGCGAGCCCTCCTCCATGTTCACGTCGCTGACCCCCAACGCGCGCATCGTCGTACGCAGCAGCTTCAGCCATTCGCCTGCCTGCTCGGCGGAGCGCAGGTCGGGCTCGGTGACGATCTCCGCCAGCGGCGTTCCGCCGCGGTTGAAATCGACGATGCTGGCATCCGATCCGTGGATGCGCCCGCTCGCGCCCACGTGGATCAGCTTGGCGGCATCCTCCTCGAGGTGCACGCGGTGGATGCGCACCTGACCCAGGCGCCCGCCACGGCACAGCGGCTCGTCGTACTGGGAGATCTGGTAGCCCTTGGGCAGATCGGGATAGAAGTAGTTCTTGCGGTGGAAGATCGAGCGCGGGGCCAGCTCCGAGCCGAGCGCGAGGCCGATCATCAGCCCGAAGTGCACGGCCCGGGCGTTGGCGACGGGCAGGCTGCCGGGCAGCCCCAGGCAGACCGAGCAGGTGTGGGTGTTCGGCGGCTCGCCGAAGGACAGCGCGCAGCTGCAGAACATCTTCGTGGCGGTCGCCAGCTGGACGTGGATCTCCAACCCGATCACCGCCTCGAGCGTGTCGGGACCGTCAGGCACGGGCCGGGCTCCCGTCGAACTCCAGCGCCTGCTCGAGCGCGTGGGCGGCGTCGAGCAGCCGGCTCTCGCTGAAGGCCGGGCCGGCCAGCTGCAGGCCGACGGGCAGGCCATCGCTGAGGCCGCAGGGAATCGAGATCGCCGGGATCCCGGCCAGCGACATCGGCACGGTGCAGTAGTCGCTGAGGTACATGGCCAGCGGGTCCCCCGTCCTCTCGCCGAGCGCGAAGGCGACGGTCGGCGAGGTCGGCGTGACGACGAAGTCGACCTGCGCGAAGGCCGCGGCGAAGTCCTCGGCGATCTTGGTGCGCACGCGCTGGGCCCGTCCGTAGTAGGCGTCGTAGTAGCCGGAGGACAGCGCATAGGTGCCGAGCATGATCCGCCGCTTGACCTCCGGGCCGAAGCCGTCGTGGCGGGTACGCGTGTACATGTCCAGCAGGTCCACCGGGTCGGGGGCGCGCATGCCGTAGCGCACGCCGTCGTAGCGAGCGAGGTTCGAGGAGGCCTCGGCCGGGGCCAGCACGTAATAGGCCGAAAGCGCATGGGGAGCGTGCGGGAGACGCACCTCCTGCACCTCGGCGCCGAGCTGCGCGGCCGTCTCGAGCGACGCCCGGAAGGACTCGAGCACGCCGGCTTCGACGCCCTCGCCGGTCAGCTCCTCGGGCACGCCGAGTCGGATCCCCTCCAGGCGCTCCGCGCGCGGCGTGGCGATCTCGCCGGGGAAGGCCAGCGAGGTCGCGTCGCACGAGTCCTGCCCGACCATCAGCTTCAGCATCAGGGCGGCGTCGCGCACGTCGCGCGTCAGCGGGCCGGCCTGGTCGAGCGAGGAGGCGAATGCGATCATGCCGTAGCGCGAGACCGAGCCGTAGGTCGGTTTCAGCCCGACGATCCCGCACAGGGCCGCCGGCTGGCGGATCGAGCCGCCGGTATCGGTCCCCAGCGCCCAGGGAGCCAGCCCGGCGGCAACCGCCGCGGCGCTGCCGCCGGAGGAGCCGCCGGGCACCCGCTCGCGGTTCCAGGGGTTGCGCACCGGCCCGTAGGCGGAGTTCTCGTTTGAGGAGCCCATCGCGAACTCGTCCTGGTTGGTCTTGCCAAGCAGGCTCGCGCCGGAGGCGAGCAGGCGCTCCACCGCAGTGGCCGTGTACGGCGGCAGGTAGCCCTCGAGGATCCGGGAGCCCGCCTGGCTGGGCACGCCTCGGGTGCAGAACAGGTCCTTGACGGCCAGCGGTACGCCCTGTGGCGCAGCTGCGTCGGGGGCGCCGTCCGGGCCGGCGACCCAGGTGAAGCAGTTGAGGCCGTGCTCGCCCGCGGCGCGGTCCGCCGCGGCGCGCGCGCAGTAGGCGTCGAACAGCTCCTGCGCAGAGGTCGAACCGGCCGTGATCGCGTCGGTCGCCTGCACCGCCGTCAGCTCGAGAAGGCCGGAATCGATCATCGCGGCCTCGAGATCACGCCTGCGGGCTGGGGACGAGGAAACCCTCCTCGCTCACGGCGGGGGCCTGCGAGAGGGCGAGCTCGCGCGGCAGGCAGGGCCGCGGCTCGTCGGGGCGCAGACGCCCCGTCACCTCGACCACGTGGGTCGTCGGGGGCACCTGCTCGAGGTCGAGCTCGCCGATCGTGGCGACGTGATCGAGCACCGCCGAGAGCTCCCGCGCCATCGGCTCGATCTCCTCCTCGCTCAGCGCCAGGCGAGCGAGACGGGCGACGTGCAGAACCTCATCGCGGCTGATCACAGTCGCGCATTCTAGGGGCGAGGTCGCGGCTCGGGCCGGGCGGGCCGGTAGCGCGACGGACGTTCGTCGCGCAGCACCAGCCAGGCTCCCACGAGGATCGCCAGCGACCCGGCCAGCGCGAACCATGCCCCGCTGCACAGCCCGGTCGACTGGTCGGGCCGCTCGAGCAGCCGCACGACGGTGGCGATCAGGCCGATCAGGGCGAGCGGCACGCACCAGACAGCGGTGGCGACGGCCAGCGCCGGACTGTCGCGCTCCGTGGCGGCCGCCGTCACCATCGCCAGCGCCGCGGCGAGGGCGAGCAGCAGCAGCACCGCCGCCACCCCGAAGGTGTCCCAGAGGTCGAGGTTGCCGCTCGGGCCCTGATACCAGGGCTCGAACAGCGACACGATCACGCAGACTATTCCGGCCAGCGCGAGCAGCTCGCCGGCGCGAAGCTTGCCGGTCATACCGCGTCCCGGTCGATCTCCGCCAGCATGCTCTCCAGCTCGGCCTGGTAGCGGGCGGCCAGCAGGGTGTTGCGCAACAGCATCGCGATCGTCATCGGTCCGACCCCCCCGGGGACCGGCGTTATCGCCGAGGCAAGCTCGGCGACGGCGCCATGGTCCACGTCCCCGACCAGCCCGCTCTTGTTGCCCGCCTCCTCGGGGGTCAGGCGGTTCATGCCGACATCGATCACGACCGCCCCCGGCTTGACGTGCTCGGCGCCCAGGATCCGCGGGCGGCCGACCGCGGCGATCAGGATGTCGGCGCGGGAGCAGACAGCGGCCAGGTCGCGGGTCCGCGAGTGGGCGGTCGTCACGGTCGCGTTGGCCGCCAGCAGCAGCTGGGCCATCGGCTTGCCGAACAGGTTCGAGCGCCCGACCACGACGGCTTCGGCGCCCTCCAGCTGCGCGCCCGCCTCCTCGAGCAGCACCATCACGCCGGCGGGCGTGCAGGGGCGCAGGCCGGGCCTTCCCAGCGAGAGCAGCCCGGCGTTGACCGGCGTCAGCCCGTCGACGTCCTTTTCGGGGGCGATCATGCCCGTCAGCTCCGGGCCGTCGAGCTGGTCGGGGACGGGCAGCTGCAGCAGGATGCCGCTGACGGCCGCGTCGCCGTTCAATATGTCGAGCTCCTCGGAGACCTCCTCCGGGCCGGCGCCCGCGGGCAGGCGGCGGTCGACCGGGACGATCCCGACCTCCTTGCAGGCACGCTGCTTGGCGGCCACGTAGACCGCCGAGGCCGGGTCGTCTCCGACCAGCACGGTCGCCAGGCCGGGAGGCCGGCCGTAGCGCTCGACGAAGCGCTCGACCTCCCCGGCGACCTCGCCGCGGACCCGGGCTGCGATCGCCTTGCCGTCGATTGGCGTTGCGGCCATGCGCAGATGCTATGCGCTCCGGCCTTCCGGCAGCGAGCGCTTCAGCGTCGCGTCACGGGCGCGTACTCGGCCATCAGCTTGCGTTCCGAGCCGTCGCCGGCGAAGCGCACGACGATCACCCCGTCCGGCTCGACGCCTGTCACGACCCCGTCGCCGAAGGCGGCGTGCACCACGTCCTCGCCGAGCCTGAAGCTCTCGGGGGCTGGATCGGCCCGCCGCGCTCGCACCGCCCCAACCGGCCCACGCCCCCAGACCGCCTCCGTGCCGCCCCCTCCCGGCGTGCCGCCGAGCGACGCGGCCGCGACGAACGCGCCCGGGCGGAAGCCGCCGTCGCCGCCCTCCTCGAGAAGGTCGCCGGGGATCTCTGCGAGGAAGCGGCTGGGCATCCCGTAGCTCTGCGCCCCGAACAGGGCACGCCGCCGCGCGTAGGTCAGGTAGAGGTTGCGCATGGCGCGCGTGATGCCGACGTAGAACAGGCGCCGCTCCTCCTCGAGACCGCCCTCGTCTATCGCCCGCGAGTGCGGGAAGACACCGTCCTCGCACCCGGCGATGAACACGGTCGGGTACTCCAGTCCCTTGGCGTTGTGCAGGGTCATCAGGGTGATGAGCCCCTCGTCGTCGCTGCGCGTGTCGGCGTCGGCGACGAGCGCGGTCTCCTGCAGGAACCGGTCCAGCGTCCCCTCGCCTCCCGCTCCCTCTCCGGCGGAGACGTCGAACTCGCGTCCGACCTCGACCAGCTGCTCCAGGTTCTCGATCCTGCCCTGCGCCTCGATCGTCCGCTCCGCCTCCAGCGCCTCCAGGTATCCGGTCCGGGCCAGGACCGCCTCGAGCAGCTCCGCGATCGGCACCCCGCGGCTCGGCTGCCCGGCCGAATCGGGCTCGGTGCCGGCCAGCGTGCGCAGCTCGGCCATCGTCGCCATGAAGCGCTCCAGCGCCTTGACGGCGGCGGCGCCGAGGCCCGGGACCTCGTGCGGGCGGGCGGCGGCGTCCCAGATCGGGATGTCGATCGTGCCGGCGTGGGCGATCACGCGCGACAGCGAGGTCGCGCCGATCCCGCGCCGCGGAGAGTTGGCGACGCGGGTGAAGCTGACGACGTCGAACGGGTTGGCCAGGAGCGACAGATAGGCGATCGCGTCCTTGATCTCGGCGCGCTCGTAGAACTTCGTGCCGCCGATCACCTGGTAGGCGATCTCGTTGCGCACCAATGCGTCCTCGATCACCCGCGACATCGCGTTGGTCCGGTAGAGCACGGCGATCTCCGCGCGCGAGGCGCCCTCGTCGAGCAGCCGCTGGATCTCACCCACCACGTAGCGCGCCTCGGCATGCTCGTCCTGCAGCGCGCGCAGCTGGATCTGCTCACCCTGGCCGAGCTCGCTCCACAGACGCTTCGCGATCCCCCCGCGGTTGTTGGCGATCACCGCGTTGGCCGCCTCCAGGATCGTCCCGGTCGAGCGGTAGTTCTGCTCGAGCTTGACCACGCGGGCGTCGGGGAAGTCGTCCTGGAAGTCGAGGATGTTGCGGATGTCGGCCTGACGGAAGCTGTAGATCGACTGCGCATCGTCGCCGACGACCGCGAGGTTGCGGTGCCCGAGCGGGCCGGCGTAGGCGGGCCGCTCGGGCGATCCGGAGCGCTCGCCACCGCGCCGGGGAGGAGGGCCGCCGCCGACGAGCAGCTGCAGCATCCGGTACTGCGCCCGGTTGGTGTCCTGGTACTCGTCGACCAGGACGTGGCGGAAGGTGTCGGAGTAGCGCTCCCTGACCTCGTCGAACAGCTCGAGCAGGTTGACCGTGCGAAACAGCAGGTCGTCGAAGTCCATCGCGTTCATGCGCAGCAGGTCGCGCTCGTAGAGCTCATACACCTCGGCGATCATCTCCTCGAAGGGCGAGCCGACGGCCTGGCGGTAGCGGGCGGCGTCGATCAGCTGGTTCTTGGCGGCCGAGATCTGGTTGTGGATAGCGGCCGGGGTGTAGCGCTTCGGGTCGACGCCGAGCGCGTCGGCCGAGCGCTTCGTCAACCGGCGCGCGTCGGCCTGGTCGTAGATCGTGAACTGGCGCGTGTAGCCGAGCCGCGCGGCCTCGGCGCGCAGGATCCGCGCGCAGGCGGCATGGAAGGTCATCAGCCACATCCCGCGCGTGCCGTGGCCGAGCAGGCGCTCGACCCGCTCGCGCATCTCGGTGGCCGCCTTGTTGGTGAACGTGATCGCCAGGATCTCGCCGGCCTGGGCCTGGTCGGTGTAGATCAGGAACGCGATGCGGTGGGCGAGCACGCGCGTCTTGCCGCTGCCCGCGCCGGCCAGGATCAGCAGTGGCCCCTCGCCGTGGGTCACGGCCTCGCGCTGGGGCTCGTTGAGGTCCTCGAGCAGCTCGCGAAGATGGTCGGCGTGCGGATTCTCGGTCATCGCACTCCAGAATAGATGCGTCCCCGGCAGCCCTGCCGGGCTCGAGCCGGGGCCGGGACCCGCCGGCGCCGGCGCTCAGCCGCCGGCGGGGTTCGGGCCGCGAACGGTCCGCAGCGGCCTCACCTCGGCTACCGGCTGCGGGTCGTCGGAGAGCTCGGCGAGCATCCCTTCGAGCGTCGCGATGCGCCCCGAGAGCGCCTGGATCGCCTCGGCGATCGGATCGGGCAGGTGGATCCAGTCGACGTCGGGTCCCTCGACGCGGCGGCCGTCGACGCGCACCGGATGACCGGGGTTCCCCACGACGGTCGAGTTGGGCGGGACGTCGGTGATGACGACGCTGTTGGCGCCGATCTTGGCGCCGTGGCCGACCGTGATCGGTCCGAGCAGCTTCGCGCCCGAACCGATCGTGACGTTGTCCTGGACCGTCGGGTGGCGCTTGCCCGTCGCGAAGCCGGTGCCGCCCAAGGTGACTCCCTGGTAGAGGGTCACGTTGTCGCCGATGTCGGCCGTCTCGCCGATCACGACGCCGGCGCCGTGATCGATGAACAGGCCCTGGCCGATGCGTGCCGCGGGGTGGATCTCGATACCGGTGACGCCCCGCACGATCAGCGAGATCAGGCGCGGCAGGACCGGCACCCCGGCGGAGTGCAGGGCGTGTGCGACGCGGTAGCCGAGCAGCGCGTGGATCCCTGGCCAGGTGGCAAGGATCTCCACGGGCGGCACACCCCTCGCCGCGGGGTCCCGATCGCGGGCCGCGATGACGTCGCGCCGGATCTCACCGGCAACCCGAGTGAACGCGCTGAAACCGGGCATGGCAGAAGCGTAGCGAGGATCCTTGCACCTGCAACCGATTTCCCGCATCGGCATCCTGCTCGGGTCTGGCCGCTAGGGCGCGAAGAACGCCTGCGAGATGTAACGCTCGCCCGAGTCGGGCATCACGACGACGATCCGTGCCCCCTTCGACTCGGGACGGCGGGCGACCTCGAACGCGGCCCACAGCGCGGCGCCGGCGGAGATGCCGGCGAGCAGGCCGGCCTCCCGGGCGCAGCGCCAGGCTGTCTGGATCGCATCGTCATCGGTCACGGCGATCACCTCGTCGATCAGCTCCCTGTTCAGCACCGGCGGCACGAAGCCGGCGCCGATCCCCTGGATCCGGTGCGGGCCGACGCGCCCGCCGGAGAGTACGGCCGATCCGCGCGGCTCGACCGCCACGACCGTGAGCGCCGGGTTGCTGTGTTCGCGCAGGTACTCGCCGACGCCCGTGATCGTGCCGCCGGTGCCGACCCCGGCGACGAGCACGTCGACCCGGTCCTCCAGCGCGCGGGCGATCTCGGGCCCGGTCGTGCGGCGATGAGCCTCCGGGTTCGCGGGATTGGAGAACTGGTCGGGGAGGAAGACGTCCTCGCGCCGCGCCATCGTGCGGGCCGCCTCGACCGCCTCTCCCATCCCGCCCAGCGACTCGGTGATGTCGACCTGCGCGCCATACAGGCGCAGCAGGCTCTCGCGCTCCCGGCTCATTCCCTGTGGCAAGGTGAGCACCAGGTCGTACCCCTTGGCGGCGCAGACGAAGGCGAGCGCGATCCCGGTGTTGCCGCTGGTGGCCTCGACGATCGTGGTGCGACCCGGCTCGATCCGCCCTTCCGCCTCGGCCGCCTCGATCATGGCGACGCCGATCCGGTCCTTGACGCTGCCACCGGGGTTGAACGACTCCAGCTTCGCGAACAGCCGCGCTCCCTCGGCGGCGCCGTCGAGCATCGTCGAGAGCTCCACCAGCGGCGTCTCGCCCACCAGTTCGGAAATGTTGATCGGGATTCGGGGCACCGCACGACAATAGTCGAGCGGCACCCCCCGATCAGGCGAGCCGCTTGGACATCAGCACGTGCGGGCCGATCCCGGGCAGCTCGAACACCTCACCCTCGGCGACCAGACCGGCGTGCTCGTAGAAGCGCCGGGCCCCCACCCGCGCGTTGCACCACAGGCGAAGCCCGCCCTCCCCGCGGGCATGCTGCTCACAGCGGGCCAGCACGAGCGCGCCCAGCCCGGTGCCGCGCAGATCCGGCCTCGTGGCCATCCCACGGACCCGCCAGTCCCCCGGCTGCGGGCTCCCGGGGTACGGATCGGGCATCACGCTGCCGACGGCCAGCACCTCGTCCTCGCCCCGGATCGCGGCGACGTGCAGCGTCGCCGGGTCCTCCTCGGCCCGATACATCGCACGGTCGGCCGGTTCGTGGGGCCGCAGCACTGCCATCCGCAGGGGCCGCCCCACCGCCGCGGAGACCGCGAGCACGCGAACTGCGCCTGCGCCGGCGCTCACCGGGTGGCGCCGTCGAGGGGGAGCCGCACGCGGAACACCGTCCGGCCCGGCTCCGAGTCGACGGTGAGGCTGCCGCGATGCCGGTCGACGACGATCCTGCGGGTGGTGTCGAGACCGAGCCCTGTGCCCCTGCCGACCTCCTTGGTCGTGAAGAACGGGTCGAAGACCCGCTCGCGGATCTCGCCGGGGATGCCGGGGCCGTCGTCGCTGACGTCGATCTCGACACATTCGCCGTCGCGCCTGGCGGCGATCGTGATCGTCCCCGTCTCGCCGAGGGCGTCGATCGCGTTGTCCAGCAGATTGGTCCAGACCTGGTTGAGCTCGGCGCCGTAGGCCTGCAGGTGCGGCAACGCCGGGTCGTATTCGCGCCGCACCTCGATCGTGGTGCGCTTGAGCTTGTGCCCGAGGATCGTGAGCGTGTTCTCGATCCCCTCCCGCAGGTCCACCTCCACCAGGCCGCCGCGATCCATGTAGGCGTAGCTCTTGACCGCGCCGACCAGGGCACTCATGCGCTCGGTCGACTCGGCCAGCTCGCCGGCCAGCTCGCGAGCCTCCAGCGAGGCGGCGATCCAGCGCACGGCGGCCTCGGTGGCGGGGCCGGCGAGCGCGGCGATGCGCGACAGCAGCGCGCCGTCGACGCCGGCCCGGGCGAGCGGCTCGGCGAGGCTGTACCCGTCGGGGATCCCCGCCTCGGCCAGGGCGTCGGTGAGCGCATCCTCGGCGTCGGCGGCCTGCAGCGCCGAGCGCGGCACCGCGGCGGCCGCGGCGGCAAGCACCTCGCGCTGGATCTCCACCAGCCGCTCGGCCTCGCCGCGCTCGATGCCGGACTCGACGAACACGCCGATCGTCGAGCCGAGCACGTCCAGGGCGTCGGCCAGCGCGGCGGAGCTGCGCCGCGCTGCGGCAGCCGGGTTGTTCAGCTCGTGAGCCAGACCGGCGGCCATCGTGCCGAGCGACTCGAGCCGCTCCCTGTTCTGTTCGATCGCTGTGATCCGCCCCACGACCGGGCGCACGCGGGCCAGCACCAGCTGCATGATCGAGCGGTTCTGCACGGCCAGCTCGAAGAAGTCCTCCGTGCTGATCGAGGCGAGCCGCACCGGCGTGGCGGCCATCACGCGCACGCCGAGCGGGGCGCCGGTCAGCGCGCCGATCGCGCCCAGCCAGGTCGGCGCCACATGCTCCCCCGAGGGCTCGGCCCTGCCGTCGGTTTCGGTGAACGTCTCGGCGGTCCCGTCGAGCAGCAGGTAGACCGCGTGTTCGACCTGTCCCTGGTCGGCGATCAGATCGCCCGGCTCGTAGTCGGCGATCTCGGCGTGGGCCGCCACGTCGGCGAGCCGTGCGTCGTCGAGCCCCTCGAACAGATCGAACGCGCGCAGCTCCTCGATCGTCGGCGAGCTCACGCGCTGGCCAGGTACTCGTGGATCAGCGAAACAGCCATCGACCCCTCCCCCACCGCGCTGGCGACCCGCTTGATCGACCTCGACCGCACGTCGCCCGCGACGAACACGCCGGGCACGCTGGTCTCCAGCGCGTAGGGCTCGCGCGCCAGCGGCCAGCCGTGCTCGCGCACTTCCGGTCCAGCCAGGATGAAGCCGGCGGTGTCGCGGGCGAGCACGCCGTCCCGCCAGTCGGTGCGCGGCGCCGCGCCGCGGAAGATGAAGCAGGCGGCGACGTCTTCGGTCGTCTCGTCGCCGTCGCCGTCGCGGATCACCAACCGCCGCAGGCGCCCGTCTTCGCCCTCCGCCGCAACCGCCTCGGTGCCGGTGCGCACCTCGACGTTCTCGAGCGCGGCGATCTGGTCGATCAGGTAGTGGGACATCGACCTGGCCAGCGAGTCGCCCCGCACCAGCATCGACACCCGATTGGCATAGCCGCTGAAGTAGACAGCGGCCTGGCCGGCCGAGTTGGCCCCCCCGATCACGACGACATGCTGGTCGGCGCAGGAGCGCGCCTCGGTCAGCGCCGCGCCGTAGTAGACCCCGGCGCCGGTCAGCTCCTCGAATCCGGGCGCGCGCATGCGGCGATAGGAGACCCCCGAGGCGACCAGCACGCAGTTGGCGCTGAGCTGCGCGCCGCCGGTCAGCTCGACGATCCGCCCGGCGCCCTCGACACGGAGGGCGACGGCGTCGTTGACGCTCAGCAGCTCGGCGCCGAGCCGGCGAGCCTGATCGGTGGCCCGGCGCGCCAGGTCCGAGCCGGACAGGCCGGCGGGAAACCCCAGGTAGTTCTCGATGCGGCTCGACTGCCCGGCCTGTCCGCCCGGTGCCTCGCGCTCGACCAGCACGGTCCGCAGCCCCTCGGAGGCGCCGTAGACGGCGGCCGCGAGCCCGGCCGGGCCGCCCCCGACTATCACCAGGTCGTAGTGCTCGGAGGCGGGCTGGCCGGCCACGCCGATCCGCTCGGCGAGCTCGAGCACGGTCGGCCGCTCGAGCACGGTGCCGTCTTCGAGCAACGCGACGGGCAGGCCCTCTTCGTCGACGCCGGCCACGGCGAGCAGCTCGCGCGCCTCGGCGTCGCGCTCGACGTCGAGCCAGCGCGCGGGCACGCGGTTACGTGCGAGGAAGTCGCGCAGTTCATGGGTGTCGCGCGAGAAGCGGTGCCCGATCACGCGCACACCCCCCGCCTCCAGCGCCGACCCGGCCTCCCAGGTCGTGAGCAGGTCTTCGACGACCGGGTAGAGCAGCTCCTCGGGCGGATCCCATGGCTTCAGCAGGTAGTAGTCGAGCGAGACCTGGTTGATCGCCGCGATCGCCGCCTCGGTGTCGGCGTAGGCGGTCAGCAGCACCCGCTTGGCCTCCGGGAAGATCGTGCGTGCCTTCACCAGGTAGTCGGTGCCGTCCATGCCCGGCATCCGCTGGTCGGCGAGGAGCATCGCGACGGCATCGCCCCGGGTCCGCAGTTCAGCCAGCAGCTCCAGCGCCTCCTGCCCGCTGCCGGCCCGCATGATCCGGTAGCTCTCCCCGAACCGGCGCCGCAGGTCGCGAGCGACCGCGGCGAGCACCGCCGGCTCGTCGTCGACCGCCAGTATTACGGGACGCCGCTCAGCCACCGCCCGCCTCAGCTGAGCATCGGCGACGGCGGGATCCGGGTGCTGCCGGTGACCTCCGGGATCACCATCGCGACCTCGTCGACGAAGCACCAGGACCACTGCTCGCCCGGCTCCAGCGAGCGGATCAGCGGGTGCGCGGCGGAGCCGGCATGGGCCCTGGCGTGCCGCGAGGGGGAGTCGTCACAGCAGCCCACGTGCCCGCACTCCAGGCAGATCCTCAGGTGCAGCCAGACCCCGCCTTCTCGCAGGCAGTCCTCGCAGCCCGCCACCTCGGCAGGCAACTCTGTCACGGTGATCGAATCGAGATGGGTGCATGCCGTCACGAGCTCAGGATGACATGGACGCCGCATCCCTGCACAGATCTGTCCGGGCTCCCGTTACACTCCGCGCCGGGGATGGAGGTCCCCATGGAGAGGAACGCAAGGACGGGGCTGTCTCGGCGCTCCAGCCCACAGCCGCGAGGCTGGAGGGCGCGGACGCCGAGACCCAAGCCCGCCCGCCCGCCGCGACGCCGCCGGAGCGCCCTCAGCGGATCTGTCCGACCAGGTTCAGCCGGGTGGTGCGCTGCGCGGTGATCGTGACCGGCACGGGCGTTGCGCGCAGCGGCGCGCCGTTGCTCCTCGCCTCGGCGAAGCTGCCCTCGACCTCGTAGCGCCCCGGTGGGAGCGGGAAGATGGCCAGGCGCCCGTCGCCCACCGAGCGGCTCACGATCACCCGGCCATCGGGCGAGGCGATCGTGATCGTCCCGGCCGAGGGAACTCCGCTGCGGCACTGGACGCTGCGGACGAGCGGCCCTCCGGAGAGGAACAGCCCGGAGATCAGCTCGGTGCCGCCCTTCGTCACCGCCGGGCCGGGTTCGGCCGGCCCGGGTGCGGCTGATTGGCTGCACAACGGCTTGAGCCAGATCGTCACGGCAGCCGAGCGACGACCGGCCCCGGGGCTCTGGCGGCCGACGAGCTGCTGTCCCTGTGGGGACGAAGGCGTCACGTAGCGGCCGTGCCCCGACAACTGGCGGACCAGCACCTGGCAGCCGGAGGCCGAGAGGACCTGTCGCGCCATCGTCAGGTTGACGCCGACCACTTCGGGCGTCTGGCAGCCGCGCGGTGCCGCCGCGGCCGTCGTGCCGGGCACCAGCGCTCCGCCGGCCATCGCAGCAAGCGCGAGCGGCACGGCTGACCTGCATGGTCGGGAGATGGCCGGTTTCATCGAAAGGTTCGCGAAGTTCCACAATTCTAACCAGAGCTGCACATTCCCAACCAGCCCGCAGCCCCCGGCGAAAGGACCGGATCGGGCCGGCAGGTCGGCCGGCCAGGGCCACGTCGGGCAACCGGACGGGCCCCGGCGAAGTCCCACAACGGCAGATTTCCCCGCAAAGACGGGATTCCGAGGCTCATCTCCAACCTTTTGGCCGCAAACCTACTCATATATGCCCAGAGCTACACGCTCATGCCGCTGATCACCCCCCCTACCCCTACCGCCCTCAATCGTCGCCTCGGCCACCGCGCCCGGCTGGTCGAGCTCCGCGCCGACCTGCACGGCCCGGGCCGCGCGATCGAACGCTGGCTGTGCCTGTGGCGGTGGGAGACCTGGGCCAGCGCCGCGGACCTGGCGAGACGCCCGCGGGCGGGCTGGTCGCTCACCTACGGGCGGGCGCTGATCGCGAGCCAGGACGCGCTGGACGACTACCAGCTCTCCGTCGAAAACGCCTGAGGCCCGCCTGCAGAGGCACCCTGACCGGGCTCGAGGCGTCGTGCCATCGGCGCGCATCGATGCCGGCGCCACCGAGGCCTCCCCGCCGCGGTCGGCGGCGGGGACGGCTTCGATGAGCGCTCAGGCGCCCGGGGCGCCTAGCGCACGCCGTGGGACAGCATCGCCTGCTCGACGTCGAATGCGTCGTTTTCCTGTCCGAGCGCGTTCGGGTGCACCGGCACGCCGGTCAGCGAGCCGAGCAGCGGTTCGATCCAACGCGTGCCGACGGGCTCACACAGGTTGTGGCCTTCGCTCGGCTTGAAGGTGTCCACGAAGATCGCGCCGTGGGCCTTCGCGCCTTCCTTCTGGTTCTTGTTGCCCAGCTTCTCGACCTTGTCGCGGAACCATTTCAGGTCGCCTTCGGTCCACGGGATGTCCGTCGGGCAGATCCCGCGCTTCGGTGCGATTTCGGGATAGCCGACGACGAAGATCTTCGCGTGGGGCGCCAGTTCGTGGATCTTCACGAGAGCCGCTTCCTGCGGGGCTTTGTCTTCTTCGAAGGTTTTCGTGACGAAGCCTTCGTACTTTTCCCGGCACGGCGCCTTGGTGGACCCCGTCAGGTCCGTTTCGGTGCAGCCGAGGAGCAACGTGCCGAACAGGTTGCCGTCGTTGCCGCCCATGCCCAGCGTCACGACTTCGGTCGATGAGCTCAGCGCTTCGAACTGCGGCGGCTGGTCGGGGTACTGTGCGACTTCCTCGTTTTCGGTCTTGGCGCCGCCGCAGCTGACGTCGGTCAGCGACAGGTTGAGCGCCTTCGCCACGAGGTGCGGGTAGTTCAGTTCCGACTGACCGCATTCCGGCGGTGCGGTGGGCACGTAGGGCAGGATCCCCGGTCCCGAGGTGTAGGAGTCCCCCATCGCGACGTACTTGGCAGGTGCGGCACCCGCGACCGCGGGCATCGCGGCGCACAGGCCCGCGGCGAGCACCCCCAGCACGCTCAGACGCAGCCGTCCCGCAACAGCGTCACTCACTGCTCTCATGTCTCTCCCCTTTCCCTTTTCCCAGAGCGGGGCCCGGATATCCCTCGTCCCGATGCTCGCGGCGTGGGGCTCGTCCCGAGCCCAATGAGCCAAAGCAGGGCGACTGTAGCAAAGGAGCCTGGCCCCGCGCGGCCGTCGTCAGGTGAGTCAGAACGTAGGCGATCGGCGCCCCCGGGCGGATCGGCTGACCGCTAGACTCGCCGCGATACCGCCGATGAGCCGGCCGCGGTCGGCATCCCTCGGAGCGTGGCAGGCCGACCAGAGGAGGAGCCTTGAGTGGCGAGGATTTGGATATGGGCCCGGTGGACATCATCGTGATCGGCTTTCCGCCGGATGCGCCGCTGACGGGCGAGGCGATTCCGCTCTTCGTGGACCTCGTGGACCGCGGGATCATCCGGGTCATAGATGTGCTCCTGGTCCAGAAGGACGCTGAGGGCGTGGTCTCGGGCCTCGAGATCGCCGACCTGGACGGTGACGGGACGTCCGACCTTCGCGTCTTCGAAGGCGCGCGCACGGGTCTGCTCGGCGACGAGGACGCGGATCTGGCGGGAGACGCGCTCGAGCCCGGCGAGGCGGCCGCGCTGATCTGCTTCGAGAACGCCTGGGCCGGGCCCTTCGCCGCCGCGGTCCGCCGTAGCGGGGGCCGGCTGCTGGACTTCCAGCGGGTCCCGACGCAGGAGCTCATCGCCGCCATCCAAGACCTGGACGCCGCCTGATCGGCGTCCAGCCGGAGAAGGAGAGATCAGCATGCCATTACTTCGCCGCGTTGCCCGTGTAGCCGCCGTCGGCGCCGTCGCGGGCGGCGCCGCCGGGGCCGTTCAGCATCGCCAGCAGGGCCGGTGGGCCCGACAGGAAGAAGAGCAGCGGGCCGGTCAGGAACAGCAGCAGATGGCTGCTGCGCCGCCCCCGCAGGAAGGCAGCTCGATCGAGAAGCTGAAGGAACTCGGCCAGCTCCACGAGTCGGGCGTCCTGACCGACGCCGAGTTCGCGAGTGCGAAGGCGAAGATCCTCAACGCCTAGAACTCTAAATGTGGTACATCCGCGGCCCTCGGCTCTACAGAGCCAAACTCAGCCGTGCGCGATAGCTGGCGCGATAGTCGGCCGAGCGAAGTAGTCGTCCAGGAGGCTCGCTGCCTCCTCCTCGCTGCCCGGCAGAAGGTGCCCGTAGGTGTCGAGCGTGATCGCAACCGTGGCGTGGCCCATGTAGGTGCTGAGCGCCTTGATGTTGACCCCGGCAGCGATGGCGAAGCTGGCGAACGTGTGCCGGGCTCCGTGCATCACGACCACGGGCAGACCGGCAGCCTCCGAGGTCTCCCTTGCCCGCCGCCCAGCCCTCGCCACGTACTGGGGACGACCGAAGACGTGCGCAGGGTCCTCACAGGCGAGCACCTGCCGATGGACGTGGCGACGGAGCACAGCGGGGATCGGGACGACGCGCTCCTTGCTGTTCTTTGTCGGGACGATCCGGCCCTCCGTCACGTCCCAGCTCCGCCGAACGTGGATCACGCCACGAGCGAGGTCGATGTCCTCGCGGCCCAGCCCGATCAACTCTCCGCGGCGAAGGCCTGCGTAGAAAGCCGTTGCCCACAGCGCACGGTCGGCGGGCTCAAGCACCGTGAGCATCGCCTCTACCTGCTCGGGGCTGGCGACCGCTTTGACAGCGCACCGAACGGCTGGCTTTTCCACGCCGAGCGTCGGGTTGGTCTTGATGTCGCCGCGGGCGACCGCCCGGCGGAAGAGCGCCTTGAGCGGCGTGACCGCAGCGTCGATGGTCGCCGAAGCGAGGCCTTCCTTGACGAGACCGTCCACAAGCCCTTGCACGTCGCGAGTCGTGATGTCGGCCATGCGAGCATCGCCGAGCACCGGGTAGATCCGAAGCCGGCGGTTCCGCTCGTAGTCCCGGATCGACGCGGGCTTGTAGGGATCGCCTGAGCGCGTGCAGATATGCCCGGCGCGGAGACCATCGAGCCACGCCTCGGCGGCGTCCTTCAGCTTCGGCCCCCGCTCGGCGGTCATGTCCCCCCGACGCACGGCAACGGAAGCGTCTTGGCGCCATCGCTTCGCGGCCGAGATCGTCGGGAACGTCTTGCGGATCAGCCTGCCCGCCTTGGCGTCCCAAACGGCCGCTTGAAACGTCGGCTTGCACGTACAGCCCGCGAGCGGGCGAGACTGAACACGACCCCGGCCTTTCGACCGGGGTCGTGTCTACGCGGGCCTAAAACGCGCTCGGGCGGCTCAGCGGATGCTGCACTTCAGGGTCACTCGCGTCGTGCGCCCCCGCTGGACCGAGGTGTTGACGGGCGGGCAGTAGCCCTGGGTACCGGCTAGCGTGTACCGACCCGGCACCAGCCGAGCCGAAAAGCCCTTCGCGGTGGTCGTCACCGTCTTGACAACGCGACGGCCCTTCTTCACGAGCACCTTGTAGCCAACGGCGTATTTCGGCCCGGGCTTCTGGCCGCGCCGAGGTGGCGGGCCGCCGCTGACCTTCACCCGTCCCGCCAGCACGCCCCGAGTGCCGGTCGCTGCGACGTTCGCGAGCGGCGGTCCAACGGGTGCGTTTTCCGCTGGGAGCGCCCGCCCGATGATCGCGCCGGTGTGTGCGTCGATCACGAGATCCAGGACGTTTCCTGTCGGCGGCGGATCGCCCGGCCGCACCGAGGCGCGGGAGAGGGTGAAGTTACCGCTCATCGCTACCAGGAACACGGGCGCTTCGAGCGTCGCTCGCATCCCTGGGCTTTGGTCCGGGATGTTCGTTGACGGGTCGATGCGCAGCCTTGCTTCTTCGAGCGTCCCTTCTGAGACGCTCATCGCCGCCTGGGCGTCCCCATCCCGCGTCGCCTCCGCAGCCGCGAGGGCTTTTTCTTTGCCCCACCGCGCTTGCGCGGAGGCTGGGAGGACCAGCAAGAGCAGCGCGCTCAGGGCGAGCGCGTACTTCCGCCGTTTCGACAAGACTACCCCCAAAGTCGAATGATTAGAAACCTTCTCGCTGCCGGGTATACACGATCGTGCCGAACGCCACAAGTTGACACGACAGCGGTCCTAGCGCGCTCGGAGTCAACCCGTGATGGGTCGCGGTCCGTCCGACGCCGAGAGCACCATGGGACGCGATGGCAACGGAGGCACTCAATCCCGATGCGCTCGCCGAGCTGTGCTTCCGCCGGGTGCCGACTGATGTTGTCCCGCGCGACGTGATCGTCGCAGCGCTCTGGAGCCTGTACGTGAAGGCGCTGCTCCAAGGCTTGGAGACGCAGGGCGGACCTTCCGGCATCCACTGCTCGGGGCGAGATGCGGGCTCGACGCGACCCAGTTCCGAGCTGGCCTTCGCGAACTCTCCGAGGAGCGGCTGATCTTCACCTACCGCAACGGCTACGGCTTCACGCAAGCCGGGTTCAAGGCCGCCCGCGAGATCGTCGACACCGATCACTCGCTTGAGCTAGCCCGGCAGGAGATCGCCGCCGGTACGGCGCAGATCTACCGGACCAGCTAGACGCCCAAGCGACGGTCCCGCTCCCGTCTTTCCTCGGCATCCCTGCGGCGGTCTTCGTCGCGAAGCCGCTCGCGAGCCTCTTGCGCTCGAAGCTCATCCTCCAGCAACGCAAGGCGCTGCGCTTCCTCCTCGCGCTCAAGGCGCTCCTCAAGCTCGGCTTGTTCCTGTTCGCGCAGGGCTTCGGCGTAAGCCTCGCGTCGGGCCTCCTCAAGGGCTTCGCGCTGCATCTGGTCACGCTGCATGCGACACAGCCTCTTGACGCGCCTTCTTGCGTAGCTCCTTCAGACGCCGGAGCCCGACCTCGACTTCTGTGTGCTCGTTCCAGCTCGTCGGCTGTCGCCACGTTTCCACGAGATCAAACGGGAACGTCCGCTCCATCCGCGTGTCGAACATCACCGTGTCAGCCGTGACCGTTCTCTCTGGCGCGTTCACGTCGAGCACAAACCACCAAATGTTCGCGACGTACTCCGGGACCGTGATCGTGGTGTCCGGCCGCAAGGCGTAAAGCACCAGATCCGCCCAAGGGGTCCCAGACCCGCCCACGTCGAACGAACCCCGCTGAACACTCCGGTCGAGCGGGCGCACAGCTTCGGCGCGCCTTGCTTCGAGATCCTCCTTGGTGGCTGGCACCCATTCCTCGCCACGGAGCAGGTAGACCCGTCCCTCGCCAGGCTTGCGCTTCGATGGCGCCTTCATGGGTCGATGGCGTCGAGACACGGCCGGTCAGTATTCCGGCAGGAGGGGACGGAACTCGCGAACGAGTGTTCGCCTACCGGATCGGGCGAGCGATGCTCTGAACGACGGGCCCAGCCCAGCGGAAGTAGACACTCAACATGGGGCCGGTGCCGTCGACCACCTCAGCCCGTATCCAGCGCACGAGCTGGTCGCCGAGGTGCGCCCCTATCTCCCGCTGGTCGCTACGGACGGTCTCGTTCTCCGCCTGCGTCTGCTCCTGCAGCTCCCGATACTCAACAGGCGCGCCAAGAAGCTCGGGTCGAATCAGGTCCACGGCGCCACGGTACGAAAATCCGTTGGCCGCCATCGGCCGCTCGCGCTCTTTAGTAGGTGCCAGCCCGTAGGGGTTCCAAGATGGGCACCACGGGAGCCGGGCTCTACTGGGGTCCGGCTCCCACCTTCAAGACCAGCTCGACGCCGAGCCCCAGCCGTCCGGCCTCAGTCCGGTCGAGGAGCAGCGGCTCGCCAGCCCTCATCCGCTCGAAGCTGTCCTCGGAGATCTCCAGCGTCACGCGATCTCCGTCACATCGGCGCGTACCGCACCGCAGCCGATGCGGGTCAGTGGGGGCGGGCAGCTCGGGCATCGCGCCACCGTACACGGGAGCGGCGATCACGTAAACCGCTGGCTTCGAGGGTGCCGCGAGTTCTCGCAGAGCCAGTACGGCGCCCGGGGCCGAGAGGAAAACGGTGATGACCGCACCGATTGTCGCGAGCTTGCGCTTCACCCCCACGACTATCCGACACGGCTCGAAGCTGCGACAGGGGCCAGCCCCTGCCAGCCCCTGCCGTACCCAGACGGACTGTGCTAGGCACCCGTCCGCCGCCCGTGGGACCCCGGTCGCGCGATAGTTGCGCGATAGTCGGCGCGATAGTCGAGGGGTCCGAGGGGGTCGGGAGCACCCGAAACCGCCGGAAACGTGGGGCCGACGCACCGCCGAAGGGGCGTCTTCTAAATGTGGTACATGCTCGCGCCGGCCTCGCGCATCTCGCGCTCGATCACGTCGGCGATCGTGGTCTGCCCGAGGACCCGCCGAGCGGCGGCGGCGGCGTCGGCGAAGATGCCCTCTGAGTCGCGCCCCAGCGGGCCGTCGAGCAGCTCGACGACCTCCAGCACGGTCACGGACTCGGGCGGGCGGGCGAAGCGGTAGCCGCCCTTGACGCCGCGCTGCGAGCTGATCACCCCTCCGCGCCGCAGCACCGCGAACAGCTGCTCCAGGAACTGGACCGGCACCTCACGCCGGCGCGCGAGCTCGCCGATCGGAACCGGCTCGCTGCCGCCGCTGCGCCCGAGCTCGGCCAGGGCCAGCACCGCATACGGGGACTTGGAGGTGATCGAGATCATCGCGGGCCCGATGCTACGCAACCCGCGCCCGAGCCGGTCTGCGGCTCAGAGCCAGCCGCGCTCGGTGGCGATCAGCACCGCCTGGGCGCGGTCCACCGCGCCCAGCTTGCCGTAGATGTTGTGCAGATGGGTGCGCACGGTGCTGGTAGACAGCGTCAGCTCGTGGGCGATCTGCTTGTAGACCTTGCCCTCGGCCAGGCGCTGCAGCACGCCCAGCTCGCGCCCCGACAGGGGGCAGGGGTCGACGTGGCGCTGGCGCTGCCCGGTCGAGTTGGGCAGTTCGTACATGACACGACGCAGCTCGTGCGGCCCTAGGCCCACGCTGCGGGCCGTCTGCAGCAGCTCGGTCGGGTTGACCCGCCCGCCCTGCTCGTAGTGGGCCAGCATGTCGGCCAGGCGGATGAAGGCCGCCTCGCCCTCGGCGTCGGGGCTGTGGTGGCGCTCGATCGGGGCGGCCAGCGACGCCGGCAGCCCCCAGCGGCGGATCAGCACGCCCCCGACCAGTGCATGGTCGACGCCCAGCTCGCGACGCTCGGCGTGGATCCGTTCCTCGGGCGTCCTGGCACCGCGATGGACCTGGGCGGGGTAGCCGGGGTAGGCGTGCAGCAGCACGAGCTTGCCGACGTCGTGCAGCAGGCTGGTGACGGTCAGGCGGTCGCGGTTCTCGTAGCCGACCTCGCTGGCCAGTCGGTCGGCGGCGTGCTGAGTCGCCAGCGCGTGCAGGCGGAAGCGCTCCGGTGCGGCGTCCCAGACGCTGGCCCGCTCGAAGAAGTCGAAAGTGCGCATCCGGTTGGCGACGGCCTGGACGGTCTGGGCGCTGAGCAGGTCGACCGCGCCGACGACCGTGTCGACCTTGCCGGCCGCGCTCTGGGCACGGTTGGCCAGACGCAGGACGGCGATGATCAGCGCGACGTCGGACTCGACCGCGGCGACGACGTCGGCCGTGGCGACGTGGTCCTTGGAGATCACCGACAGCAGGCGGTTGCGCGACTCGGCGAGAGCCGGGAACGCCTCGAGCGCCTCGAAGGCCAGGGTCAGGCGGCGGCCGTGCCCCTCGTTCTGGTGACGCTCGCCGGCGGGCGCCGGCGCAGCGACTCCCGTACGCCTCTCGGCCGTGGCCGGGCGTCCGCTCTTTGCGCTGCTCGTCTTCTTGGGGTTGGCCTTCTTGGCCGTGGCCGTTGCCTGCATTCGATCTGGTTCCCCTTCCATGGGTCCGCAGGCCATCCGGGCCGGCGTGTCCGCTTCCTTGGACCTATCGGCATTCCCGCGAGGAGAATTTAGGGACGGGCGCGACCGGCCCCGGCCGGGCAGCTCGAAACGGGCGCGCCGTCAGCCCTCGCTCAGCACGACGTCGATGCGCCGCAGGGTCTCCTCGCGCCCCAGCAGCGCGACGCTCTCGAAGATCCCCGGCGAGATCGTCGTCCCCGTGATCGCGACCCGCAGCGGCTGATAGACCTCGCGCGGCTTGGACCCGCGGCGCTCGATCACGCCACTCAGCGCCTCACCCACGGCTGCCTCGTCGAAGCTGGGGGCCTGCGCGAGCGCCTCGCGCGCGTCGGCCAGCGCGGCGCGGCCATCCTCGCCGAGCCAGCGCTCGCGCGCCTTCGGATCGTCGACCGGGGCGTCGATCAGCGGACCGGCCAGCGGCCAGAAATCGGCCAGCGTATGGATCTTCTCCTGGCTGATCCGGGCCGCCTCGCCGAGCCCCTCGCGCCCCGTGAACGCTTCCAGGCGCCCGGCCAGGTCCTCGGGCGCCAGCTCGCGGATGTGGACTCCGTTCAGCCACTTCAGCTTCGTCTCGTCGAAGCGGGCCGGGTTGCGGCTGACCCGCTCCAGGGTGAAACGCGCGATCAGCTCGTCGGTGGAGAGCACGGTGCTGTCGTCCCCCGCGCCCCAGCCCAGCAGGGCTAGGTAGTTGCGCACCGCCTCGGGCAGGTAACCGGCGTCGCGCAGCTCCTGCACCGATGCGGCTCCGTGGCGCTTGGAGAGCTTCTTTCCGTCGGGGCCGTGGAGAAGCGGCAGGTGGGCGTAGAGCGGCGGCGGCGTGTCGGGGCCGAAGCCCGCCTCCCGTGCGGCCTCGAGCACCAGCAGCTGCTTGGGCGTGTTGGACAGGTGGTCCTCGCCCCGCACGACGTGCGTGATCCCGGCATCGAGGTCGTCGATCGCGACGGCGAAGTTGTACAGCACCGAGCCGTCCGCCCGGGCGATCACGGGGTCGTCCATGTGGACGTGCTCGAAGCGGGTGTCGCCGCGGATCACGTCGTGCACGACCGTCGCGCCCTCGTCGGGCACCCGCAGCCGTACCGCCCCATCCGCCTCGGCCTCGCCCCGGAACCCGCGCTCGGCGCCGTGGCGCTCCTTGTAGGTCCTGACGTCCTCGGCGGTCGCGTTCGAGCGATAGGCCAGGCCGGCATCCAAGAGCGCCCGCAGTGCCTCCTGGTGGCGCTCGCTGCGCTCGGTCTGCAGGATCGGCCCCTCGTCCCAGTCGAGCTCGAGCCAGTTCAGCGCGTCGAGGATCTGCTCGATATTCTCCGGCGTCGAGCGCTCCCGGTCGGTGTCCTCGATCCGCAGCACCAGATCCCCGCCCTCGTGGCGAGCCAGCAGCCAGTTGAACAGCGCCGTGCGCGCGCCGCCGATGTGCAGCGCGCCTGTCGGCGATGGTGCGAAGCGAACCCTCATAGTTCGTTCACTTTGGCTCTACAGAGCCGATCCCGGGGTGACCGTGCCAGGATTGGCGTCAGTGCTCACGCTTCGCGCGCCTCGCGACGCGCCTCGTGGGCAGCCCAGACCTCCGAAGCCTCCTCCCTCGGCAGCTTCACCGCCTGCTCGTACCGGTCGACGACCATCTGCGCCTCGGGGTTCGCGGAGATCACTGGACCGAGCGGCGCGACCAGCCATGCGTCGACGCTGCTGAGGGCGTCGAGGAAGCCCCTCGCCCGCCCTGCGGTCCAGGCGTCATCCCGCAGCTCTCTGGCCGCGCTGTCCATTTCATCGCTCATCCTGGTCCCTCCCTTCCCGTGATCTGCGCGAGCCTCGCGCCGGTGTCCGCACGGCCCACGGTGCACCGTAACCGGCTGGAGCCATCACGCACCCTCCGCTCGGCGCGCAGCTTCGACGAACCCTCGGAGCTGGTCGTCGGTCGCCTGCGCGACCCACGCAGCCTCCTCGGGGCTCATGTCACCCGGATCCTCGGCCAATTCCCAGAGCCGTTCGCCGCTGACCTGTTCACCCGCGGCCTTCGCCGCCCAAGACTCCTCGCGCAGCAGTTCCACGAGTCGCCCTATCGTCGCCATCACGCATCACCCTGCGGTCCGAAGCCCTGTGGTTCCACGTCTTCCAGCAGCCTGAGCTTGACCGCCGGGTCTGCGTCCGCGTCAGCGATGAAGGACTCGATCTCCTCCGTCGTGATCGACTCCTTGCCGAACACGCCTCGCAGGTCGTGCGGGGTTGTGATGTCGTAGATCATCTCCAGAGTCTCCTCCAAACGCCGGCCCGGCCCCGGCGCCCGACCGATGGTGGCGTTCTCGGCGGTATCCCGTGAACCCTCATAATCCGCCGCCATGCTAATCGGCGCACACGGGTCCCCCGCCGGCGGCCTGTCGAAGGCGATCGGGCGCGGCGTCGAGCGGGGCTGCCGGGCGATCCAGATCTTCAACCAGTCGCCCCGGATGTGGCGGGCGACTGCCTACGGGGAGGAGGACTTCGCCGGTTTCCGGGAGGCGATGGCGGCGAGCCCGATCGACGCGGTCCTGATCCATGCCGTCTACCTGCTGAACTGCGCCAGCGAGGATCCGGCGATCCGCGAGAAATCGCTCGAGTCGCTGACCCACTCGCTGCGGGTCGGGCGGGCGATCGGCGCCGCCGGAGTCGTCCTGCACCCGGGCTCGGCCAAGACGGGTGACCCCGCTGCCGCAATCCTCCGTGCCGGCGAGACGATCTCAGCGGCGCTGGCCGACAGCGAGGGCTGCCAGGTCCACCTGGAGAACACCGCCGGGGCGGGCGGCACGCTGGGCCGCTCGTTGCCGGAGCTGGCCGCGCTCGTCGAGGCCTGTGGCGGCGAGCAGCGGGTCGGCGTCTGCCTGGACTCGTGCCACCTGCTGGCCTCCGGCTACGACATCCGCACGCCGGCCGGGATGGACTCGGTGCTCAGCGAGGCGACACGCCTGCTCGGCAAGGGCCGAATCCGCTCGCTGCACCTCAACGACTCGCAGACCCCCCTTGGCTCCAACCGCGACCGCCACGCCAACATCGGCCAGGGCGAGCTGGGCGAGGACGGTTGCGCAGCGTTTCTCTCGGCGCCCGGGATCCAGCGCCTGCCCTGCGTGCTCGAGACGCCGGGCGAGAACCGGGAAGGACCGCCGCGCAGTGAAGTGGAGCTGGCCGTCGCGCTGCACGAGCGCGGCCTCGCGGCCCGGCGCTGAGTCGCTCAGCCGGCGGCGGCCGACGGCGCGAGCGTCTGCGCGGAGCTTCTCTCGAGGGGAAGGATGCTCTGCAGCTCGGCCCGCAGGCTCGGGGTGTTCGCGACGCGGTACTCGTCGCCGAGCCGCAGATGACGGCGCAGCCCACCGCCCATCTCGACGACGAGGCGCACCTCGGCCGATCCCGGGAAGTCCCCGCAGACCTGCTTGAGAGAGTCGATCACAGCCTGTGAGAGATCCCGCGCCCTGACCGGCGGCAGGTCGAGCGGCTCGGCGCGGGCGGCGCTCACGCGGGCCGCGGCGGCGGCCTTGTCCCGCGCGCGCTCGATCTCCTCCTGGGTCGGCGCGAAGCGCTGCACGCTCTGCACGACCAGGCAGGTGCTGCCGGCTTCCTTGTGGTCTACCCGCCCCTTGACCAGCACGATCTCGTCTGCCACGAGCGCATCCTCGTGCTCGCCCAGCGCCTTGCCGAACACCAGCAGCTCGACCGAGCCGGCCAGGTCGTCGAGGGTCGCGAACATCATGTGGTCGCCGTTGCGAGTGCGGATCCGCTTGGTCTCCGTGATGATCCCCCCGACCGTCACCAGATCCTTGTCGCGGCGGTCCGGCAGCGAGGACAGCGGGCAGTCGACTCTCGCTCGCAGCACGTCTTTGAGGGGCTTCAGCGGGTGCTCGGAGATGAACAGGCCAATCGCTTCCTTCTCGGCAGCCAGCAGGCCCTGCTGGTCGTACTCCTCGCCGAGGATCGGCGGGTGGGCCGGGTGACCCAGCCCGTTCCGCGGTCCCGGCGCCGCCGCGCCGGGGGCGTCCTCCTGCAGGTCGAAGATCGACCCCTGCCCGATCAGCGCGTCCTGCTGGACTTTCTGTCCTTTCGACTGCGCCGTCTCGAGCACGTCGATCATCCCTTTGCGGGTCGCCCCCGTCGAGCCGAACGCCCCGCACTTGATCAGCGCCTCGATCGCCTTCTTGTTGACCGTGCGGCAGTCCACCCGCTCGCAGAAGTCCCACAGCGAGGAGAACTGGCCGTCGGCCCGTGCCCGCTTGATCGCCTCGACCGCCTGGTGGCCGACCCCCTTGACCGCGTCGAGCCCGAATCGGATCGTTCCGACATCCCCCGCGACCGCCGGCGGGCCGACCGTGAACTCGTGGTCTGAGAGGTTCACGTCGGGCGGCAGGATCTCGATCCCCATCTCCTCGCAACGCGCCACGAAGAACGGCACCTTGTCCTTCGTCGACATCACCGAGGAGATCAGCGCCGCCATGTACTCGGCCGGGTGGTTCGCCTTCAGCCAGGCCGTGCGGTAGCCGATCAGCGCGTAGCAGGCGGCGTGGGAGCGGTTGAACGAGTAGTCGGCCGAGCGCTCGTTCGTCGTCCACAGGAACTCGATCACCTGCTCGCTGGTGCCCGAGGCGCGGCAGCCCTCGACGAAGTCCGGCTTCAGCGCCGCCATCGCCTGGCGGTTCTTCTTGCCGATCGCCTTGCGCAGGTCGTCCGCCTTGGCCCCGGAGAAGCCCGCGAGCTCCTTGGAGATCTGCATCGCCTGCTCCTGGTAGAGGATCACGCCCTTCGAGGACTCGAGACTCGCCCGCAGCCGCTCGTCGGGGTAGGAGATCGTCTGCGGGCTCTGCTTGCCGCGGGCATACACGGGGATCTGGTCCATCGCCCCCGGCCGATACAGCGCGTTGAGCGCGATCAGGTCCTCGAACTCGGTCGGGCGCACCTTCCTCAGTGCCTCCCGCATTCCCTCCGACTCGAACTGGAACACCCCGGTCGAGTCGCCCGAGGCGAGCATCTCGTAGGTCTTGGCGTCGTCCAGCGGCAGCGTCGTCATGTCCGGGCGCGCCCCGGTCGAGCGCTCGATGATGTCCAGCGCGTCCTCGATCACGTCGAGGTTCCGAAGCCCCAGGAAGTCCATCTTGAGCAGGCCGATCTCCTCGATCGGCTTCATCGAGAACTGCGTGACGGTCCGGTAGACCTTCTCGCCGCTCTCGTCGGTGCCCGCGTCGGCCAGCTGCAGCGGGACGATGTCGGTCAACGGCCGGTCGGCGATCACGACCGCGGCGGCGTGGATCGAGGAGTTGCGAACGATTCCCTCGAGACCCTTGGCGACGTCGACGATCCGCCGCGCGTCGGGCTCCTCGTCGTATACCTTGCGCAGCGGCTGGCCCTGCTTCAGGCAGTCCTCGAATGACGGCGCTCGTCCCATGATCGGATCGGGGATGAGCTTCGCCAGGCGGTCTCCCGCTCCATAGTCGTAGCCCAGCACGCGGGCGGCGTCGCGCGTCGCGGCGCGGGGGAACATCTTGCCGAACGTGACGATCTGCGCGACCGACTCGCGCCCGTACTTCTCGGTCACGTAACGCATCACGCGCTCGCGCCCGCGCACCGAGAAGTCGATGTCGATGTCCGGCATCGACACCCGCTCGGGGTTGAGGAAGCGCTCGAACAGCAGGTCGTACTCGAGCGGATCGACGTCGGTGATCGCCAGGCAGTAGGCCACGATCGAGCCGGCAGCCGAGCCCCTGCCCGGGCCCACCGCGATGCCGTTCTCCTTGGCGTAGCGGACGAAGTCCCAGACGATCAGGAAGTAGGCGTTGAACCCCATCTTGTCGATCACCGCAAGCTCCATCTCGGCGCGCTCGCGCGCCCCCGCCGGGATCGGGTCGCCGTAGCGCAGCCTCAGGCCCAGCTCGACCTGCTCGCGAAGGTAGCCACCCTCGTCCACGCCATCGGGCGTGGGGTAGCTCGGGATCAGCTGCTTGCCCAGCTCGATCTCGACGTTGCAGCGCTCGGCGATCTCCAGCGTGCTGGCGAGAGCCTGCGGCCACGCGGCGAAGGCGCTCGCCATCTCGTCGCTGTCGCGCAGGTAGAACTCGTTCGTCTCGAAGGTCAGCTTCGGGGCCTCGAGCGTGCTCTTTGTCTGCACGCAGAGCAGCGCCGTGTGATGACCGTAGTCCTCGCGGCTCAGGTAGTGCACGTCGCTCGTGCCGACCAGCGGCGCGCCGGCTTCGCCCGCGATCCGGACGATCTCCTCGTTGCACTTGTCCTGCGCGGGGAGTCCGTTCTTCTGCACCTCGAAGTACACGTTCTCCGCTCCGAAGATCCGCAGGAGGTCGTCGGCGTGGGCCCGCGCGTCGCCGGGGCGATCCTCCAGCAGACGCTGGCAGAATCGCGAGGCCAGGCAGCCCGTCAGCGCGATCACCCCGCCTGCGTGGCGCTGGATCTGCTCCAGGTCGATCGTCGGCTTGCCCCGCTGCAAGCCCTCCAGGAAGCCCAGCGAGGAGAGCTTGACGAGGTTGCGATAGCCCTCGTCGTCGGCCGCCAGCAAGGTCAGGTGGTTGCGCTCGGTTCGGCCCGGCGCGGCGTGGTCGTCGACGAGGTAGATCTCGCAACCGACGATCGGCTTGACGCCGTGCCTGCGACAGGCCTTGTAGAGCTCGACGGCGCCGTTCATGACGCCGTGGTCGGTCAGCCCCAGGGCGGGCTGACCGAACTCCGCGGCCCGCGCGGCCAGCG
>JBKQOO010000061.1:0-7736 GCA_052145475.1 Solirubrobacteraceae bacterium
GCGGGTCTCCGCCGAGCGCATCGGCGACGCTGCTCGGATCGGAGTCGAGATCGAGCAGGCCACGGGTGCGCTGCAAGGCTGCGGACAGGTCGCGTGGGTCCTCGAGCCGGAAGCCGGCCAGCACGTGCCCCTCCTGCGGACGCAGCTCCACCGTGCCGCAGGCGTGCGGCAGACGCAGGCTGCGACGGTATGCCCCCTCGTGTACCTCCTCGACGCCCGGCACGGCCCGACGAGCGAGGAAGCCGATCAGGCCCTCGCCGTCGAAGGGCGGCCGGTATGGAAGGCGCAGCACGATCGCGTCGCGGTCCTCGCATCGCCCCTGCCGGCGCGCTCGCGTCCGCAGCACGGTCGGCGTCGTCGCAAAGACCTCCTGGACCGTGGCATTGAACTGGCGCAGGCTGCCGAACCCGGCCGCGAAGCTCACCTGCGTGATCGGCAGATCGGTCGTCTCGAGCAGCACGCGGGCGGTCTGAGCCCGGGCGGCTCGCGCCAGGCCCAGCGGCCCCGCCCCCGCCACCGCGACCAGCTGCCGGTGCAGGTGACGCTCGCTGTATCCCAGACGCGCCGCCAGCCCGCGAACCCCCTCGCGATCGACGACACCGTCGGCGATCAGGCGCATCGCCCGGCCGACGACGTCGGCCCGCAGGTCCCACTGGGGCGAGCCGGGCGAGGCATCGGGGCGGCAGCGCTTGCAGGCCCGGAAGCCGGCAGCCTGCGCCGCGGCGGCCGAAGGGAAGAAGCTCACGTTCTCTCGCTTCGGAGTCCGGGCTGGGCAGCTGGGACGGCAGTAGATGCCGGTCGTGCGAACGCCGCAGAAGACCCAGCCGTCGAAGCGCTGATCGCCCGACCGGACGGCCTGCCAGATCAGCTCGGGATCGAGGTCCATGCGCACACCGTGCCACCGCCCGGGTCCGCTGTCTAGCGGAAATCGGACGCACTCGTCCGAGCCCCCCGCGCCGTCCGGAATCCGCGAGGCGAGTAGATTCAACGCCCATGCAGGGCGCGCCGACCGCCTCGACCATGCCGACGCTGCACCGGTCGGCCTGAGCCGGTGCGCCTGGTCAGCTTCCGCAGCGATCGGGGACCCGCCGCGGCTGTGCTGCTCGGCGACGAGCTCGTGCCGGTCAGCGAGCTCGACGCGCCGGCGACGACCGTGAAGGGTCTGCTCGAGGCGTTGGACGAGGGCGCGCTGCACGCGCTCGGGCAGCGGGCATCGGACAAAGGCGGGCGTCGACTGCCGCTCGTCGAGGTCGAGCTGCTGGCGCCTGTCGCCGATCCGCAGAAGATCATCTGCATCGGCCTCAACTACCGGGATCACGCAGAGGAGATCGGCCAGGAGATCCCGTCGGCGCCGATGTGGTTCGGCAAGTTCGCCAACTCGCTGGCCGGCTCGGGGCAGGATGTCGTGCTGCCGGCCGCCTACCCCGACCACGTCGACTACGAGGCCGAGCTCGCACTGGTGATCGGCGCGCCGACGAGGAACGTCAGCGCGGAGCTGGCGATGACCCACGTCGCCGGAGCGATGCCGTTCAACGACGTCAGCGCCCGCGACCTGCAGTTCGAGAACCCGCTGTGGACGAGCGGCAAGGCGATCGACACGTTCGCTCCCTGCGGACCGGCACTGGTCACGCTCGACGAGATCGCCGACATCAGCTCGCTGGGGCTGCGGACGCGGATCAACGGCGAGCTGCTCCAGCAGGGGACGACCGCCAACATGATCTTCGGCCCGGCCGAACTGGTCGCCTGGCTGTCACGCACGATGACCCTGCTGCCCGGCGACATGATCGCCACGGGCACGCCCGCCGGGGTGGGCGCGGGGCAGGGCCGCTTCCTGCGCGCCGGCGACACCGTCGAGGTCGAGATCGAAGGCCTGGGCACGCTCGTCAACCGGGTGCGCCCGGAACAGCCCTGACCTGGGCCGGCCGTCGCTCAGCTGGCCGTGACCGACCGCGTGGTCGTCGCGCCGCCATGCAGGCTCACCTTCAGCTTCGCCGCGACCGGGTGGCGCGCCGCGTGAGCCAGCCGCGACCGTCCCGCCGAGGTGAGGTGCATCAGCACGTTTGCGCTGGTCCCCGCCTGCATCGAGAAGCTGCCCGTGGCCAGCACGATCGTCTCGGCGTGATGGTGGATCACGACGCGCAGCGTCAGCTCGAGCGAGCCCTTGCACGCTCCGCCCTTGCACTGCAGGCGCACCGCGCCCAGGTGCCTGGAGGTGACGACGTGCGAGGCGGCCGTTACGACCGGGAGGACTGTGATGAACGGCAGGACGGAGCCGGTCGCTGGGGATGTGGACGTTCCCGTACTCGGGGGCGTCTCGGTAATCGGCCCGCCCGGTGTCGGGTTCGGGATCAGGATTCCAGCCGTCGTCACCCACAGCCAGCCCGCGACGTTCGTCGCCGTCACCTTGCACTGCAGCTGGTGTCCCGCATCCGCCGCCTGGACCGTGTACGTGGAAGCGGTCGCTCCCGCGATTTCGACGCCGTCCCTCAACCACTGCACCGAGATGCTGGGAGCCGGCGTGGCGCTGTACTCGCCCTCCTGGCACGTCAGCACTCCGCCCACGGACGGGGTGCCGGTCACCGTCGGTGCGACCGTCTTTTTCGGCAGGGTCGCCAGCTCGGCGTCGATGTTCTTTCGGACTACCGGGGCCGTCACGAGGACTTGCGTCGGTTCTTCCGATGCGTAGAAGACCTGGTCGTAGTACTCGAACGGGTAGCCGAGAGCTTCGAAGAACACGACGTAGGAGTCGCTCTGCAGTCCCGTGATCGTGTATTCGCCGGCGGCGTCGGTCTCTGCGCATCCGCCTTCTTCGCTGGATGTGTCGAACGCGCACACGGTCACTTCGGACGCAGGCACACCCGTTTCGCCGACAGTCACCCTTCCCTCGATCGCACCGCCGGGGGGGAGGGGCTGCATAGCGGCGTCGATTGCCGTTGCCGGCGGACCTCCGGCCGTGACTCCAACGGTTTCGGCTTCGCCGAATGAGCTCTTGTCGTCGTAGTACTGCGTCTCGTACACGCCGAGGCCGGCGAACCCCACGCGGTAACTGCCGGTTGGGAGCCGTTCGATCGTGTAATCCCCCGAGGGTTCGGTCACGGCGCATTCTTCGGCCAGCTCTTCGGCCGTCAGTGCGCACACGAGTACCCCGGACGCGCCGGTGCTCGTGCCCGCGATCGTCACCTTTCCCTCGATCTCGCCCCCGGCGAGAAGTTCCGCATTGAGCTTCGTCGTCTTCTTCACCTTGACCGAGACGGATTCGACGCGCTGGGCGAGGTAGTTGCCCTGTTCGGCAAAGAATTCGACTTCGTAGGATCCTGTTGGCAGCCCGCGCACGCTGTATTCCCCGGCTGCGTTCGTTTCAGCGCAGCCGAAGGCTTCGTCTTCGATTTCGAGCGCGCATACAACTACACCTTCCACGGGCTCTTTCGTTGCTTTTGCAGTGACGACCCCGGAGATGCGCCCGCCTTCTTCCAGCGCCGCGTCCACGTTGGCTCGGACGATGCCGGCTTCCACCGTCACTTCGGTCGCTGCTTCGGGCGTCGACGCACCATCGTAGAACTGGGTGATGTAGTTCAGCGTGCCGCCGATCGGGTCGAAGAAGCCGATGAGGTATTTGCCGGCGGGAAGTTCGAGCGTGTAGTCGCCGGCTGCGTTCGTGATCGAGCATTCACCTTCTTCCTCGGTCGCGACATCGAACGGACAGACTTCGATCCCTTTGATGTCCGATTTCGTCGATGCATCGGTGACGGCTCCCTCGATCGTCCCGAGTCCCGCGAGCAGGGGCCTCGTCGATCTCGCCTGGGCGTCGCTGTTCCGCCGCGCCCGCACACGAGCGACCCGACCCGTGAGCATCCTCTCCAGGCCGCGGCAGGCGGTCGCGCTCGCGTGACGAGTCTGGTGGCCCGCCTTCGCACAGCTCTCGATCGCGTGGGGTCGGGCAGCCTTCCATGGTGCCGGCGCGCCGCCTCGAGCTCCTCCCGCACCCCAAGCCCCCGGCGCGAGCAGGCAGCCCAGCGCCAACACCGCGAGGACCAGCAGGCCGAGCGCACGCCGGCGTCCCCTTCCGTGGCGGCTGCGGCCGCGCGATCGTCCCATCTCCATGAGTGCCCCTGTCCCCAGATCCTGTGCGGATCGCTCCGGCCGGAAAACGTACCAGGTATCGGAACATTTGCAAGCGCTGCCAGGGCCTGTTCGCAGGCGCCTCAGCGGCCCGGGTCGGCAGCCGCCCCGCTACACGCTCCTCAGCGCGTCGGCGGGGGCCAGCCGCGCGGCCCGCATGGCGGGATACAGGCCCGCCAAGGCGCCGAGCAAAAGGGCGATCGTCACGCCCCCTGCCACCGACAGGGCCGGGACGACGACCGACCAGCCCTCGAAGGAGGCGTAGCCCGCGGTCGCCGCGGCGCCCAGCAGGATGCCGGCGCACCCGCCCAGGGCGGACAGCAGCACCGCCTCGCCAAGGAACTGCACCGCGATGTGGGACGAACGCGCGCCCAGTGCACGGCGCAGGCCGATCTCGGGCCGGCGCTCCAGGACGGAGATGACCATCACGTTCGCGATGCCGACCCCGCCCACGAGCAGCGCCACCGCGCCCAGGCCGAGGAACACCGAGGTGAGCGTGCTCTGCGCGTCGGCCCGCGCCTGCAGCGCGTCCGAGGGCCTGCTCACCTGGGTCTGTTCGGGGTTCTGGGGATCCGCGGTGGCGCCGAGCAGCGAGTCCGCTTCGCGCACCCGTTCTGGGGCGGCCCGCACGTAGAGGGTGCTGGCGTGCCGGGTCGTGCCGAACAGCCGGCGGGCGACCGGATAGCCGATCAGCGCCGACCGTTCGATTTCCGGCGCCAGCGGCAGCGGCCCCATGATCCCCGCCACCGTGAACCACGTGTTCCCGATGTAGACGTTGACGGGCCGCCCGTTCGCCGTCAGCCGCTGCACGCCGAGGCGCTGGGCGGCGACCGTCCCGAGCACGACCAGTGGGTAGCGTTCGTCGGCGGCTTCCAGGAAGCGCCCCTGCAGCATCCGGCCACCGAGCGCCCCCAGTAGCTGCGGATCGGCGGCGTCGACGCTCAGGCCGTTGGTTTCGGCGGCTTCGATGTAGGGGTTGCGCCGCACGCTGGCCGTGCTCACGCCCGTCACCCCCGCTGCCGACCGCACGCTCCCGAGGTGGCGCACGGCCCGCACCGCGGCTTCGGGCAGCTCCGCGTTGGCGCCCAGGAACGTCTGCCCCGGGGTCACCGTCAGCAGGCTGGTGCCCAGTTCGTTGAGCTCCGCCACGAGCCCCGCCTTGCTCGAGTCCGAGATCCCCAGCACCGCCACCATCGCCGCTATCCCGATCGCGACCCCGATCGCCGACAGCGCCGCGCGCAGGCGCCGCGTGCGCAGCCCGACGCTCGCCACCCTGACCACGTCGGCCGCCAGCAGCCGACTGGGCGCGAGCCGCGGCAGGACCGCCTCGCCGCTGCCAGGTTCGCGGCCGCGGAGGCCGGGGCGGCCGACTCGCGGGCGGCCGATCGCGGCGGCTCTCACGGCTCCACCGACGCCTCGTCGTGGATCAGCCGCCCGTCCCGCAGCTCCACCCTGCGGGGCAGGCTCGCGGCGATCTCGCGGTCGTGGGTGATCACGAGGACGGTCGTCCCCTGCGCGTTGAGCGCGTGCAGCAGCTCCAGGATCTCCGCGCCGGTGTGCGTGTCCAGGTTGCCCGTCGGCTCGTCGGCGAGCACGATCGCCGGCTCGCTGACCAGCGCACGTGCGATCGCGACCCGCTGGCGCTCGCCGCCCGAGAGCAGCGCCGAGGTGTGCCGCAGCCGGTGCCCCAGGCCCACGCGCGTCAGCGCCTCCGCCGCCGCCCGCCGCCGGCGGCGGGCCGGGGTGCCGGTGTAGAGCAGTCCGGTCGCGACGTTCTCCAGCGCGCTGTCGGCCTCGATCAGGTGGAACTGCTGGAAGACGAAGCCGATCCGCCGCGCCCGCAGGGCTGCGAGATACCGGTCCGACGCCCGCGCCACGTCAGCCCCGGCGACGCGCACCAGCCCCTCGCTGGGGCGTTCCAGCGTGCCCATGATGTGCAGCAACGTCGACTTGCCCGACCCCGACGGTCCGACGATCGCGCACAGTTCGCCCTCGTCGACCCTCAGGTCGACCCCTCGCAGCGCCTCCACGCCGCCCGCGTAGCGCTTGACCACCTCGACCAGCTCCAGGACGGCGCTCATTGCGACTCGATCACGATCATCCCTTCGTGCACGCCTGGCCCTTCGACCTGCACGTAGCCCCCGGCGAACATGCCCGGCGTCACCGCCACCGTCACCCGGCGGTCGCCCACGAGCGTTTCGACCGCGTAGCCTCCGCCGGCCGTCGCGATCAGCGCGGTCGCCGGGACAGCGAGCACTTCGCGCTGGATGCTCTTGACCAGTTCGACGCTGACCGGTGCCTCGTCCAGGTGCGCAGCAGCGTGTTCCAGCGTGATCGTCACCGGGATGGTCGCGCCTTCGCCTTCGCCGCTGGAGGCTCCTTTTTCTTCGCCGCTCCCTTTCGATTCGCTGGCGACCGTCCCCACCGAGGTGATCCGCCCCGGCACCGTCCCGCCGCCCGGCAGCTGGACGGTCACCGTCTCCCCCTCGCGCGCCAGCTGCTGCTGTTCGGCCTTGACCTTCAGCTGGACGACCTGCTGGGTGGAGGTCGTGGTGACCGCCAGCTCGCCCGCGCCAGAGCCGCCGCCCGGTTCTTTCGACGCTTCTTTGCCGCCCGGTTCTCTCGATCCCTCGCTGCCTTTCGGGTCGCTGCTCGCGTCCTTGCCGTCGGGCTGTTCCGCTTTGGCTTTGTCGTCCGGCGATTTGCCGTTGGACGCAGGCTGTTTGCCCTTCGATTTGTCCCCTGCCGGCTGTTTTTTCCCGGCTTTGCTCGGCGATTTGCCGCTCGAGGGCGGCTGCTGGCTCGGCGCGGCGCCGTTCCCCGGAGGTTCTGTGGACTCCGGCTGCTTTTCTCCGGACGTTTCGCCAGGGGTCGTGTTCGGTTCCGCCCCGGGCGGGTCCTGGCCGAGGCTCACGTGCACTTCCGTCACGCGCCGGGCGCCGGGGGCGAACACGACCCGCCCCAGTTCCACCTCGCCGGTCTCGGGCACTCCCTCTGCCTCCTGCCAGCGTTTGACGGCCGCCGCCGTCCCTGCGCCGAAGGCATCCAGGTCCCCGATCGCGCCGTACGGGTCATAGCCCAGGTCGATCAGGTTCTCGTTCAGCTCGGTCACGTCGGGGCCGTCGCTGATGCCCTCCTTCAGTGTGCGATAGGCGGGCAGCGACCCGTACATCAGCACCACCGGCGTGTCGTTGATCCGGAACAGCGTCCCGCCCCTGCTGATCTGGCCGCCGACCGCCGGCAGCCACGTGAACGTACCTCCAAGACGGTCGAACACTTCGAGCTTGCCGGCATAGCCGAGCGTCCCGTCGACGGTCGAGCTTTCGGTCAGCGTCCGTCGCGTCACCGTCGCCGTCGTGTCGCCCGCCGGCACGCCGGTGTCGCCGCTGTGGCGAGTCGAGGAGCCCGAGCTGCTCAGCGCGATCACGGACGCGAGCAACGCGACCAGCGCGATCGCTGCGCCCGCGGCCAGACGCCGCCGCCGCCGGCGAGACGGGTCCGCCGGCGGCGGCAGCTCGGGCGGGGGTCCATCCGCGTCCGCCGTCAGAAGCTCGGTCTCGGGCGTCTCGGCGCCTCGCACCACGCCTCACCCCCCGATCGACAGCGCCTCGCCCGAG
>JBKQOO010000062.1:0-11443 GCA_052145475.1 Solirubrobacteraceae bacterium
GTACGGGCTGAGGGATTCGAGCACCGGTGGTAGGTTGCGCGTAGGGGCGGGGTGCAGCGGATAGACCAGCGGCCTGGCCAGCTGACCGTCGGTCAGCAGCCGGGCCGGGCCCACCGGGACCACGCGCGTCAGCCGCGCATAGACCAGAAGCCTTTTCGCCGCGCTGAACAGCGGGGTGCAGGCTGACAGCACCAGTCGCGTGTAGCCGACGTTGGCGACGGCGGCGGGTACATCTGTCGGCGCGACGACGCGCTGCCCGATCACCGTGTAGGTGAAGTCGGCGTAGGGCATGTCGAGCTCGATCGCGTCGCCTGCGACGAGCGCGTTGATGTTGCGGAAGGGAGCGAGATAGGTGGTGCGATGGCCGGCGATCGCGGTCGTGCCGGCGATCCCCGGGAACCTGGTGTCGGAGTAGATGCCGGGACCGCTCTCGAGTTCCGAGGTGCCGGTGCCCGCCACGACCACGAAGCTGGCCCCGATGTCGTGGATCACGATCCGCCCGACCGGGCTGCCGGGCTTGGCGCCGTCCTGCATCCGGGCGGCCAGGAAGGCGATCCGGCTCCGCTCGTCCGCGATCCCATCGAGCGCGCGTTCCTCGGCGGCGGTCGGCTGGGCATCTTCGACCCGGCGCAGGTCGCCGCGGAGCCGGTCCTGGCGGATCGTCGCGATCAGCGCCGAGATCGGCTCCTGCCAGAGGAGCGTCACGATGCCGTCCGCCAGCGCGAGCCCACCGACGAGGATCAGCACGACTGCGAGCCAGCGGGCCACCCGCGAGGAGCGTGAGGCCGGGCGCGACGGGCCGTGGACACCGGCCGCAGACGCCGTCGGGGTGATCGGATAGTCGGCCACCGCTCCCTATCGTCGCAGAGCGGACTCCGTACCTCCGAGCGAACCCGGGCCGGCGTAGGAGAGCGGGCCCCGGATCGTGATCTCGGCCCCTTCGGGGGGAGGCGGTTCGAGATCGGCGACGGGCCCCAGCGCGGCCAGCCTGGCCGCGGCCGCGGCACAGCCGAAGGCGACGCTCCACAGCAGCGCCGAGCCGAGCCCGACGTGGCCGCCGGCCAGCATCAGCACAGCGCTCCAGGCAAGCGCTCCGGCGCCCAGGCCGAGCTGGTCCGCGTAGAAGGCGAGGAGCAGCGCGAACGGGGCCAGGCCCAGGGCGAGGAGGCCGAGGGCGGCGGGACGGCCAGGGCGAAGCTCGGGGGCGGCCAGCAGCAGCCAGAGGTGCAGGGCGGGGATCAGCAGCAGCGCGGTGTAGGGGTTGCCGATCCAGACGACGATCGACAGAACGGCCAGCACCAGCACGACCGACAGCCCGGCGACATCGGGGTCGGGGCGCCTGGGCAGGCCGATGCGCCGCAGCAGCGCGCCGCGCAGGGCCCAGGCCAGCACGAACGTCAGAGCGACCGCGACCAGCGCCGCGACGACGGCGCCGTCGAGTCGGATCGCGCCGGCGGGCACCGGCACAGAGGGCGCGGCGATGATGCCGAGCTTCCCCAGCAGCCAGCAGAAGACCGCCGCGCAGATGAACGGGAGCCCGCAGCTGAGCGTCCACAACGTCCAGCGCCCGACCGGGGCACGACGGCGGCGCAGCCGGGCGAGGCCGTCGGCCGCGGCGAGTAGCGGCGGCAGCAGCAGCGTCCCCAGCAGCAGGCGCAGAGCCCACTCGGGCACGGTCTTGTGCTCCAGCACGACACCCGACTGCAGAGCCTGCGGGACGTCGGGCGCCGTGTCGAGCGCGTCGACCGCGCTCAGCACGCCGCGCCCCAGCCCTTCGAGTCGTTCGGCGCTGAGACGCTCGTGCGGCGTCGGGCCGCGTTCGCCGCTCGCCTGGACGAGCACAGCGGGCAGGCCCTGGGCATCGAGCACGCCCTGTTCGCCGACTGCCAGCGGAAAGGTCAGATGCGCCAGCTGGCCGAGTGTGCTGGGCGCGCCGGGATCCCAGCCGGTCTGCTGACTGATCGCGTCGGCGACCGTCCGCTGGAGCTCCAGGGGCGCAGAGCCGAGCCCATCCGAGTAGGGCACGACGAGGGGCCGGCGCAGGCTCGCGCCGGCCAGGTCGCCGAGCACGATCGCCGCGTCGAACGGCCCGTGGACGCCGGCTTCGGAGAGGCTTTCCAACAGCCCGGCGGCGCCGCCGGCGCCGCCGCTGCCCCCGCTGGTCGAGGCCAGCACGATCGTCCGCTTGGTCTCACGCGAGGCGAACACGCGGGCCAGCTCGAGCAGCGCGGCCGTCGCGGACATCTCGCCCGGATCGCCGGTCGCGGCGGCGTCACGGTGGGCCACGATCAGGATCGGCGTGGCGCCGGTCGAGCCGGGCCGCTCGGCGAGCACCGTCGTCAGCTGCCGCTGGCCTTCGATCGTCTGACCTTCGAGGTGGCGGACCTGGACGGCGAAACCGCCGCCCGCGGCGCCGCCGAGGCCGTCGATCGAACTGGCGATCTGGCGGGCCAGCGCCTGATCACCCGCGCTGCCCGGGCTGCGCTGGGGGAAGCGAGCGGCCAGGCTCTTCATTTCCGCGAACGCGGTGGAGCCTTCGAAGGCGTCGGGGGCCAGCGTCGAGGTCTGCGGCAGCGGCCGGCTGCCGAGCGAGAAGGCGGCCACGGCCAGAGCGATCAGGAACGGCAGGAAGGCCGCACGGTAGAGGCGCCCGTTGAGCATCCCGGTAGACCTTAGTTCGCGCGTCGGTTCCCCGCGCGGGCAAACCGACCAAGGGCCGGTCGGTGACGGAGTCCCGGCCGGGATCCCGCGCGCCGTTGATATATCGTCCGGCCGCGTGCTCCAGCCCGTCGCCCTCGCCAACAAGACGCTCGCCGACTACACGCACATCTGCGGGCGCGACCTGATCGCCGAAGTCCGCGAGCTGGCCGAGCCGCTGCAGGGCCAGCGCGTGGTCCACGTCTCGGCCACCGCCTTCGGCGGGGGGGTCTCGGAGATCCTGTACACGCTCGTGCCGCTGATGCGCGACGTCGGCCTCGACGCCGAGTGGCACGTGATCTACGGCCGCGAAGAGTTCTTCAACGCGACGAAGCTGATGCACAACGCGCTGCAGGGCGCACCCCAGGACCTCGACTCCGAGCACTGGGCCACCTGGCGGCGCTTCAACGAGATGAACGCCCGCGAGCTGAGCGACGGCTGGGACGTGTGCGTGGTGCACGACCCGCAGCCGGTCGGGCTGTACAAGCTCGTGCCGGAGAAGGCGAAGGGCTGGGTGTGGCGCTGCCACATCGACCTCTCGACGCCGAACCCCGACACGATCTCGCAGCTGATGCCCTACATCGAGGACTACCCCGAGTCGCTCTTCCACATGGCCCAGTACGTGCCCGACGGGATGAAAGGGCACGTCAACGTCGTGCCGCCCGCGATCGATCCGCTGACCCCGAAGAACATGGCGCTCTCGCCCGAGGACGGCGCGTTCGTCTGCGGGCAGTTCGGGATCGACGTCGATCGCCCCTTGATGTGCCAGGTCTCCCGCTTCGACCCCTGGAAGGACCCGCTCGGCGTGATCGACGCATACCGCCAGGTCAAGGAGAGGATGCCCGAGGTGCAGCTCGCGCTGGTCGGCTCGATGGCCAGCGACGACCCCGAGGGCTGGGACTTCTTCAACGCCACGGTCGCCCACGCCGACGGCGACCCCGACGTGCACATCCTCAACAACTTCAACAACGTCGGCGCGATCGAGGTCAATGCCTTCCAGTCGCTCTCCGACGTGCTGATCCAGAAGTCGACTCGCGAGGGGTTCGGGCTGACCGTCTCGGAGGCGATCTGGAAGGGCCGGCCGTTCATCGGCGGCGACGTCGGCGGCATACCGCTGCAGATCGAGGACGGGGTCACGGGGTTCCTCGTCTCGACCGTCGAGCAGTGCGCCGAGCGCACGCTCGAGATCCTGGCCGACCCAGAGCTGGGCCGCTCGCTCGGCAGGCGGGGCAAGGAGCTCGTGCGACAGAAGTTCCTGACGCCGCGCTACCTGCGCGACTACCTGCGCATCTTCCACCGGCTGCAGCAGGCATGACCGTCGTGCCGGCACAGCGGACTCCGCTGGTGCTGGTGAGCAACCGCGGGCCCGTCACGTTCCAGGACGGCGGCGAGGTCCAGCGCGGGACCGGCGGCCTCGTCACGGCGCTGACCGGGCTGGCCTCGCACCGCGAAGTGACCTGGATCGCCTCGGCGATGAACGAGCACGACGCCGAGGTCTCCCGCCACCACGGCGGGCAGTCCTTCCCGGTGCGCTCGCCCGGCGGCGGCGAGTACCAGGTTCGCCTGGTCGTCAGCGACCCGGACGCCTACGACCGCTTCTACAACGTGTTCGCGAACCCGATGCTGTGGTTCATCCAGCACTACCTCTGGGACCTGTCGAATGCGCCGGACATCCGCCGCGAGGAGATCGAAGCGTTCGAGTTCGGCTACAACGTCGTCAACGAGGACCTGGCCAAGGCCGTCGTCGAAGAGCTGGAGCGCGCCGAGGAGCCGGTCGTGATGGTCCACGACTACCACCTCTACACGCTGCCCGACCTGGTCCGGCGGGCTCGCCCCGACGTCTTCCTGCACCACTTCATCCACATCCCCTGGACACAGCCGGACGCGTGGCGAGTGCTGCCGTCGCGGATCCGCGAGGAGATCTTCACGGGACTGCTGGCCAACGACATCATCGGCTTCCACACCCGCTCCTACCGGCACAACTTCCTGCAGTGCTGCCGCGACCTGATGGACCTCGATGTCGACTTCACGCACGGCGTGGTCCGCTTCGGCGAGCGCGAGGTGTGGGTGCGCGCCTACCCGCTGCCGATCGACCACGCCTCGACCCGCCAGATCGCGCAGGGCGAGCGGGTGGCCGAGTTCGAGCGCGAGCTGCTGCGCCGCCGCCGCGACTTCCTGATCCTGCGCGTCGACCGCGCCGACCTCAGCAAGAACGTGCTCCGGGGCTTCTCCGCCTTCGACCTGTTCCTGGAGCAGCATCCCGAGTTCACCGAGCGCGTCACCTTCCTGGCACAGATGATGCCGTCGCGAACCGACGTGCCCCAGTACGCCGAGTACCTCGAGCGGATCGAGGCGCTGGTGGCGGTGGTCAACCACCGCCACGGCACGCCCGACTGGATGCCGATCCAGCTGAAGCTGCGCGACAACCTCGAGGAGGCGATGGCGGCCTACAAGCACTACGACGTGCTGCTGGTCAACGCGATGTTCGACGGCATGAACCTGGTCGCCAAGGAGGGGCCGATCGTCAACGAGCGCGAGGGCGTATCGATCCTCTCGGAGAACACGGGCGCCCACGAGGAGCTGGGCGAGTATGCCCTCTCGGTCAACCCGTTCGACATCCAGGAGCTGGCCGACTCGATCTACGCGGCCCTGACGATGTCGCCGCAGGAGCGCGCGCGGCGGGCACGGGGCCTCGTCGAGATCGTCACCTCGCGCGACCCCGGCGACTGGATCGACGAGCAGCTCGCCGACATCCGCGCCAAGGGCCGCTCCCGTGCCCGCGCCTAGCCCCCAACCGCTCCGCGGCGGGGTCGGGGAGCGCTCCCGCCGCCGAGGGCCCCGCCGACCCGCTACTCTTTTCCGCTGCGCCACATGACGCTGCCCCCTCCCATATACGACCTGATGCTGCTGCTCGACCCGCAGGCCGAGGCGGAGACGCGCGCCAAGATCGTGGCCGACACGCGCGCCGCGATCGAGTCCGAAGGCGAGCTGGTGCGGCACGACGACTGGGGCGAACGGCCGCTGGCCTACCCGATCGAGCGCCGCGCGACGGCCGAATACCACCTGCTGCAGTTCCACCCCGGCGCGACCGCGCTGCTCGAGGGGCTGGACAGGACGCTGAAGATCACCGACGGCGTCCTGCGCTTCCGGATCATCAAGCTCAAGCCCGGTGTGCCCGCTCCGCCTGACATGGGCCACGGCGCCGCTGCCGGGCGCCCGGAGCCGTCCGAGGGAGAGCCGGCGCAGCAGGCCGGCGAGCCGCCCGCGGCCCCCGACCCCGAGCCGGCGCTCGCCGAGCAGGCCTAACCCCGCTTCGCCGCGGGGCGAGGGCGTAATAAGATCGGTCGAGCGATGGACTGGACCGAGGACATGAAGGACGGCCCGGGCAGCAGGAGCGACGTGCTGCGAGCCTCGCCGCCGATGTTCGAGTCGCGGGTGCTCGACGCGCTCTCCCGGGTCCACCCCGCCGTGCCCGTGCTGATCTTCCTCCCGGCGATCGTGCTGATGGCGGCGTGGTCGCTGTCGCGGGTGAGCCTGCCGGTCGCGATCGGCCTGGCACTGGCCGGCTACGCGCTGTGGACCCTTTTCGAGTACTGGCTGCACAGGCTCGTCTTCCACTTCGAGCCCCAGGACGGGTTGGGCGCGCGCCTGCACTGGATCATCCACGGCGTCCACCACGACCACCCCAACGACCCGATGCGGCTGGTGATGCCCCCGGCCGTGAGCCTGCCTCTGGGTGCGGCCGTGTTCGGGCTGCTCTACCTGATCGTCGGCGCGAAGTACGCGCCCGGTCTGGCCGTGGGCTTCTTCACCGGCTATCTGGTCTACGACATGATGCACTACTACCTCCACCACTTCACGCCCCGCGGCCGGATCGGCAGGATGCTGCGAGAACGGCACATGCGCCATCACTTCCAGGACGACACGCGTGGGTTCGGCATCAGCGCCCCCTACTGGGACGAGGTGTTCCGCACCTCGCCGCGTCCCAAGCGATCCTCGCAATGAGCGGGATCGGCGCCGGGGCGGCCGCGAGGCGCAGCCGCCTTCGCCTCTAGACTCGACGGACGCCGGGCTCATGCAGCCCGAAGGTCCGTGGACCGGACGAGGAACAAGCCGAAAGGAAGAGGAGCCGTGGCCGGTACCAACATCAACAGGGTCGTTCTGACCGGAAACCTGACGTCGGACCCGGAGCTGCGCTCGCTGCCTAGCGGCACCTCGGTCTGCGAGCTGCGGGTGGCCTGCAACTCGCGGCGCAAGGATCAGAGCAGCGGCGAATGGGTCGACAAGCCCAACTACTTCAACGTCAAGGTGTGGGGCGCGCAGGGCGAGAACGCCGCCCGCTACCTGGCCAAGGGGCGCCCCGTGGCGATCGACGGGCGCCTCGACTGGCGCGAGTGGGAGACCCAGGACGGCGCGAAGCGGCAGACGATCGATATCATTGCCGACTCGGTGCAGTTCCTGGGCTCGCGTGAAGAAGGCTCCGGTGGGGGCGGATTCACGGGAAACGGGGGCTCGAAGGGCAGCGACATCCCTGTCGACGAAGGGGATTTCCAGACCGCACCGGCCGGCGGCGCAGCGGCCGACGAGGACATTCCGTTCTAGCCATACAGCGAGGTCTTAGTGTTTTCGAGTACATCCCGTCCCGGACGCCCGCGCGGCGGCCACGGTGAATCCTGATGGCCAAGGCGCGCGGTCGCGGCAAGCCGGTTCGCCGGCGTGACAAGCGGGGCGGACCGGGCAGCGGCCGGCGCAAGTCCTGCCAGCACTGCAAGGACAAGGTCGAGCAGGTCGATTACAAGGACGTCGCCTCGCTGCGCAAGTTCATCTCCGAGAAGGGCAAGATCCGCTCACGCCGGATCACGGGCTCCTGTCGTCGCCACCAGGTGCAGATCGCGCGCGCGGTCAAGCGGGCTCGCGAGCTGGCGCTGCTGCCCTACGTGAACGAGGGCGGCCGCGAGGACGGGCCCCGGCGCGGACGCGATCGCGACTAGGAGGCGGCAATGCCTGAGGCGATCCTTCTCAAAGACGTCGACGAGCTCGGCGAGCAGGGCAACGTGGTCGACGTCTCCAAGGGCTACCTGCGCAACTACCTGATCCCGCGCAAGCTCGCCCAGCCCGCGACCAAGGGCGCGATCGAGACTGTCCGCCAGCGCCAGGCTGCGGCCGAGCGGGCTGCCAGGGAGGCGGTCGAGAAAGCCCAGGAGAACGTCAACCTGCTGAACCGCATCGTGCTCACGATCCCGCAGCAGGCGGGCGCGGACGGGAGGCTGTTCGGCTCGGTCACGACACAGGACATAGCCGGCGCGATCCGCGAAGCACGAGGGCTGCGGATCGACAAGCGCAACGTGCACATGCCCGAGCCGATCAAGAACGTCGGGACCTACATGGTCGTGGTCGAGGTGGTCGACGGTGTGACCGCGACGATCAAGACCATGGTCGTCGCCAAGAAATAGCCCCGCTCGGCCGCCGCCCCCCGAGGCCGGACCCCGGCTTATACCCCACGACGCCAACCGCTCCCACGCCCATCAGGGCGACCCCCACCGGCCCAAACAGCGTGCGTCTTATCCATGCGCGCACCCTGAGCGGGGGCAGCCAGCAGCGTCCAGAGGTGCCATGCTGTCCCGGCCGTCGGGCGTTGCCCAGGCGGCAACCCATGAGGAGGGGGACATGCCGAAAATCCCGCCGTTCCACACGACCTCGCTTGAGTACACGCCCCACCACCGAAACGTTCATCACGACAACGCCCTGTGCAAAGACGGCGAGCGAATCGCGCTAGAGCACCGCAGACCGGGCGCGGAGGGTCGGCCGCTCTGCGATGAATGCAAGCGCCTCGACCGCGAGGGGCGATAGTCGGGCCAGAACGCCAATTCCCAGTACGGCCCGTGAGGATGCCCATCCTCATCAACGGTCCAGATTCGCCGTACCGCCCGGACGGGTAGCCCGTGCCGTAGACGTAGCGAGCAACGCCGGGGTCCAGCGACGCGATCCAGTCCTCCCGGGACGGGGGCATCTAGCGCCGCCCCCGTTCATGTTCAGGGTCAGAATCGCCCCCGTCTGCAAGGGAACGTGCGTTCGATCCGGGGCCACCGCCACACTCCGTGTGGATGCCCCAAAATGCCCCCAGAACCGGGTACGCGCTCTGGAGACATAGTTGCCCGAGCCAGCCAGCTTTTACTGTCGCGATTTGCGGAAACGACGGTCGGACCCGGCCCGGCCCGACCCTAAACTCGCCCGACGGATGAGCGCCGCCTCGACAGCCAACGGCACCGCGAAGGCTCCCCCGGGCGGGGTCATCACGCCCCCGCACAACCTCGATGCCGAGCAGTCGGTGCTGGGCGCGATCCTGCTCTCGGACCGCTCGCTCTACGCGCTGGTGATCGAGGAGGGGCTCAGGCCCGACGACTTCTACCGCGAGCGCCACGCGATCGTCTACGAGGCAATGCTCGCCCTCTACAACGAGAGCGAGCCGGTCGACGTCCTGACGGTGACCGACCGCCTGCGCCAGATGGGAAAGCTCCAGGACGTCGGCGGCCAGGCCACGGTCGACGAACTGACGGGCGTCGTGCCGGCGGCGGGCCACGCCCGGCGCTATGCGCAGATCGTGCGCGAGAACGCGCTGCTGCGGCGGCTGCTGGCGACCTCCTACGGGATCCAGGAGAGCGTGCTGGGCCACGAGGCGCCGCCGCGAGAGCTGGTCGAGCAGGCGGAGAAGGCGATGCTGGAGGTCGCGCGGGACGACCGCCAGCAGGACTTCCGGGCAATCGAGGACGTGCTCCACGAGGAGCTGGACAAGCTGCACAGGCTCTCGCTCGAGGGCACTTCGCTGACGGGAACGCCGTCGGGCTTCAAGGACCTCGACGAGATCACCGGCGGCTTCCAGCCGGGGAACCTGATCATCATCGCGGCGCGCCCGGCGATGGGCAAGAGCGCGCTGGTCTGCAACATCGCCGAGAACGCCGCGGTCGAGCACGGCAGGCCGGTCGCCCTGTTCTCGCTGGAGATGGCCGAGGCCGAGCTGGCCCAGCGCTTCGTCGCCTCGCAGGCCCGGATCAAGGGTGAGGAGCTGCGCAAGGGAAGGGTGGCCGAGCAGCGCTGGCCGAAGATCCTCGGCGCCAGTCAGCGCCTGGCGGCGTCCCCGCTGTGGGTCGACGACTCGAGCGACGTCGGCATGCTCGAGATCCGCGCGAAGGCGCGCAGGCTGCACAGCCAGTGCGAGGGAGGCCTGGGGCTGATCATCGTCGACTACCTGCAGCTGATGCGCACGGACAGCCGTTACGACAGTCGCGTGACGGCCGTCGGCGAGCTGAGTCGTGGTCTGAAGATCCTGGCCCGCGAGCTGGGTGTGCCGGTGATCGCACTGTCCCAGCTCAGCCGCGCCGTCGAGACCCGCTCGCCCAAGGTGCCCCAGCTCTCTGACCTGCGCGAGAGCGGGAACCTCGAGCAGGACTCCGACCTGGTGATGTTCATCTACCGGGACGAGTACTACGACGAGGACTCCGAGCGCCCGGGAGAGGCTGACCTGATCATCGCCAAGCACCGCAACGGCGCGGTCGGCAAAGTGACGCTGACCTTCCAGAAGGAGTACCCGAAGTTCATGAACTACGCCGGGGAGCGCTACACGCAGTGAGCGACGAGCGGTTGGCGGAGGTCTCCGGACCCTTCGAGGAGACGATCCAGGCTCGGAGGGGGATCGGCGCCGGCGATCTCACACGCGGGCCCTGCCCGCTGGGGCGCTGCGACGGCAGCGGCTTCATCGTCGAGGAGGAGACGAACACGGCCAGCGACTGCGGCTGCCGGGCGGGGCGCATCGCCAGCGCCCGGACGCGCAGCCTCGAGGGACGGATCCCCCGCCGCTACCGCGGCGTCTCCTTCGACCGCCCCCCGGTCAGCGACATCGCAAGGACGGCGCCCGACCAGATCGGAGCGGTGCGCCGTTATGTGCGGTCGATCGGCGAGAACGTCGACCGGGGGCGCGGGCTGTGGATCCAGGGTGACGTCGGCACGGGCAAGACGACGCTGGCGATGCTCGTCTCGGCCTCGGCGCTCGATGCGGGACGCTCGGTCGCGATCTACTCGCTGCCGCGCCTGCTCAACCTGCTGCGCGAGTCGATGGAGTCTCCGGGGGGCAAGCTCGACCTGATCGATCGCCTGACCGCCGTCGACCTCCTCCACGTCGACGATCTGGGCGCGGAGAACACGACCGACTGGGTGCTCGAGCAGCTGTACTCGATCGTCAACGCGCGCTACGAGTCCGAACGGGCGATCGTGGCGACCACGAACCTGATGCCGGACGAGCTGTCCGAGCGCCTCGGCGCACGCACGGTCTCGCGGCTCGTGGAGATCTGTGGCGATCTGATCCCGCTGTTCGGCGAGGACAAGCGCCTGGAGATCCGCCCGGAGCGATCGACCCCGGCCGCCCGCCCCGGCTGACACCCGCCGCGCCCCGGGTTCGCGGGGCGAGCCGCCCTAAACTCCACTGCTCATGCCGGGAATAGTCATAGTCGGCGCCCAGTGGGGCGATGAGGGCAAGGGCAAGATCACCGACCTGCTGGCCGAGCACGCCGACGCTGTGGTCCGCTTTCAGGGCGGCAACAACGCCGGGCACACGATCGTCCGCGGCGATCAGGAGTGGAAGCTGCACCTGATCCCCTCGGGGATCCTCTACCCGGGCAAGCGCTGCGTGATCGGCAACGGCGTGGTGATCGACCCACGCGTGCTGATCGACGAGCTCGACGCGCTGCGCTCG
>JBKQOO010000063.1:0-8748 GCA_052145475.1 Solirubrobacteraceae bacterium
AGGCGCGATTCGCCGATCACGAGCAGCGTCGCCTCTCCCGCCTCGATCAGGTCGCCCAGTTCCTTGGCATCGGCCTTTGAAATGCCCTTTTTGAAGTGTCCGCCGAGGCCGCCGATGACGCCGCCGAGCAATGCCGCCGGGATCACCGCTGGCGCGGCCACGACCCCGACCGCCGCTCCGACGGCGATGCCCCCCCACGCGCCGTGCTGGGTGGGCTTCTCGTGCCTCTCGACGTGGACCTTGCCGTTCGAATCCTTGGTGACCAAGGCGACGTCGTAGGTGCCTACGAGCTTCGCCGCGTGCAGTTCGAGAAGGACGTCGTAGTCCGCTTCCGCGCCGGCGGGGTCGGCGTAGGTCGCGGCGTATATGAAGACGGGTTTGTCGCTCATTTGATCTCCAGTTCGGGCTTGATTTGTGTTTCTCGACCTGCGGGGGCATCACGCCTCGAGCGACGACACCGCCCACATGGGTTAGTCGGCCCGGGCATCCTTGGATCACTCCCTCGGCCAGCCTGCGAGCACGGAGCCGTTCGGCGGCTCGGGCGCGATGCGAAGCACCTCGCCTGAGCTCATCAGGCCTCCTGCAGCCTCTCGGTGAGGATGATGCGCCCCGCGGCCTCGATCAGCGCGAGGTGGGAGAAGGCCTGGGGGAAGTTGCCGAGGAAGTGCGCCGTGCTCGTGTCGAACTCCTCGGCGTAGAGTCCGAGCGGGGAGGCGATACGCAGGAGCTTTTCCATCAGGTCGGTGGCACGCTGCTGCTCACCGATCACGGACAGGCCCGAGACCAGCCAGAACGAGCAGATCAGGAAGCTGCCCTCCTTGCCGGACATGCCGTCTTCGGTTTCACCGGTGCGATATCTCAAAACGAATCCGTCTTCGGTGAGGTCTTCGGCGATCGCGAGCACGCTCGCGCGCAGGCGCTCGTCGTCGGCGGGCAGGAAGCCGAAGATCGCCGCCAGCAGGCTGGAGGCGTCGAGCGCATCGGTGTCATAGTGCTGGCGCAGGACACCCTGCGCAGTGAGCCCGTGACTGAGGATGTCCTTCTTGATCTCCTCGGCGGTGGCCCTCCAAGTGGCCTCGAGCTCGGCGTCGCCTCGCAGCGCCGCGAGCTTGGAGGCGCGGTCCATCGCCACCCAACACATGAGCTTCGAGGAGACGTACTGTTGCGGCTTGCCACGAGCCTCCCAGATGCCCTGGTCGGGCTGACGCCAGATATCGCTTGCGCATGCCGCCTGTGCCTGGACGATCGGCCACAGCTCCCGGGGTAGCCGTTTGCTGTGGCGGGCATGCAGCAGGATCGAGTCCAAAGCATGGCCGTAAACGTCGTTCTGGCGCTGGTCATAAGCGCCGTTTCCGATCCGCACGGGGCTCGCGCCAGCGTAGCCGGTGAGGTCATCGCGCAGGGTCTCGGGGAGGTCGCGCCGCCCGTCGATCCCGTACATGATCTGCAGCGACCCGTCCTTGTTGCACTCGACGTCGGCGAGGAACGCCATGTACTCCTCGGCCTCCCAATCGAGGTTCAGGAAGTGCAGAGCCTGCAGCGTGAAGGTCGAGTCGCGCAACCACGTGTACCGGTAGTCCCAGTTGCGCGCGCCACCGGGCGTCTCGGGCAGGGACGTCGTCAGCGCGGCGACGGTCGAGCCGGTCGGCATGTATGTGAGTCCCTTCATCGCGAGCGCCGAGCGCTGGATCGGATCGCGCCAGCGATGGTCGGGAATCCGCGCACCTCCCAGCCAGTTACGCCAGAAACGCGCAGTGGCGGCCATTTGCTCGTTCGCCTCATCGATGTCCTTCGGAGCGGCTAGCTGCTCGGCCCAGGACAGCGCGCAGTAGATCTGCTCACCCTGCTTGAGAACATGGCGAGCCCTCACGCGATCGCGCTCGCGCCCGAGCGCCATGTCGGTCTGCAGTCGTATTGTCAGCTCCTCGGCACTCGCGTCCGCTCTGTGGCCCTCTTGGGCGACCGTCCATTCCGGGGGGACCCTCCCGTAGTCGAAAACCGGCTCGCAGATCAGCTCGAAGTCAACTTCGCCGCTCAGGCACATCCCGACGCGCACGAGCATGTGCTGAGCGTCTTCGTCCGCCGGCGGCCGCGTGTGCGGCGTGACTAGATCCTCGTGACGGCGAGGCCCCATGATGAGGGCGTCGCGGACGATCGCCCAGCCGGTCGGGGTCTTCCACGTGGTCATCAGGATGTTTGTCCCTGGCTCGTAGATGCGCGCTGAGGGCACGTTGACGTTGAAGGGCCCAAAGCGAAAGGAGCCCGCCTGGCGGTCGAGCAGCGCGCCGAACACGCTTTGAGCGTCGAAGCGGGGCACGCACAGCCAGTCGATCGACCCGTCGGGCGCGACCAGGGCGCCGGTGTGACAGTCCGACAGGAATCCGTAGTCGGCGATCGCCGGGAAGGGCGAGCGCATCGCCGAGCTCTGAGCGGGGGCTCGGCCATTGCTGGCAGCGACACCCGCGCCGTTGGCAACAGGTGCGCTCTGGGCAACACCGTTGCTCTTGACAGCCCGCGCACGTTTGCTGACGGCCGGCTTGGCCTTGGTCGCCTTGGCGGGGCTCATGATCGCACCGGGGTGCGCACGCCACGGCCTGCAGCACCTATATAGGTTGCTTCATCGACGAGTTCTGATCTGTCGCTCATCCGATCTCCAATCCAAGGGTTGTTCTGACAACTGTCGGGCGCGACCGAGCGTTTCAAGCCGCGCTCGGCTTCGAAGCGAGCCCAACGCAACGAACAGCGGGCCCGGTAAACATCGCCCAGAGCCCGGGTACGCGCCTGTCCTAACCACTAGTTCAGTGGGTCGTGTTTGGATCACTCGACGGATGCTCGAAAACAGCGTTAGGACGTCGCGCGCACGGGCTCGAGAAAGAAGAGCTCGCACGCGATGCCTGGTGAGGACTGATTGGCGCTAAGGAATGCGACGACCCGGCGTTCCGTGAGCCGCTCGACCGCAGCGCTGAACGCGTCCTTGCGATCAGCCTGGAAAGCGACGCGTCCCTCGATGACCTCGTTTGCGCCACCGGCGGCGACGAGCTCCTGCTCTGCGCAGCTGAGGATGTCCTCGAGGATGCACACCACGACATCGCCGTTGATGAAGGTGCTCGCCGTTGTCCGGTCGTGACCGTAGACCTCAGCGTAGAGCGCGACCATCGCGGCCGAGATCTCGCGCGTGAGCTCCTCGCAGCCCGACGGAGGATTCACCTTCGACATCCTGGCTAGCTCTCCATGCTTGATCCTCTGGTGAGCCGCACCACGGCGACCCTCATCCGCAATGGTTAGCGCCCTCGCCCGGTTTTGGATCACACATTGCTCGGAAAGGCCAACCGGAGGCCAGGCGCCTGGGGTTGTCGACTGCGCGGCGTGTCTCGATCTCGCGATTCGGACCCATCGGAGCGATGTAAGCCGAGCGACGGGAACCAGCTCGGCTATTCGGGCGTCATCACCTCGTGGTGGTCCGCCTGGTTCCTCGTCTGGACGAAGGGACGGGATGACCGAGCCATCTGCGCCGGACCGCTGGGCAACGCAGGGCTCCCCGTGCCCGAAGGTGCCGCGCACCCGCTGCGCAGCCTCTGGGACTCATCGCCGGGATGCTGCCCGCGAACCAGATCGGGTGCGTCGATGGGGCCGACGGGCGAGGCGATCACTGGGGCCGGCCAAGAGCTCGCCGCCCCGACGACCCGTGGTTATCCCGCGATCAGCGCGGCTAATCCCCGTTCCGATATCCCGCGGATCGGTCGAGCATTCGGTCGTCTCATGACGCTGATATGTGCCGAACCCAGCGATGCTGCACTGATGCGGGAGATCCAGTATGGGAGTCGCGTTGCGTTGGGGAGGCTGTATCGCCGCTTTCGACGCCGCGCGTACCGGACGGCTATCGCCACGTGCCATGATCGCGACTGCGCAGAGGACGCCGTGCAGGACGCCTTCGTCTCGATGTGGTCCTCGCGGGCGAGCTACCGGCCTGAGCGCGGACCAGTCCTCACCTGGGCTATGAGCATTGTGCGCTACCGGGCCATGTATCTCGCCCAGCGGCGAACATCCGGCCTAGCCGGCGACGAGCGGATGAAGCGGCTGGAGGCGCAGCCTGCGGGCGATGATGTGCCCAGCGACGCCGAGTCCCACGCCGAGGCGGCCGCGCTCGAGCAGCTAATCCTGCGCCTCCCGGACGCGCAGCGAGAGGTCATTCGCCTCGCGTTCTTCGAGGGATTGACGCACAGGCAGATTGCGCTGCGGCTGTCCCTCCCGCCGGGCACCGTCAAGGGCAGGATGCGGCTCGGGCTGAAGAAGCTCCGCTCCGGGCTCGAAAGCGAGTGATCCGATCGCCCGCCGACACACTAGAGGAAGTAGGCGAGCCCTTCCTGAGGCGATGCTCGCCGGCGTAGGCGCCCCAGGCCGATTGGCTTCGCCCGGGTGCGCCGGCCGCCTCAACGACCCCCAGGGGGTAGCCGATGTCTTCGCCCACATCCTCAGTGTCAAGCCCGCCAAAGGCGGGGCTGCCGACCAGCGGTGACGGCAGGTCGGGCTCGGCCCGAGCGAAGGGGAACGGTGCGGTCGCGGTGGTACACCTGAGCGTCGCCGAGCGCGTGGCGCATGGCAAGGCGGCACGGGCCGAAGTGCCGCGCTCAAGCCACGCCGACTACGAGCCCCCGCGCCGCCGCACGGACCCCGTCAAGCTGCTCGAACGTCAGGCAAAGACGCGCGTGCCTGAGCTCGTGCCGATCCGCTACGGGCGCATGCTGGTCTCCCCGTTCACGTTCTACAGGGGAGCCGCGCTGATCATGGCCAGTGACCTGGCGACTACGCCACGCTCGGGCCTTCAGGTGCAGTGCTGCGGCGATGCGCACCTGTCGAACTTCGGCGTGTTCGCCTCGCCCGAGCGGCGACTGGTGTTCGACGTCAACGATTTCGACGAGACGCTCCCCGGGCCGTGGGAGTGGGACGTCAAGCGCCTGGCCGTGAGCATGCTGATCGCGGCCCGCTACAACGACTTTTCCGCCAAGGATCAGGAGCGGATCGTGCTGGACACCGTCGGGTCCTACCGCACCGCGATGGCGGGCTTCGCCGCAATGAAGAACCTCGACGTCTGGTATGCCCACCTGGACATCGAAAGTGTACTGGCGGAATTCGGTTCGCAGTTCAAGCCCAAGCAGGTCAAGCGAACCGAAAAGAACCTCGCCAAGGCGCGCACCAAGGACAGCATGACGGCCTTCTCCAAACTGACGCGCGTGGTGGACGGTGAGCCGCGGATCATCGACGAACCGCCGTTGATCGTGCCGATCGAGGACCTGGCCCAGGGCAGCGAACGCGAGGAAATGTTCGACGGGCTGCACGAACTGTTGCGCTCCTATCGCGAGACGCTGGAGCACGACCGGCGCGTGCTGCTCGAGGAGTTCCGACTGACCGATTTCGCGCGCAAAGTCGTCGGCGTGGGAAGCGTAGGGACGCGCGCCTGGATCGCGCTTCTGCTCGGCCGTGATGGGCAGGATCCGCTGTTCCTGCAGATGAAGGAGGCCGAGGCCTCGGTGCTCGAGGAGTTCGTCGAGCCGAGCGAGTTTGAGAACCACGGCGAGCGGGTCGTCACCGGGCAGCGCCTGATGCAAGCCTCGAGTGACATCTTCCTGGGCTGGCTGCACGTCGAGGAGGGGCTCGACGGCCAGCAGCGTGACTTCTACGGGCGTCAGCTGAAGGACTGGAAGGGCTCGGCGGAAACCGAACAGATGGTCCCCAAGGGCATGGGCGCCTACGGCAGGCTCTGCGGCTGGACGCTCGCCCGCGCGCACGCCCGTAGCGGTGACCGCATCGCGATCGCCGCCTACCTCGGCAAGAGCGATGCCTTTGACCGCGCGCTCGTGGAGTTCTCCAGCGCCTATGCCGAGCAAAACGAAAGCGACTACGAGGCCCTGAGCGCGGCCGTAAAGAGCGGTCGCATCACCGCCGAGACAGGGCTGTAGGCCCGCGGAGTGATCCAAGCATGTCGCGCCAGATTACGTGGTGGGAAGGGGCGGCCGAGCTCGAGGCCGGGCCGGAAAGCCAGGCTCAGCGGACCAGGCCGAACACGGCAGACCGCTGAGGGCGTGGCCGCCAAATCAACGAACCAGGAGATCCAAGTGTCACCAGAACCGACAGTTCAGTCCGACGAGTTCGAGGCGCTGTATGTCCAAAGTGCCGAGGGGGTGACGAGTGGCAACGGCTCGATGACGTTGCAGGGGCTGGCACCCTCAACGCTGATGTTCTCTGACCGCCCCGAGCGCATCGTCGGCCATCTCACCTCCGCACAGTTCGTGGAAGGCTGGGGAGATGGGGATAACAGCTTCCTCGAGGATCCACCGAACGCTGTGCTGTCGTTCCTCGCATCCCAGGACGAGACGCCCGAGGACGTGGTGGTCACGCTCACGAACCCGAGCTTGGACGGCGAGACGCTCACCTACAACGTAGATGTGCTCGAAGGCGAGATGCCGAACGCGACGGGCCCTTGCTCACTGTTCATAGACCCGATCGGTCGGCCTCTGAGTCCCGTGTCGGTGTGCGGCGTGCGACGGCGCTCGCGGCGGCGGGCGAGCCGCTGATGCGCCCCCGGTGGGCTGCAGAGGTCGGGTGCCGAGGGGGCGGCCCGTGCTGACGCTCGCGCCCCAAGAACGGCTCCGCCGAAGTGTGCAAAGAACCCGCAACGGTCCGGGGAGCCGCACCACTACCTTCCCCGGCCGATCGACAAGGGAGGCATCATGATCCTCGCATCCAGCTACCCGTTCCTCGAAGTCTTGTGGACGCTGTTCATCTTCGTGGGGCTCGTGATCTGGCTCTACCTCCTGTTCGTCGTGTTCGCCGACATCTTCCGCCGCCGCGACGAGTCCGGATGGACCAAGGTGCTGTGGATCATCTTCATTGTCGTGCTGCCTTTCTTCGGCGTCTTCGTCTACCTGATCGTCGAGAACAGCGGGATGGCGGAACGCTCCCTGAGCAGGCAATAGCGGCTCGTTCGCGCGCGACGGTGTCGAGCAGGCAACCTGCCGTCCGGTATGCGCCCGAGATTCGTGCCCGGGCGCGTGAGATGCTTCACCGCGGCATGTGGCCTGCGAACCGGACATTGGCCCGCGCGTCGACGATGGCCAGCGGCCGTCGAGAGGACGGGATGCCGCGTTGAGGGCGTTCGCTTGTCTGCTCGTGGGGGCTGTCATGCTCGCAGCCGGCCACGCTCGACCGCACGCCGGGAGGTCCCGGCTACCTTGACCGACTCGGCGCCGGCGTCCAGAATGGCCCTGTGTCCACGGGCGAGATAGATCGGTATCTCGGCACTCTCGATGAGCCCAAGAGAGCGACGCTCGCCCAGTTGCGCGACACGATCGTCGCGATCGTCCCAGACGCGGAGCAGTGCATCTCCTACGGTGTGCCGGCGTTCAAGCTCCGCGGTAAGACCATCGCCGGTTTCGCGGCCTTCAACCGCCATCTGAGCTACCTGCCCCACAGCGGCTCCGTGATCGCACAGCTCGGCGCGGAGACCGAGGGGTACACGAAGACCAAGGGTGCCCTCCACTTCCCCGTCGACGCGCCGTTGCCGAAGAAACTCGTGAAGAAGCTATTGGAGGTCCGCATGACTGAGGCTTTCGGCCCGAGGCGATAGCCGAAGTGCCGGCGTGTGGGTGAGTTGCAAACGACGAACGTCCCCTCCAGCGGAGGTAGATAAATGACCAGTCAGCCGGTGCGAGACCCAAAGACCGACCATCTCCTCACACCCCGACGATCAACGCGTGGGAGGACGTCGAGTTCCATCGGGCCGTGCTGGCAACCGGCCGCAAGAAGCTGATCATGACCGCATTGTGGACCGAGGCCTGCCCGACATTCCCGTCGCTCGACGCGATGCGAGACGGGTATGAGACCTATCCCGTCGTTGACGCGGTGGGGGGGACGTCGCTCAAGGCACACCGGACAGCGCTCGCGCGGCTCGTGCAGGCCGGAGCCAGGCCGACCAGCTGGGTCCAGGTGATCTGCGAGCTGCAACGCGATTGGGCCCGCACCGAGACTGCGGGCGAGTTCGCGAAGATCCTGTTCGGAGGTGAGAAGTCGTGACGGTCCCGGTCTGACGGGCGTTCTTGGACGCGGCTGCGCTACGCCAGACTCGGCGCTCCGAACCAGGTGCTCAGCGCGTTGGTGAGCCCGGGATCCGCTGGCTCTCCGACCCAGGCGACGTACCCGTCGGGCCGAATCAACATGGCGCTGGGGGCGGCGACTGCACCGACTACCGGAAGCTCCCACGGGCCGTCACATTCGGCGTCGATCAGCTGGACGCGATCTTCCCACGGGGCGATGTCAAAGCTGCCGGGCTCGCCGAGGTTGAGAAGCACCGGCCTCGCGTCGTGAAGCAGCTCGAAGACCCGCAGCGGCCCGTCGGCGCTCACGAGGTCCAGGTCGGGCATGCGGCGTCCGAGCAGCGGATGTCCCTCGCCCAGCTCGTAGCGGACGTCCAGTCCCGAGAGGATCCCGGCCAGCCGTTTGCGAGGCTCGTCCATCATCGCCAGCTCCGACACCACCTCGACGAGAGCCTTGGTGCGCTCGTCCTGGCGCTGCACCGCGGTCAGCGCCATCGTGTGCCGAAGCGTGCGGGCGGCGACCGGGTGGCGCTCCTGCTGATAGGAATCCAGGAGGAGCTCCGGGGAGGTCCCGTTGACCACCTGGGCCAGCTTCCATCCCAGGTTGACGGCGTCCTGGACACCGAGGCTGAGGCCCTGTCCACCCGCCGGGTAGTGC